>CAIPBT010000091.1 GCA_903863375.1 uncultured Ferrovum sp.
CGTCAGCACCGCCAGAAAGTAGCCGGGTACGCCAGTCCGGCTCTAGCAGATCGGCCCAGCGGCGCGCGGTGCGCCAGTTGCCGTTGTTGTCGTCCGCGCCGGCAGGCCCGACAATGAGCGCGAGCGGCGGCTCTGCCGGCGTGTCGGCGGCCTGGTGTGGCGCGGGCAAACCCCCATCTGACGGAAGTGTGATCACGTGATTCCTGTGGCTTGTGCGCGGACCCTGGCGGGACGTGACCTGGCGGCTGCCCTGCGCGAAACCCGGGCCACCACCCTGCATCATCTTAGCCTATGGCAATCGCTGGGATTGCCGGGATCGATCCTGCCGGAACTGCGCGCCTTCAATCCGCCGGCGTGGGAGGCAGGCCACATTGCCTGGTTTCAGGAGTACTGGCTGAACCGCAATCCCGAGCGGCTGGCCGGGGTGGCGGCCCGCCCGGATGCTGCCCGTGGCCCGGCCTGGCTCGAAAACGCCGACGCCCTGTACAACTCTTCGCAGGTGGCACACGGCACGCGCTGGCATCTGCCCCTGCCGGACGATGACATCTTGCGTGCCTACCTGGTGGAAACCTTGTCTGCCAGTCTCGCGCTGCTCGAGCGGCAAGCCGAGGGCGACGCTGCCCTGTACTTCCATCGGCTGGCGCTGTTTCACGAAGACATGCACAACGAGGCTGCCATTTACATGGCCAATCATGCCGCAGCACTGCTCGGACTGACCCTCGAGGGGTTCGCACCAGCCGGGGTGACCAGCGACATGGCAGGTGGCGATTGCGAGCCACCGGCCTCGCCGCAAACCCTGGTGCTGTCTGGCGGTTCCGTCGTGCTGGGCTGGCCGGCTGCCGGATTTGCCTTCGACAACGAGTGTCCGCCGCAGATGGTGACAGTGGCTGACAGCCGGATCGATGCCACCCTCACCACCGTGCAGGACTTTCTGGCCTTCATGGCCGCGGATGGCTATCACACGGCGCGCTGGTGGACCGCCGCGGGCTGGGCCTGGCGCCAGGCCGAACAACGGGAGCTGCCGGCATTTCACCGTTGGCGTGCCGGTACCCTCGAACGATGCTGGTTCGGGCAGTGGCGCGCCCTGCGTGCCAGTGATCCGGTGCTGCACGCCAGCGCCCACGAGGCGGATGCCTATTGCGCCTGGGCCGGACGAAGGCTGCCCAGCGAGGGCGAATGGATGCTGGCCGTCCGCACGCAGAACCGCTTCCGGTGGGGCGACGCATGGGAATGGACCCGCGACGCCTTCGCACCGTTTCCAGGCTTTGTGGCGCATCCCTACGAGGATTACTCGCAGCCCTGGTTTCACACCCACCGCTTGCTGAAGGGCGCCTCGCCGGCAACGCATGCCCGCCTGCGCGATCCGCGTTACCGTAATTTCTATCCGGCCGGACGCACCGACATCTTCTGCAGCTTCCGCACCGTGCAGGGCTGAGTCCGACTACACTGCGCGCCATGTCTGCTTCCCCTGAATCCCCCTGCACAGTCCGCCTGCAGGCCGTTGTTGCCGGACCGCAGCCGGAGGTTGCGGTGTTGCGGGGGCTGGATCTCACCCTTGCGCCGGGCGAGCAGGTGGCCTTGATCGGCCCATCCGGGGCCGGCAAGACCACGCTGCTGCATGTCTTGGCGCTGGCGCTGGCACCCACGGCGGGTGTGGTGCAATTCGGCGACAAGCAGCCCTGGGCGCTGTCTTCAGGTGTCCGGCACCGGCTCCGCGCAAACGTGTTTCTGGCACCGCAGGTACCGCCGCTGCCGCCACGCCAGCGCGTGGTCACCAGCGTTCTGGCCGGGCGTCTGTCGGCCCTCGGGGCGTGGCGCAGCCTGTCGAGCTGGGTGCACCCATCGCGCCGGGAAATTGCCGAGGCGTCGGCAGCCTTGCAGCGCTTTGATCTGGCCGACAAAATCTTCGAACGCGTTGACCGTCTCTCGGGTGGTGAGCGTCAGCGTGTCGGTCTGGCGCGCGGGCTGGTGTCGCCAGCCCGCCTGTGGCTGGTTGATGAGCCGCTCGCCGCCCTGGATCCCGTGCGGGCGCGCCAGGCGGTCCAGGCTCTGACCGAAGCAGCGCGCGATCATGGCGCAAGCCTGGTGGTGTCTTTCCATCAGGTCGACATCGCGATGGCCTGGTTTCCACGCGTGCTCGGCCTGCGTGAGGGGGCGGTGGTGTTCGACCGGGCGCCAGCCGATATCCGGCCGGAAGATCTCGCGGATCTCTACGGCGGGGAGGGGGTGCCTGCCGCCATGGTGACCGCCACCATGACGTCTGACCCAAGGCCGTCTGATCCCATCGCGCCTGCCCCGATGATGCTGTCTGCAAGCCCGACAGACGGGCCTGCGCCGTCGCGTGGCGCGCCCGCCGCATGACGGCGCTGCCATCCCGGGGCACCGACCCGGCGGGTCCCGGACGACTGCTGGCCGTCATCCTGACCGGATTGCTGGTGTGGGCGCTGCTGCGCCTGACGGAGTTCCACCTGGCAGTGCTGTTCGATCCGACCTCAGCCGATGCCATGCGCGGTTTTCTGGCCGGATTCCTGCCGCCTGCCCTGGCACCGGCCTTCCTGCTGGAGGTGCTGCGCCAGACCTGGCTCACGGTGGCCATGGCAACCTGTGGCCTGGTGCTGGCCCTGGCACTGGGTGTGCCGGCCGCGCTGGTACTGACCCGGGTGCTATCCCTGTCGGCGCTGGGGCAGTCCTTGCAGCGCGCTTCGCCAGCGGGGCGGGGCGGACGTGCGCTGCTGCGCCTGCTGCTGGTGTTCCTGCGCAGCGTGCCGGAGCTGGTCTGGGCGCTGCTGCTGGTGCGCGTGGTGGGTCTGGGCCCTGCTGCAGGCGTCTTCGCCATTGCGATCACCTACAGCGGCATGCTGGCCAAGGTGTATGCCGAGATGTTCGAGGCAGCCGATCCCGGCCCTGTGGTGGCGCTGCTGCGCCAGGGCAGTGGCCGCCTGCAGGCGTTCGCTTTCGGGCTGCTGCCCCAGTGTGCCGATGAACTGATTTCCTACACCGTCTATCGCTGGGAGTGCGGCGTGCGAACCTCGGTGGTGCTGGGATTTGTGGGGGCCGGCGGGCTGGGCCAGATGATGGATCAGTCCCTCAAGATGATGCAGGCCAACGAAGTCACCACCTTGCTGCTGATGTTTGTGTTGCTGGTTGGTCTGGCTGACCTGATCAGTCACGGCTTGCGGCGGGTCTGGGCGTGACCGCCATCACCCCGCTGCGGGCCCGTCTTGGCGCCACCGTGGTGGTGCTGGCCCTGGTGGTGGCAAGCTTTGCCAGCCTCTCGCTGCATACCGGTGAATTTTTCACGCTCGACAGTCTGCGTGCCATGGGCCGGTTCGTGCGTGAACTGGTGCAACCTGATCTGCACGCCGATTTTTTGCGGACCGTGGCTTACGGCACGCTGGAAACCTTCGCCATGTCGGCACTCAGCACGGCGCTGGCGGCCGTGATCGGGCTGCTGATTGCCTACGGCGCAAGCGGTGTGCGCCCAGTGCTGAATGTCCTGCGCGCGGTGCCGGAACTGGCCTGGGCAAGCCTTCTGCTGATCTGGGTAGGGCTGGGGCCCTTCGCCGGCACGCTCGCGCTCACCCTGCACACTGCCGGGGTGCTGGGGCGACTCTACCTTGAAGCCCTGGAAAACCAGCCCCAGGGTCCTGCATTTGCCCTGGCCGCTGCCGGCGCCAGCCCCTTGCAGGTGTTTTGTTATGCGCGCCTGCCGCAGGTGCTGCCGCAACTGCTGAGCTACACCCTATACCGCTGGGAAAACAACATCCGGGCCGCCGCCGTCCTCGGGGTGGTGGGGGCTGGCGGTCTTGGGCAACTGCTGTCCTATCACCTGCAGCTGTTCCAGCTCGGTCGCGCCTCGACAGTCGTGCTTGCCACCCTGCTGCTGGTTACCTTGGTCGACCTGCTGAGCGACCGCATCCGGCACGATCTGGGGTGACGCCAGCCCGCTTCCGTCAGAAGCGACTGCGCCAGCCCACCGTAAAGCCACCAGGCAGGACTTGTACCGACAGTGGTGGCTCGCCGCGTGTGGCGGCCCAGTAGCCAAACCCGGTTCCCAGCGCCCAGCCGGCCAGCACATCGCTCTGCCAGTGCGCCTGGCTCTTCACCCGGGCAATCGCGTCGTAAGCGGGCAGGGCTTCGAGCGCCCACACCACGGGATGTTCACTGCCATAGCGGACGATCAGGGGCGTGACAAAGGCGGCCTGCAGCGTCACCTCGCCACTCGGAAAGCTCTGGTTGCTGCTGCCCTGGTGCCACAGGTCGGGGTTGCTGGTATCGCTCGGCCGTACCCGTCCGCTGAGCGACTTCAACGCCTGTGCCGCGATGCCGGACGTGGCCGATGCATCGACCGAGCGCCACAAGGTTTCGCCGAGCGGATCATCGCGCCCCAGCCACAGGCCACCACCCACTTCCACGGCAATCACGCCGTATTGCAGCAGCAACTGATCGGAGCGGGCCCAGATGCCGCGCTGGTCCAGCGCCACCCGATGGTCGAGGTCAAGCAGGCCGCCGGCCTGGGCGGTGCCGGTCAAGCCGATGGCTGACGCGACAAAACAAAGAGTGGCACACAGACGTGCCGCACGAACGGTTGGGAGATAAGGCATCAGGCGTTGGCATCAGCAGACAAGGACTGGCTCCGACCCGTATCTGCAGGGCGAGGTTCCATCGGCCCACGTATCACGATCCGATCGTGTGTCCTGCGTTACCCTATGGCGATCCTGTTCCCCATCATCGGTCATGCTGCCTGTAGCATACTGGAGTCCCGATGTCCTTCTGTGACCTGCCATCCCGGCATCCCCGGTGCCCGCAACGCTTGACTGGGTTGTACAGTACTGGCTTATACGGTACGGGGTTGTACGGTGCCCTGCCGCGCCGACTGCGGGTGGCCGCAAGCCTGCTAATCACGCTGCTGACGGCAGTCCCGGTGGTCCGTGCCGCGGAACTGCCGGTGGTGGACGTCTACAAGAGCGCTTCCTGTGGCTGTTGCGAGATCTGGTCACAACGCTTGCGCGCCAGCGGTTTCCCGGTGCGCACCCATGACATCGCAGCGCCAGCCGCTGCGCGTGCCGGTCTGGGCATGCCGGCGGAAATGGATGCCTGTCACACCGCGAAGGTTGGCGCCTATGTGATCGAAGGGCACGTGCCACCAGCCGACATCCAGCGGCTGCTGAAGGAGGCACCGCAGGCGCTCGGCCTGGCAGTGCCGGGCATGCCGGCAGGATCCCCTGGCATGGAGAGCGACCAGCCGGAACACTACGACACCCTGCTCGTGCAGAAGGACGGCAGCATCCGCGTGTTTGCCCATCACTGATCGGCGGCGGGAACCTGCCAGGCCTGGCCCGGCTTTCCTGCCAGGCCAGGCGAGGCTTGGCTTTCTACCGGGACTGGCTTTCCACTAGGGCCGGCTTTCCTACCAGGCTAGGCCCGGCTTTCCACTAGGCCAGGCTTTCCAGCCAGACCACCTGGTAAGGGGCGAGGCTGACGCCGGCCCGGGTGGGCAGCAGGTTGCCAGTGATCAGGTCGCGCATCAGCGCCGTTTGCGCCGACAGGGTTCGCGCCGAGATGTCCTGGGTGCGTTCGCTGAAATTGGCGAGCACCAGCACGGCGGTGCTTCCGCTGCCCCGCGTGTATCCCAGGACATGCGGGTTGCCGGAGCGGAAACCAGTCAGCGCATTGCCGCCGAAGACCGGGTGCGACTGGCGGATGCGGATCATGTGCTGCATGCCGGTGAAGATCTGGCCGGCAGGCGTTGCGCGGTCGTAACGTGCGGCATGTCCGGGGGCATCGTAGGGTGGCCGATGCACCCAGCGGCTGTCGGCAGCCTTGCTCGGATCCTGCAGGTAGCTAGGATCATTGCGCACCCCCACCTCGTCGCCAAGATAGAGCAGGGGAATGCCGCCGCTGCTCAGCACCACGCTGTACAGCAGCAGGATTCTGGCCACGGCAAGCGGGTCGCCCTGTTCGAGGCCAGCCAGCGACGCACTGGTTCCGCAGATGCGGCAGTCGCCGGTTGCCGGGTTGTCCTGAAAGGGCACGCCGCGGGCGAAACTGCCGGGAAAGCGATTGACAAAGAAGCGGTTGAGAAACTGGCGGTGATCAAAGCCCTGAATGCCGAACTGCGCGGCGTCCTCATCGGAAAAGGTCCAGCCGATGTCATCGTGGCTGCGCACGTAATTCACCCACGCTGTGCCGGGCGGCAGGGTGTGACGCTGCTCCAGTGCCTGTTGCAGCAGGTTCACTTCGCGGGTGGCCAGCGTGTTCCAGAGCAGGGCCATCTGCAGGGGATTGTAGGAAAGCTGGCATTCCTGCGGCGAGATGTACTTCACCACATCATCGGGATGCACGATGGCCTCGGATTTGAACAGCAAGCCAGGCGCGGCGATACGGACCAGGGCGCTGAAGGCCCGGATCACGGTGTGGGCTTCGGGCAGGTTTTCGCAGGTGGTGCCAAGGCGCTTCCAGACGAAGGCAACGGCATCCATGCGCAGGACTTCGGTGCCCAGATTGGCGATGGCCAGCATCTCTTCCGCCATGGCCTTGAAAACGGCAGGGTTGCCGTAGTTCAGGTCCCACTGGAAGGTGTTGAACGTGGACCAAACCCAGCGGCCATCGGCCAGCTGCGAAAACCCCCCCGGATGCTGGTCGGGAAAGATCTCACGCAGCGTGGCGTCAAACTGGTCGGGTATCGTGCGGTCGGGGAACAGGAAATAGAAGTCCTGATACGCCGGGTCGCCCGCCAGACAGCGCCGTGCCCAGTCGTGTTCGTTTGAGGTGTGGTTGAAGATGAAATCCAGCACCAGGCTGATGCCTTCCTGCCGCAGGGCATGGGCCAGCGCGCGCAGGTCTTCGATGGTGCCAAGCGCCGGGTGCACGGCGCGATAGCTGCTGACCGCATACCCGCCGTCGCTGTTGCCGTCCGGACAGCGGAACAGCGGCATCAGGTGCAGATAGGTGATCCCCAGCTCCTTGAAGTAGGGAATCTGGGCAGCGATCCCCCGCAGGTTGTGGCCGTGCAGGTCGACGTAGCACACGCCACCCAGCATGCGGTGGGACTGGAACCAGTCGGGCTCGGTCTCGCGGGCGGCGTCGAGGGCGCGCAGGTCAGCCGGGCGCGCCTGCCACGCGGCCAGGGCGCTTGCGATCAGGGCGCGCAGGAATTGCCGGAAATCGGCCCTGTCGCCATACAGCGCGGTGAGTTCGGTCAGCAGAGTCGGGAAATGCTGCCGCAGACGGGTGGCGAATGGGTGCCAGTCATCCTGCCCGCCCGCTTCGGCACCACGCTGCGAGAGTTCGGCCGTGATCTCCTCCAGGAGTTGGGCCGCATGGGTGTCCGTCATCAACATCAGATCGCTTCCTCCGGGCGCGCTGCCGCAGGGTTGCCACAGGCGCTGCAATCGTTATCAGCGGGCAATATAACTGGCGCAAGCCCTTGTGGCGAGTGCCTTTCGGGGGGCAGCCAGGTTGCTGCACTGCAAACATATACACTGCCTGCACTGACCATATCCTGCCGGCATCCGGCCGGTGCTGTTGCGATCAGGACTTGTGCAGGTCGCGGAAGCCCAGCATGGCCAGCAGCCGCTGCTCGCGCTCCGGGGTGAAGCCGCAGGCCGGCACCTGTCGATGCGAGTTTTCGAAGGTGCCAAACAGCATGTCCCAGAGCGGAATGCCATAGTTCTTGGCGTGCACATCGCTTTCGTGATGGACCCGGTGCATTTCCGGGCGCACTACGATGAAACCCAGCCAGCGCGGAGTGCGCACGTTGGTGTGTTCCCATAGGTCGAACAGGTTGGTCCAGATGGCTGCCCAGACGGCGCCTTCCACGCTGAGCCCAAGCACAGCGTAGGCGACCAGATTGACGATCACCGTGTTCAGCATGAAATCGATCGGATGGGCGTAGAACGCCGTAAACGCCTGCAGGCGATTGGGGCTGTGGTGGATCTGGTGAAACACCCGCCACAGCAGGTCGCTGGCATGGCGGGCGCGGTGCCACCAGTACACCACCAGCGTCACCCCCAGGTAACCGCAAAATCCGGCCAGCCAGGCTGGTCTTTGGTTCAAGGCGGCGCTCACGGCTGGCCACGCCCGGGCGCCGTGAAACAGGGCTTCAAACCCGTTACCCGTCAGGGCAGTCAGCACGATGCCCGCCGCTGCCAGGCCCAGCGCGCGCGCATACCAGTTCCAGGACAGCGGGTACGGTACGTTGGGCCGCAGCCATTCCAGCAGGCTGAGCGAAACCGCTGCCAGGGCGCCGGCCAGGGTGGCCAGGTTCTCGGATACCAGGGGAGGCAGCATGGGGCGAATCCAGTCTAGGCATGATCCATCATTTTACGGCGCGTCCCCGCCGGCTGACAGCTTGACACCTGACCGTGGCGGCGCTACTGTTTGAAAGCGCTTTCATGCAGCCAGGACTGGAAGCGCGGCGTCGGAAACCAGGGTGAGGGGATTGGCAGGATTTCCGCCATCCCGCAGCCGGTGTGGCGGGGGTACAAAACCTAGCGCCCGCCTGCGGCGATCGTGCGGCACGGATGGTGGATTGACGTTACAGCGACGACAGAGCGCGGATATCTGGTGCCGAGGAGAGAGCAGATGGTCAGGCAACATGCAGCATGGTTCATGCAGGCGGCGCGACAGGGAAGCCGCTGGATTCCGGTTCTGGGCCTGCTGCTGGCAGCCTGCGGTGGTGGTGGTGATGGGGTGACCGGGCTTGCGGCCGGCACCACCGGTACAGCCACCCCGGCGACCACGCCCACCGGATCGCACTCCCTGGCCCTGCGCAGCATTCCCGCCGTGTACACAACGGCAGGCACCCTGGCGATCAATTACAGCCCTTACCGGGCGGGTGGTCCCGGGGTTGAAACAGTCAGCGCTGCCAACATCCAGCAGGACCTGGGCCTTCTGAATGCGGCCGGCTACACCCTCTTGCGGCTGTTTGGTGCGGATTCCACCTCGGAAACGGTGCTGCAGGTGGCCGCCCAGTTCTACCCGAACATGAAGTTCCATCAGGGCATCTTCCTGGCGGGTATTGCGCCCGCCAGCCAGGCCAGCTGCGGCAGCGCGCAGAATGATGCGCAGGTGCAGAAGGGCATCCAGCTCGCCAACACCTACCCCAACGTGGTTGCCATGAGCGTGGGCAACGAAACCGGGTTTTTCAGCGCGTTCATGCCGATCAACTGCCTGAAGGGATATGTCACGACGGTCAAGTCGAACATCGCCCAGCCGGTCACGGCGGACGACGATTACACCTTCTATGCCGGCCTGCAGCCCAATCTGCCGGACACGATCCTGCCGCTGCTGGATTTTGTGTCGATCCACACCTATCCGTTCAGCAACCAGGGTCAATGGACCGGACAGGTGTCCGCCAGTGGCACGTCGGTGCAGCGGGCCACTGCCCTGATGGCAGGGGCACTGGCCAATGCGCAGACCACCTATGCCAACGCGGTAGCGTACATCCACAGTCATGGCGGAGCGGGCCTGCCGGTCGTCATTGGCGAAACCGGCTGGAAAGCCACGCCGACCAATCCCTACCTCACCGCATCGTCCGGCTGTGCTAGCGCCAACGCGGTTGGTACAGGCAACCCACTGGAGGGGCAGGGCACCTGCACCAACGGGGTGATTACCACCAGCACCACCCGGGCAGCCACCCAGGACAATGCCCATTGGTACTTCGACCTGCTGTCGGCATGGACCGCTTCTGGTGCAAGCACGGCGCCCTCGGTGGTGTTCTACTTCGAGGCCTTCGACGAAACGTGGAAAGGCATCGATGACGGCTGGGGGTTCTGGGACAAGAACCGTGCGCCACGCCAGCTGCTGTGCTCGAATGCGGCAGCGGCATCCACGGTGTCCGGTTGTCCGGCAGCCGGCACCTATCCCAACGCCGCATTCTGACGTATCAGGCAGTCAGGCCCTGCGGCTTGCCGCAGGGTGTTTTTCCGGTGGTGTATGAAAGCGCTTTCAAAACTATAACGAGATTCAGAGGAGAAAAGATCATGCAAACCCTGTATTCACGCCCATGCCTCGGCATCGCCGTGGTTGGTACACTGCTGCTGAGCGCGTGTGGTGGCGGCGGGACGATCGTCCCGGCGTCGTCGGCCACGGCAGCTGCCCCGGCGGCCCAGACCGTCAGCTTTGCCGCCCCCTCCTCGCCCACGGTGGGTGGTGGCACGGTTACCCTGTCCGGCTCGTCCTCTTCCGGTCTGCCGGTCACGTACACGTCAAACACCACCAGTGTCTGCACCGTCAGCGGCAGCACGCTGACCGTGTTGACCGATGGCCAGTGCACGCTGGTGGCGAGCCAGGCCGGCAATGCCAGCTATAGTCCTGCCACGGCAGTCACGGTCAGTTTCATGATCAATGGTCAGCCGCAGACCGTCACTTTCGCCGCGCCAACGCCGCCGGCCATCGGTGCCACGGCCAGCCTGAGCGCTACTGCCAGTTCGAGCCTGCCGGTCAGCTTCACGGCGTCGCCGTCCACGGTCTGTACAGTCAGCGGCAGCACCCTGACCGCGGTTGCCGCCGGTGCCTGCACGGTCACCGCCAGCCAGGGCGGCAACACCCAGTACGCGGCCGCCATGTCGGTGTCGAATACCATCACGATTGCCGGTGCACCCGCAACGCCCACCCCGGTGGTGTTCTCGAGCGGTTTCACGGCAACCAACTTTGGCGGCCTGACGGCGGCAACCCTCAACGGTGGCACCTATGGTGGCTACGCGGGCAGCAATCTGGATGGGTTCTTCTGCCCGCCCGGCACCAACAACGCGACCGAGTTGTGCGCCGGCCAGGGCTTCGCCGGTACCTCTGGTGCGACCAGTTCGGCCTTCTACTTCTTCCAGTCACCCACCATTCCCACGGGTGAATATGTTGGCCTGTACCTGCAAGCGCCCGGGGTGACCGCGATCAGCGCCGCGGCCAACACGCCGGGGTTGCAGCTCACCAACCAGACCTCGCTCTCGTTCATGTTCAACCAGAATCCGGAATGGTATGGCTTGCCTAACCACAACGTGGTGGTAATCCTCACGCTGGGCAATTTCTACAACACCGGCACAGTCGCCGCCCCCGCCCCCTGCAACATCAAGCTGGAGACGGTGTTCACGCCGACATCGGCCGCCGCCACGGCCTACACGCTGCCGCTGTCCCAGTTTGTGGTGGCCCAGAACTGCGGCATTGGCACCCTGACGCCCAGTTCGGTGACGGCCGCCCTGGCAGCCAATGCCGGTGGACCGGTGGCGCAGATCGACTTCCAGGCCGACGGCGGCGCGTCTGCCATTACCACCGGGTCGCCAGCGCTGCCGAGCAGTGCCAACTTCACCACGGCGACCAGCGGCGGGGTGTATCCCTCTACGCTGAGCCTGACGGGGCCCGTGACTTTCCAGTAAGCGGATCGACCGCCAACCAGCAAGCTGCCGGATGCCTCACCGCACCGGCAGCAGTCCCTGCTCCTGCAGAAATCCTTGCACCAGAGCCTGCCAGAACAGAGGGCGTCGGTTGAACACGAAATGGCCGTTGCCGGGTGCCGGTGGCAGTGCCGCAAAACGGGCCGGACCACCGGCGCTGGTGTAGCGCGCAAACCAGCGCGCCGGCCACTGCGCACCCCACAGGTGGTCGTTCTGGCTGTAGAGCCAGAGACTGCGTCGTCGTGCCTGATGGCCCAGCACCTGCATCAGTTCCGCCACCGCCTCGGGGGCACACGGCCGATCCGGTTGCGTAAAATCCCCCCCGTCCCCACCGGCAACATTCACGACGGCATCCACGCCGCGCACCGAACCGTCCGCCACGGCGAGGGCACCGAGCGCGCCAAAAGACTCACCCAATACCATGCCATGGTCGGGATCGATCGGCGGCAGGTGGTCGCGTCCCGCCGGATCCTGCCAGTAGGTCAGCAGTTGTCGCGTCTCTTCGCGCAGCGCGGCAACGGATAAGCGGTAATCCTTGGCGCGGCAGGGGCCGGCAAATTCGACATCCGGCCCGCCCGTCTGGCCATACCCGATCCGGGTTGGCACCAGCACCACAAAACCTTGCTGCGCAAGCCAGCGCGCATTGGCCGGATAGGTCTGGATGCCCATGCGACGGAACTGCTGTGGATCGACCGGCCGGCCATGCAGCAGCAACGCAAAGGGCTGCCGTGTCGCACGGTCGTCATAGGTGATGGCCACGGTCATTCGGTGCCATGTCTCGGGGTGGGCGGTCCAGGTCAGCCGGATCGGGACCTCCACGCTGCGTTCGACCAGCCCCGCGCGGGCAGACCCTGCCAGCAGCAGGCAGGCCACCAGCCCGGCGCGGATGGCGACCTTGGCGGGCAGCATGCCGCACGTGGAAGCCGAATGGGCAGGGAACCACGACGATAGGGCGCAGCGAGGCTTCATGCGGCAGCAGGGCAGGGCAGAGAAAAGGTAGTCATAACGCCATACGATACTTGCATTTTCCGGAGCAGGGTGCCTAGAATGAAAGCGCTTTCATGGTTTGGTCAGTACCGTCTCGGCCAAGCCAGAAAATGTGAGGCCGCGCGGTTCGGAAGACACCGACAACCGCACGGTTCGAACATCCCAACAGAACATCACAACAAGGGTGTGACACGGTCCGTCTGCGCTGACAGCGTCGACCGATGCCAGCGCCGCGAGAGGAGAAGTCCATGCATCAGCTTAGTCGAGGGCGTTCGCCCGTTTCCGGTCGCCGCTTGCTGGCTGGCGTCGTTGTATCCCTGCTGGCGCTCGGCCTGGCCGGCTGCGGCGGCGGCAACACCAGCGCACCGTATGCCGGGGTTGCCACGAGCAGCAGTGCCGGCAGTGGCGGGGCGGGAGGCGGCGGGGCTACCGGGGCCGCAACCCCCTACGGACTGTATTCGTCGACCTATATCGCGTTTCCGGCGCAGACCCGGGGTGCCTTCCTGCACAGTGCGCAAGAAGGTGATGTGCTCGCCCAGTTCAACGGCAATTTCGGGTACGGCAATTACAGCTCGCCGCAGACGGACATGAACCGCACCGGGGTGTACACCATCCAGGCCCAGGCGGCGGCCACCAAGCCCTCGACGGCCAGCGATTATGTTCAGCTGATCCTGCTGGCGCCAGGAAACGGCACGTTTGACATCAGCCAGGCCGCCACGCTGCTGATCCAGATGGGCAATGCGTTCGTCCCGTCAACGGCGATCCCGACCGGCCCAAACGCCAACGTGTTCACCGTCGATCTGAGCAATCCGGCCAATGGGGGCGCCGCAACGGCCGACTGCGCGTACGACCAGACGCTGGCCGCGCCCCTCGGGCCGAACCAGTCACCTTCCGCGCTGGGCGTGCGCACCTACGCGATCCCGCTAAGCAGTTTCACCTGTAGTACGGGCACGCTGGCGGCCTTGCAGGCCAGCGGCGTGACCACGGTAGCCGTGAAGGTGTTGGGCAACAAGAATCCGGCGCTGGTGGCCAGTGAAGGCGACACGATCTCGGTGGGGCAGATCGGTTTTACCGGCACGCTGACCAGCGCAGAGCTGACCGCCCTGACGCAGTAACGTGACAGGCCGGCGGTGCACCCTGCACCCTCGGTGATGGCATCCGATCCGCTGAGCAGAGACCGGCAGGCAGGCCTGACCAGGTCCGGAGGAGCAAGCATGAAGCGTTATGCGCTGGTGGCAGCGTTGGTTGCGGCGAGCCGTCTCGCCGCCGCCGAACAGGTCTACGATCTTGGCGACGTCGCCCGGGTAGGACTTTCGGGTTTCTACGAAGAAGAGCACACCTTGCGGTCCAACCGGTCGCTTGGATTGCGCAACTGCAACTTCACCCCCGATCCACGCGGCGTGCTGGGCACCACGGTGGCGGGGGGGCCGTTCTGCCAGCCGGGGGCCGTTGCCACCAGCAGCGGCGAGCCGCTGCATCTGGGCGCCATCAGCGGCCGCGTCTCGCACGAATTCGAGTCGGCCTGGAAGATTGATGGGCTGGTGACCTGGCGCCTGCGCGACGGTGGGCCAGACATCTATGGGCAGGATCTGATCGACCGCAGCATCGGCGTGAGCCATCCGGTTTACGGCGAGTTGCGCGGAGGCACCATGACCTCGCGTGCCTGGTCGCGGTCAGACAGCTTCACGTATCCGCTCGGCATCACCAGTGCCTGGAGTGAATCGGGGGCCGGTTACGGTCTGTTCGTCGAAGCCTTGCGCTACACCAGCCGTCCGTTCGAACTGGCGAACGGCAGCAAGCTGGTGCTCGAGGCGACGGCAGCAACCAACCGCATCGTGTTTGCGCACAATGCCAATATCGAAACGTACAACGAAACCCCGCCACGGCCACGTGCTGTGGAGTTGTTCGTGCAGTACGCCAATGAATCCGATCTGATCGAGTACACCTTCCAGGGCAGTCAGGGAGGGGTGCAGAATTCTTTCTCCAAAGGCGCGTTCACCGGCGATGTGGGCAATGCCGACAACCTGCCCAACTACAAGAAGCCGCACGAGAATGTGCATATCCTGCAGGGTGAGCATTACTTCACGCCGCAATGGAAAGTCACGGCCGGTCTGAAGCGCAGCTACTGGAGTGGGGAAATCTTCCAGTGCGACTTTGTGCCCGGGGTGGGGTGCTACTTTCCTTCGGGTTTCAACAACGGAAGCGATGGTGTAGGTCACGCCGCAACGCTCTACAGCGAGATGGTGGGATTGACCCGATACGATGGCCTGTATGCCTACACGCTGGCGGGCGTGCACATCGGGCGGGGATACGTGCGTTCGCCCACCGAGTATGGCCAGAGCAATACGACCAATTACTTCAGTGCCGGCGTCAACCGGCAAGTGCCGGAGTTGGCGCGCAACGTGCGGGTCTACGCCCAGGTCAATTACGTCCGTTTCGGGTATTACGGTCCGGCACCGCTGGCCTTGCCGAACGAGCTGGCGGTCTTTGGAGTTGATCCGCGCGACCACACCACGGCGCTTGGTGCCACGGTGGGCGCCAACATCGCCTTCTGAGGCGTAGTCCCGCCGTGTCTGCGTCGCCGCTACGTCCCGCCCGCCGTGCCGCCGGCCGACTGCTTGCCGGGCTGCTGACGGGACAACTGGCGGGGCAACTGGCGGGGCAGGCCAGCCGTGCGGCCGGACTGGCCGGTGGCGCGGGGGGGGCGGATGACCCGCCATCGGGTTCGCCGCTGATCGTGGCAGCCTTTCCGGCGGTGGATGCCATCGTGCGGGAAGCCTCCGGACGGTGGGCAGCACGCCAAGCCGGGGTGCCCTTGCAGATCGTCAGCCGCCAGTTCAACGACCACCACACGGCCATGACCACGGCCTTGTCGACCGCCTCGAATCTTCCGGATGTGATGGCACTGGAAGTTGGTTACGTCGGCCGCTTTGCGCTGGGCCACGGTCTGGAAAATCTCGCCGCCCCGGCCTATGGCCTGGATTCGGAGCGGCAGCGCTGCGTGCCCTATGCCATGGCCCAGGGCACCTCTCCCACCGGCGCGCAGGTCGCGGTTCCGACCGATATCGGGCCGGGCACGCTGCTCTATCGCCATGACCTGCTGGAGCGGTCTGGCGTTGACCTGGCAGCGCTGACCAGCACGTGGGAGGGATTCGTGGGCGCCGGCGCGCAGCTCAAGGCGCGAACCGGAGCGCTGTTGCTGGCCCATGCCCGTGACCTGAAGGACATCCTGATCCGGACCGGACTGGCGGCGGGGGAGGGGCTCTACTTCAACGCGCAGTCGGAGGTGCTGGTGCAGTCGCCGCGCTTTCAGCGGGCGTTTGAACTGGCCCGGTCGGTCCGTCGGCAGGGACTGGATGCCCGGGTGACTGCCTGGTCGAATGACTGGTCGGAGGGCTTCCGGCGCGGCACGATCGCCACCCAGATGTCGGGGGCCTGGCTGGCCGGCCACCTTGCCAACTGGCTGGCACCACAGACAGCCGGTCGCTGGCGTGCCGCGCAGCTGCCCGAGGGCGCCTACGCGGCCTATGGCGGCACGTTTTTCGCCATTCCGCGCGCACTGCCGGCGGCGCGCAAGGCGCGTGCCTGGGCGCTGGTGCGCCTGCTGACGTTTGACCGGGCACAGCAACTGGCCGCCTTCCGCGCCCACGATGCCTTTCCCGCCCTGCGCGAGACCTACGACGATGCCTTTTTTGCCGAGCCAATGCCCTTTCTGGGCGGGCAGCCGGCCCGTCTGCTCTGGCGCGAAGCGGCCCTGCGCATCCAGGCCCCGACGGTGCACAAGCAAGACGCCTTTGCCGACGAAGTCATCAACACCGAACTCGACAAGGTGATGGATCAGGGCAAGGCGATTGCGCCGGCACTGGCGGATGCTGCCCGGCTGCTCGCGCGCCGCGCGCACCGCTGAGACGCGACGCCATGCGCCAGACTGCTGCCGCCCTGTTGCAAGCCCTGGCCAGACGGGATCTGGCCGCCGCCAGCCGGATCCTGACCGATGTCCTGCCGGTCCGCCTGTCCCCGGCAACCGTTCCCTATGTGCTGATCAGTCCGTTTGTCCTGCTGTTCCTGGTGTTCAGCCTGTTTCCCCTGGTGTTCTCGCTGTACCTCGCGTTTCACGTCTGGGAACCGACCGACGGCCTCGCGGCGATGACGTATGTGGGGATCGACAATTTCAGGTTTGCCCTTGGTGATGACTGGTTCTGGAAGTCGCTGGGCAACACGGTGTGGATGGCCCTCGCATCCGGTGTGCCGCAGCACTTGGTGGCGATTCCGCTGGCGTGCTTCCTCAACAGCGGACTGGGACGTGGCCGTGACCTGGCCGTGGGCGTGTTTTTCCTGCCCTACATCACGTCCACCGTGGCGATCGCGATCTTGTTCAGTTCGCTGTTCTCGACCGACTATGGCCTGATCAATCTTGCGCTTGCCCATCTGCATGGCATACCGCTGCTGGGCACCCTCCTGCCAGCGCAGCCGGTGGACTGGATGGGTCGGCCAGAGAACATCAAGCCTGCCATTTCGCTGATCGTGTTCTGGCGCTACCTGGGCTTCAATGTGGTGCTCTACCTTGCGGCCTTGCAGACCATTCCGGGCGACCTGTATGAGGCGGCGCGGATGGATGGTGCCGGATGGTTCCGTCAGTTCTGGTTCATCACCCTGCCCAGCCTGCGGCCGATGCTATTTTTTGCGGTCACCCTGAGCGTGATCGGGGGGCTGCAATTGTTCGAAGAGCCATTCATCCTCACCGGTGGGAAGGGCGGATCGGATCAGGCTGGCATGTCGACGGCCATCTATCTGTATCGCACCGCGTTTGACTTCAATGATTTCGGGGCAGCCAGTGCCATGTCATGGCTGCTGTTCTTCCTGGTGGCGGGCCTGACTTACGCCACCAACCGTGCGTTCCGGCCCCGTGCTGGCAGCCAGTGAGCAACACCGCCATGGCCACCCGGTCTTCCACATCGTCTTCGGCCGACCGTCTCGCGCCCCTCATGGCCCATCTGCTGGTGGGGGTGGGTGGTTTGCTGATGCTGGCGCCGTTCTGGTTCATGTTCGTCTTTGCGACGCACTCGCGTACCGACATCTTCAGCCTGCCACCGCCACTGTGGTTTGGTGATGCCTCCCTCGGCAACCTGCAGATCCTCACCAGCCGCCTGCCGTTCTGGCGCAATCTCGGCCTGAGCCTGTATGTCGCGGCGGCATCGACGGGGTTCACCTTGCTGTTCTGTTCGATGGGCGGGTATGCCTTCGCCATGTTCGAATTCCGCTTCAAGCGTGCCCTGTTTGCGCTGGTGATGGGCACCCTGCTGGTACCGTCCTTCATGAACATGATCCCTACCTTCATGATCATGAACGCTCTGGGCTGGATCGACCAACCGCGCGCCCTGTTCATTCCCGGTGCCGCCAACGCCTTCGGCGTTTTCCTGGTGCGCCAGTTTGTGATCGCGTCGATCCCGCGCGACCTGGTGGAAGCTGCCCGCATGGATGGCTGCAGCGAACTCGGTATCTACTGGCGCATCGTGCTGCCGCTGCTGCGGCCTGCGCTGGGCACACTTGGGCTGATCACCTTCATCGCCTCCTGGAACAACTTCATCGGTCCGCTGATCGTGATGCGCAGTCCGGAGATGTATACGCTGCCGCTCGCGCTGCGTGCCCTGCAAAGCCCGGTGGATACCGAATGGGGTGCGTTGATGACGGGCTCCGCGATTGCCACCTTGCCGCTGCTGGTCCTGTTCATGCTGTCGTCCCGGCAGCTGATCGCCGGACTGACCAGTGGTGCCGTCAAATGACCTCTTTCCTTCTTCCGACCCGCCCTGGCCATGTCTGATCACACACTTCCACTGTCCCCCGCCCATCTGGCCGCGTTTGGTCCTGATTTTGTCTGGGGCGTAGCCACCAGCGCGTTTCAAATCGAGGGGGCCAGCACCGAGGATGGCCGTGGTGCCTCGATCTGGGATACCTTCTGCGCCCAGCCCGGCAAGATTGCCGACGGGTCGGACGGCTCGGTGGCCTGCGATCACTACCACCGGCTGGAGGCCGATCTTGACCTGATTGCGGGCCTGGGCGTGGATGCCTATCGCTTCTCCGTGGCCTGGCCGCGCGTCCAGCCGCTCGGGTCGGGCGACTGGAATCCGCCTGGGCTGGCGTTTTACGATCGCCTGGTGGATGGTCTGCTGGCCCGCGGCATCCGGCCCTACCTCACGCTGAACCACTGGGACCTGCCAGAGGCCCTGCAGCAGCAGGGTGGCTGGGCTGCGCGCGCTACGGTAGACCATTTCGTGGCCTATGCCCGGGGCATTGCACGGCATTTCGCTGGGCGGGTGGTGTCGATTGCCACCCATAACGAACCCTGGGTGGTGGCCATCCTGGGCAATGAAACCGGCATTTTTGCCCCCGGCATCCAGGACCGTGCCGTTGCCATGCAGGTGGCCCATCATCTGCTGCTGAGCCACGGCAAGGCCTTGCAGGCCCTGCGGGTGGATGGTTGCGCCGCCGAGCTTGGCATTGTGCTGAACCTGGCCCCGATCCATGCCGCCTCCGAGGCGCCGGAGGACCTTGCTGCTGCCCGCCTCTCCGACGGGCGCCTGCTGCGCTGGTTCATGGACCCCCTGTTTCGGGGGGCGTACCCCACGGATGTGCTGGAGCATCTTGGGGCAGACGCGCCGCAGGTGCTGCCCGGCGATCTTGAGCTGATCTGCCAGCCAATGGATTTTCTCGGCGTCAATTACTACTCACGCTCGGTGGTCGGCGCGGCGGGACTGGTGGAGGCAAAGTCGCTGGGAAATCCCCTGACCGACATGGATTGGGAAATCTATCCGGCGGGGCTCGACGAACTGCTGCAGCGCCTGCATCGCGACTACCCATTGCCTGCCGTGTACATCACCGAAAACGGCGCGGCCTTTGCCGACCAGTGTCACGACGGGCGGGTGCGCGATACGGCGCGGGTCGATTATCTGGCCCGGCACCTTGAGGCGTCGGCCAACGCGATCCTGGCTGGCGTTCCGCTGCGGGGCTATATGGTGTGGAGCCTGCTCGACAATTTCGAGTGGGCCTCGGGCTATCTCAAGCGTTTCGGCATCGTGCACGTTGATTACGCCACCCAGCAGCGCACCCTGAAAGACAGTGCCCTGTGGTATCGCGATTTCCTGCACGGCCAGCACGAGCGTAGTGCCGCCTGAGCACAGATACCAGCGGAGGACAGTACTTGGGACAGGTCACCCTGCGGGGCATAGGCAAGCGGTACGGCAGCACCGAGGTCATCCGGGGCATCGACCTTGAGGTGCAGGACGGCGAGTTCATGGTGTTTGTCGGGCCATCGGGCTGCGGCAAGTCGACCACTCTGCGGATGATCGCCGGCCTGGAGTCGATCACGGCCGGTGAGCTTCTGATCGACGGCAAGGTGGTGAATACCCTGCATCCTGCCGCGCGCGGCACGGCGATGGTCTTCCAGAGCTACGCCCTCTATCCGCACATGACCGTGGCCGAGAACATGGGCTTTGCGCTGCGCATGGCTGGTATCGGTGCGGCCGAGCGCGCCCGCCAGGTCGGCCGGGCGGCCGAGATCCTGCGCATCACCGAACTGCTTGCCCGCTTTCCACGCGAACTCTCTGGCGGTCAGCGCCAACGGGTGGCGATTGGTCGCGCCATCGTGCGCAAGCCCAGCGTGTTCCTGTTCGATGAGCCGCTGTCGAATCTCGATGCGGCGCTGCGCGTCGACATGCGGATCGAACTGACCCGGCTGCATGCTGATCTGGGTACCACCATGATCTATGTCACCCATGATCAGGTTGAAGCGATGACCATGGGCGACCGGATTGCGATCTTCCATGAGGGGCGCTTGGCCCAGGTTGGTGCGCCACTGGATCTCTATCACCGTCCTGCCAACACCTTTGTGGCGGGCTTCCTGGGCGCGCCGCGCATCAACCTGATCGATTGCCCGTCCGCGCACCACGCGCTGTGGCAGCAGTGGCTGCAGTGTCAGGCGGATCGCCCGTCTGCCGGCCGTGCTGCCCCGAGCCGGCTTGGGGTGCGGCCGGAACATCTGCAGGTGGTGCCTGTCGGTTCTGGCGTGCCGGCCACAGTGGTGATGGCCGAGCATCTGGGGGACTGTTCGATCCTGCATGTGCAGGTTGCGGGTATTGCCGGGCTGTTCAACCTGAAATCGGTACGCGACAGCGGCACGTTCGCAGCCGGCACGCTCATCGGCATCGCCGCTGATGCCGCCAGCGTCCTGGCCTTCGATGCGGACGGACGGCGCTTGGCATAAGACCGGCCCACGACGCCGCTACGACGGCGCGACGTCGGTGCCACAACAGCGCCACAACAGCGCCACGACAGCCCGGCTGACCGTCATGGCAGATGTCGCAGGGCTCAGTGTGGATCGGCGGTCGTCCGGCCCAGCTGGTGAGGGGCTACGGTCAAGGTCTGACCATCACTGAACCGCACGTCCAGCGCGGCGTTGCCGGCGTTATAGGCGAGGTAGGTGCGCCGGCCGGTACCCAGCCGGAACACGCCATACAGCGCCGTATTGGCGTGCACGCTGAAATCGGGCGTGCCCATTTCCTGCAGGCTCAGCAGCCAGAACAGGGTATGCGAGCGGGTTTCACCCAATTCGCTGGTGCCGCGCGGGCGCCACTGGGCCAGCGCCTGGGCCGGGTCGGCAAGCGCCAGGAAGCTGGCATGGATATCCTGCCAGATATCGTCTGGGGTGCCGTCGCTGCCGCCTTTGGCCTGATAGGCCTTGACCTCTTGCGGCAAGGCAGCGGCAAAACGGCGCACATATGCCGCGTCCCTGCCGAGATACAGCGAGGCGGCGGTGATCGGGATCAGGTTGATGCCCTGAATCTGGCGGGGCTCTTCGGTCCACCACGTGTTGTAGGCATACCGTCCACCGAAGACCTGGGCGGCGACCGGACGACCACCGTATTCCGGTGGGAACAGGCGCTGCTCGGTGTCGAACCAGTAGGTGGCAATGGCCTGCGTTTCAGTGGTGTAGAGCCAGATACCAAGGTCGCGCAGGGGCAGGTTGCCGGTGGCCTCGCCCCACAGGATCAGCCCGGCCCAGGCATTGACGGCTTCCGAGGACGATTCCTGGTTGTTGCCATCGGCAGAGTCGGCATCCCCCGAGGCCCACGAATGGCCCTCATAGGCGTCGAAGTTGCGCACAAACGGGAAATCGCTGCGGCCGCGCTCCGGCGTGGCGATGTCGGCCGCCAGCAGGTTGACCATGCCACCCCAGTGGTCCGGTGCGGCCCAGGCCGGGTCGCGCAGGGCCAGCTCGGCTGCGGCATGGATCCAGTAGCCATAGTGGAAGTGATGGTCGTTCATGTGCGCGACACTGCCGTACTCGTCCGGATAGCCGATCACGGTGCCCAGTCCCTGGTTCTGGACGAAGTAGCTGCTGGCATTGTCGCCACGAAACCAGGTCTCGAAACGCTCACGCAAGGTGGTCAATTCCTGGTCGCGTAGGCTGGTGTTGTCCGCCTGTTCCGCCACGCACATCAGTTCGGCCACCGCCGAGAGCGCCTTCCCGTACCAGTAGGTGCCATGGCCGATCTGCTGACTGAACAGGTTGCGGGCGCGGGCGGCGTCCCCGCCGAGGACGCCTGCCAGCCGTTCCCGGTCGCCATCGGTCTGCAAGGGCCCCCAATAGGGCAGGATGCCTTGCCAGGGATAGGACACGCGGAAGTGCGAGCTGGCCACGGTGCGGATCGGGCCCCGAATGGAATCGTAGCTCGGCGAGTCGGCCGCAATGGCCTGCCCGGGGGGCAGATGCTGCGCCTGATGCGGATACAGGCCCAGCAGGGGAATGGTGGCACCGGCGATCTGCGGCTGGACGGTGACAACGAAATCGGTGTCGACCCGACTCTGTTCCGCATCGTAGTGCCAGTGAACCTGGCTGTCGGTGACAAAGGCATAGGCATGGGTCTGAACGCTGGTCAGCAGCGCCGTGAATGCAGCATCGCCATCGCTGCCCGTATCGGGCAGCAGGGCCACACTCACGAAGCGCGCGTCGGACGCAAAATGCAGGGTGGGATGTCGGGTATCGCGCTCGGTCCAGGCCGTTCCGGGCGGCGCAAAGACGGCAAAGCGACGGCCGTCGGCCACCACACACAAGACCTCGGCGCCTGCCCCGACGGCACAGGCTCTGGCATCGGCGGCCAGCTGCACCTGCAGGTCGCCGCGACTCAGGGTGTAGTAACTGAAGGGACTGCCGTGGACCACCGTGGCATCCAGGGCACTGCCGGCGGCATCCGCGAGGCGGATGGTGGCCGAGAAATCGCCATGCCCGGCAAGACGGGAATCGACAGGCCGGAAGGCAGTCGGGCGGAGGGTCAGGGCTGGGTGGTGGGGATAGGTGATGTCGACGCCATGGCGGCCGGCGACAGCGGCAACGCGATGGGGATAGCCAATCTCAAAGCCATCCGGCCCGGCCCGATAGGTGGCAGGGTGGGCGTGCAGCACCTGTGACCAGGTGCCGAACAGCACCGACGAGTACCACTGGTTGGTCGGGGCCGCCTGCAGGCGCTGTTCTGCGGTTCGTCCTTTTGCTTCTGGCGGAACCGGGGCAGTCGTCAGCCCGCCTGCATGGGGTGCTGTGAAGACCTTGCCCAGACCTATGCCGCGTGCATCCGCAGCGGCATCCGCGGCGGTGGCAGCAGGCATTGATCCCAAGGACAACAGCGACAAGACCAACCACCGCAGCGTGCGGGAAGGCGTTGCCAGCGCCTGGTGGCAGGTCGCACATAAGCCTGGTGTCATGACGTCGATCTCCTCGCACAGCGGTATCCGACCCCGGTGTGACCGGTTGGTGTCGATCACGGACCGCACCAGGCGGCCTGTCGTGAAAGCGCTTTCATAGTTGTGTGACGATGCTAGGCGCGCCGGCCGGCACTGTCAAACGGGATGGCTTACTCGCACCGATGGCGCCGCGCCACACGAATCACGCACGATCAGGCTGGGCGCGGGCGCCTGCATTTCGCAGACCTGGCCCTGGATCAGGGCTGTCACGGCCCGGGCGGCCTGACGACCAATCTCCTGGATCGGGTGCCGCACACTGGTCAGCGGCGGCAAGGTGTAACTCGAGCCGAGCAGGTCGTCGAAGCCGACCAGGGCGACGTCGTCGGGAATGCGCAGCCCGCGACGATACAGTGCCAGTGCCGCACCGTAGGCCATCTGGTCGTTGGCGGCGAGCATGGCCGTGAATGCCGTGCCACTGGCAAGCAGGTGTTCGGTCGCCTGTTCGCCGCCTTCCTCGATGAATTTCCCCGGAACGGTCAATGCGGGGTCGAAGGCAATGCCGTGGGCTTTCAGGGCAGCCTTGTAGCCGCGCAGCCGGTCGGTGGCGTCCGGGTGGCTCGCCGTTCCCTTGATGAAGGCAATCCGCCGGTGTCCCAGGCGGATCAGGTGCTCTGTCGCGAGATAGGCGCCGGCGTGATTGTCGAAGTCGAGACTGCACAGGCCAGGTCCGGTGAGCTGCCGGCCGGTGACCACCAGGGGCAGCCGTCGGGCCAGGGCCAGCAGTTCGGCATCGGGCAGGCTGGGGGTGAGAATGATCAGGCCGTCCACCCGGCGCGACAGCAGCGAGTTGATGCAGCGCTGCTCGTCGCGGGGCCGCCAGTGGCCGCTGACAAACAGTGGCGCGTAATTTGCACCGATCAGCACGTCTTCGATGCCGAGCAGGGCGTTGCCATAAAAGGGACTGCTGAGTGCCTGCGTGATCACCCCGATGCAGCGGGATCGGCCGCCGGCCAGGCCGCTGGCCACCGGGTTGACCACAAAACCGAGGGCTTCGATGGCCACCTCGATGGTGGCACGTTTCTCCGGACTGACCCTGGCCGTGCCGTTGAGCAGCCGCGACACGGTGCTGGGCGAGACCCCTGCGGCTTGGGCCACCATCTCAAGCGTGGGTACCGGGACGACACCCGGCGGGGATGGTGGGCTGGATGGAGCGCGTTTGGCCATCAGGGACAGGAGGAATGCACACGGCGTGACGTTCGCATGATAGCGCTTTCGCGCTTTAGCGGTTCTGTGCGTGTGCGTTGGCTGGTGCCACCGCTCCGTCCGGCACCAGCCTTGCGCGTCAGTCCAGCGACTGGTGCAGGAACGCGTCGGTGCGGGTCCAGGCCAGCTCGGCCAACGCCGCGTCATGCTTGAGTTGGGTCATGCCATGGTCGTCGGCTTCGGGATTGGCGAACGCATGACGGGCATCGTATCGATAGAAGGTGCGGACGATACCGGCGCTGTCGAGAGCGGCTTCGAGGGCATCCACGCCCGCGATCGGAAAGAACTCATCTTGCAGCGCCCAATGCGCCATCAGGGGCGCCTTGATCTGTTCAGCCTTGACGTACTCGAGCGGTGGATAGCCGTACCACACGCACGCGGCATCGGTTTCGGGAACGTGCACGGCGGTGAGCAGGGTGAGCGCCCCACCCATGCAGAACCCAGTCACCCCAGCCCGCGGACTGCCACTCGCTGTCAGATATTGCAGCGCACCGCGTACATCCTGGCCTGCAGCATCGGCGAAGTCCAGGCCATGCATCAGATGCTCGGCTTCAGCGGCCTTCAGGGCGACCTTGCCGCGATACAGGTCTGGCACCAGCGCGCGGAAACCCGAGGCGGCGAGGCGGTCGGCAACGCTTTTGATCTGGTCGTTCAGGCCCCACCATTCCTGGATCACCACCACGCCCGGGGCGTGCGCGCCAGCCGCCGGCTCGGCGAGATAACCATGGACGGTGCCGCCGTCGGGGCGGTGGAATTCGATCATCGAAGACATGTTGTGCGTTCTCCTATAGGAGGATAGGGGGATCGGGGTTGTCACCGGGGTTGCGGCCGGGGCAGGCAGGGCCCGGTGGCCGCCCTGACAGACCGGCATTGCCCGCTGCTCCCGGTACGACAGACGGGCAATGCCCGCTGTTCCCGATACTAGAGTGCAATCGGTGGCAGAGGTTCGCGCTGCGGATGTCGACGCTGCTCCAGTTCAAAGTTGCCGCGCGTCTGCGGCGAGCCCATGTGGTACCCCTGCAGCAGATCTGCGCCAAGGTTCACCAGCAGCTTGCGCTGCTCGTCGGTCTCCACCCCTTCGGCGACCACCAGCAGGTCGAGGCTGCGTGCCAGCGCGATGATGGTGCGTACGATGGCGGCCGAATTGACCGACCGTGGCAGGTCGACAATGAAACTGCTGTCGATCTTGACCTGGTGCAGGGGCAGTCGCTGCAGATAGGACATCGAGGAATAGCCAGTGCCAAAATCGTCCAGCGCCAGCGAAACGCCCATCTGGCGCAAGCGGTGCAGGCTGGCTTCCACCTCGTCCAGCCGTTCCAGCACGATGCTCTCGGTCAGTTCCAGGGTGAGACGCCCGGCGGGCACACGGGCATCCAACACCGCCTGCTGCAGCTTGGTGACAAAATCGGGCTCGCTGAATTGTCGTGGACTGACGTTCACGCACAGACTGAGCCGGGACAGCGCCGGATCATCGCGCCAGGCAGCCAGGGTGGCCAGCGCTTCGCGGATCACCCAGTCACCCATGGCGACGATGGCGCCGGTTTCCTCGGCCACCGGAATGAAGTCGGCGGGCAGCAGCGGTCCCTGTGTGGGATGGTGCCAGCGCAGCAGACACTCGGCAGCGCGTGGGATTCCCTGGCCGTCCGTCTGCACCTGGTAATGCAACTGGAACTGGTTGTTGAGCAGGGCATCGGCCAGATCGGCGGCCAGGGCCGCGCGCGCGTGCAACCGCGCCTGGGCACGGGGATCAAAATGGCGGATGGTGTTGCGGCCGGCCTGCTTGGCGAGATACATCGCGATGTCGGCCCGCTTCATCACCTCATGCACCTCCAGTTCCTCTTTGCCGAACAAGGCGAGTCCGATGCTGGCGCTGCAGCGGTGACTCAACATGCCATCGCGTTCGGGTTCGCCGTAGAGAGGCAGCTGGAAGGGTTGCAGGATGGCGGCCCGCACCCGGTCGGCCACCTCGGTGGCCTCGTTCAGCGCTTCTTCCAGCACCTGGGACAGCCGGCCCAGCATCACCACGAATTCGTCACCGCCCAGCCGGGCCACCAGACCGTGTGAGCCGACGGCCGCCGACAGGCGCTGCGCGATCCGTTTCAGCAGTTCATCGCCCAGCGCATGTCCGTGTGCATCATTCAAGGTCTTGAAATGATCCAGATCGATGAACATCAGTGCGCCATGACGTCCGGACACATGCGCCACTTCCACCTCGCTGTTTAGCCGTTCAAGAAAACGGCGCCGGTTGGGCAGACCGGTCAGGCCATCAAAGAACGCCAGCTGTTCGATGGCGGCCTGATCCCGGCGCTGCTGCGAGATGTCGACAAAGGAACCGACAAACCCCTCCATGCCCGCCGCCTGCTCCCGAATCGCCGAAATGGTGATCAGGCATGGCACATCGTGGCCCTTGGCATGCCGGCACAGTACCTCGCCCCGCCAGCTGCCGGTGGCCAGCAGGCTGTTCCAGGCAGTCAGCACTTCCCGTTCCGTCACAGACGGCGAGCGCAGCAGGTCGGTGCGCTGTCCCTTCAGTTCGGCTTCCTCATAACCGAGGATCTGGGTCAACGCGGCATTCACGCGCAGCACCCGCTGTGCGCTGTCGGTGACCAGCAGGCCGACCTGGCTGTCAAAGGCGGCGGCCGTGGTCTGCAACGAGGCACGCGCCTTCATGTACAGCGCCGACAGTTCGCGCAGGCGGCGGTTGCTGCGCCACAGAAGGCCGGAAAAGGACAATCCGCCCAGGCTGACCAGCGCTAGCACCGCACTGGCCGGACCTTGGTAGCGCGTCCAGAGTTCGTTGAGCTGGTCGGCCAGGCCAAGGGTGGGATAGGCATTCAGCCGGCGGATCATTGCCTCGACGTTGGCATAGCTCGCTGGAGGCGCAAATCCGGCATACCGGGTGCCACGCAGCTCGGGCTCGTCTGGTGACATCCGCAACAGGGCAAGCGTTACCTCACGGGCCAGCTCCGGATCGGTGGTGTACAGCGCGCTCCACGGCCAGCCCGGGCCCACCTCGGTCGAGAGCAGCTGCGGATAGCCGCCGTTTGACCGGGCATTCAGGATCTTGATCTGGTCGGGTGCGAGTTCGTGTCGGGCCAGCAGGTCTTCCAGCACGCCGGTGCGCACGATGCCGACGTCGGCCTCATTGGCCAGCACCGCCTTGACGACCCGGTCGTGGGGATAACCGACGAAGGAGACGCTCGCGTCGTCGGGATTGTTGAGATCGACGCCTGCGTCTGCGAAGGCATCCTGGGCGAGCAGGAAGCTGGTCAGCGAGTAGCGCTCGGTCGCCGCCAGCCGGTGCTTGCGCACATCGCGCAGGCTATCCAGATTGTGGGCGTCGCCTCGCGTGAAGATGACCGCCCCCATCTGGTCGAGGTCGTAATTGCCCACCCGGGTACGGACCGTGGCAAGCGCACTCAGGTCGTAGCTGCGGCGCAGCTGCACAAACTGACGCTGGTTGGTGATCACGAAGTCGAGCTGGCCGTCGGCCACCGCGCCGGCAAGTGCTTCTTCGTCCAGCAGCTGTACATCCAGTTGCCGCCCGCCAAGCAGGCGCTTCAGCACCTGGAACACCGGTTGCCAGTGGTGCATCGCGTCGGTGTGGTCGATCTGGCTGATCAGTCCGATCCGGATCGGCTGATGCTGCTGCGCCCGGGACGTCGGTCCGGCAACTGACGCAGCATGGGTGGCGGTGGTTTCGCCCGCCGTTTTCGGGATGGGCGCAGCAGCGACCGTGCGGCCCATGCCGGCCGGCAGGATACCCAGGGCGGTGGCGGTTACCCAACGTCCGCAGCCCCCGAGGAAGTTGCGGCGTGACGGCTCCCGGGGCATCAGCTGCAGTGGCGGGATGGGGTCAGGCATTTGGCAGGGAACACGACCTTTCAGTCGCCATGACGGGGCGGGGCGCACCCCAAACTCGGATTAAATCATCTCAACGGCGTAAGGGTCTATCGGAGAAGGCTCTCATTTTTGTCCTTTTTTACCAAAGCCCGGTTCCCGCCATGGTGCCCCATGTCGGCCGGGCCCAGTGTCAGGCTGCGTGCAGGGC
>CAIPBT010000092.1 GCA_903863375.1 uncultured Ferrovum sp.
CGGCCGGGCCGTGCAGGTGCGCTCGTGCACGCCAGCCGCGGATGCCTGGTTTACCCAGGTGCTCAAACGCCCTGTACAGCTGGTCTGCCAGCACCCGGAGGATCTGCGCTGGGTGGCGCCTGGATACGCCGCGGCGATCCTGGCGCAGACCCTCGCGATACAGGCCGTCCAGGGCATGGGAGTCGATCGGTCGGAGGCCGATCGGGCGAGCGCCGATCGGCCGGTAACCGATCCGGCGAGCGCCGCAGCACCGCTTGTCAGTCTGGCCGACGGCTTTCCCTACCTGCTCGCCAACCAGGCCACCCTGCAAGCCCTGGCGGATCGCGGTGTGGACGTGCCCATGAACCGGTTTCGTCCCAATCTGGTGATGGCAGGCGCCGCCGCCGATGCGGAATACGCCTGGCGCGAGATCGGGATCGGCGGGACGCGCTTTGCGCTGGTCAAGCCATGTGAACGCTGCGTGGTCACCACCATCGATCAGGAACGTGGCGAACGCACCGGCAAGGAGCCCCTGACAGCCCTGGCCCGCAGCCATTTCCTCAGCATGGATACCCCTGACGGCGATCGGATTCAGGGCGCCATTTTTGGCGAGAATGCCCTGGTGGTGCAGACCGGAACCTTGCTGGTCGGAGCACCGTTGACGATTTGTGCCACCGGCAGCGCCAGGCCGTTCCGGACGCCCGGCTGACACCAGCCAACGCGCGAGGCAGGCGGTCGACCCAGCTCGCCCGGATGCAGCAGTTCAGAGCCGTTTGTGCCAGCGCGCCGCCGCCCAATCCCGCCGCACTTTCGGCTTCAGCCAGGTCCAGGCCAGAACCCGGCTCTGCTTCTGGCCCTGGGTCATGATCAGTTCCTGGCTTTCCACCACCCCCACCTCAAGCAGCACCTCACGCAGCAACGGCAGATTGGTGTGGCGCGACACCAGACTGGTGAACCACAGGCAGCGACCACGTAGGGCCAGGCTTTCGCGGATCATGCGCGAGATGAAGCCGACTTCGCCGCCTTCACAACATAATTCCGCCGCCTGCCCGCCAAAATTCAGGGTGGGGGCACTGCCCTGCTCCCGTTCGCGGCCCAGGTTCTGCCATTTGCGCTGACTGCCGGCGGCGGCATCGGCGAGCGTGGCGTGAAAGGGCGGATTGCACAGGGTGAAATCGAGGTACTCGTCGTCCCGTACCACCCCGGCAAATACCTGGCTGGTGTCACCCTGCTCGCGTAACTGGATGCGCGCTGCCATCGCCGGATTGGCGGTCAGGATCGCTGCGGCATTGTTCAGGGCCACCGGATCGGTCTCGCTGCCGATCATCGTCCAGTCAAACTCGCCGACGGCAACCAGGGGATAGACCAGATTGGCACCTACGCCAACATCCAGCCCGGTCACTTCCGGCCCGACCGGCAGACGCTCCCGGAAATCCTGCGCCAGCAGGTCAGCCATTTCGTGCACGTAGTCGGCGCGCCCCGGAATGGGCGGACAAAGATAATCCGGCGGAATGGTCCAGCCCTGCACGCCGTACCAGCTTTGCAGCAAGGCGCGGTTGAGCAGCCGTACCGACTGTGCGTCGGCGAAGTCGATCGACAGGTCGCCATACGCGTTGTCGCGCACCACGGGCGCAAGTTCGGGACAAACCGCCGTCAGGGCCTGAAAATCGTAGTGAGACTGGTGTCGGTTGCGTGGATGCAGGGGGTAGGTCCTCTCAGAAGATGCTGCCGGCGTTCGGCGGCAAGCAGGATGGTACCGCCGCGCATCCGAGTCTGCGAACAAACCATGCGGTGGCCCTGGCGCTGCGAAGGCCTGTGCCACCCGCTCGGCGCTCAGGCACGGGCACGGCCAAGGCCCGGGCCATCCCGTCGGCGCTCAGGCGCTGGCGGCCACGGCAGCGGACCGGGCCGCCTGCCGCACCAGCCATCGCAGCCGTACGCCAAGCAGCGCCATGCCCAGCACCAGCAACAGGGCATAGCTGCACACCCCGGGCCATCCCAGCGCCTGCCAGCAGCGGCCGCCCGCGGTCCCGAGCAGGCTGGAGCCCCCGTAGTAGGCCAGCAGGTACAGCGCCGTGGCATGACCCTTGTAGCCTTGCGCCAGGCGCCCCACCCAGCCGCTAGCCGTGGCATGCGCCATGAAAAAGCCGATGGTGACCAGCACCACTCCCAGGATGAACACCGGCAGCTGTGGAACCAGCAGCAACAGGATGCCGCTGACGGCCACGCCACACCCGGCCAACAACACCGGCGCCTGCCCATGCCGGTCGGCCAGCCCCCCCGCCATCGGTGCCGCCACCATGCCGAACACGTAGGCACAGAAGATCAGGCCGATGTGCGTCACCGACAGATTGAACGGAGCCTGCTGCAGGTGGAACCCGGCATAGTTGTACAGCGTCACAAAGAAGCCCATACCCAGGAAAGCGGTGGCGAACAGCAGGCGCAGCGCTGGCTGCGCCAGGTGCATGCGCCAAATGGCGAGATGCCCGGTCAGCCGGAGCGCCATCGCTCCGCCCGGGTTGCCCGGGCCCCCTGGGGTGCCCGGCGTTCCAGCGGTGCCAAGCACGTCTGCAGAGCGCCCGACCTCAGGCGGGTCCGCCGGCAACAGCAGCAGGAAGCCGAGCGCCACGGCCAGATCGGTCAAGCTCAGCACCAGCATGGCGGGCCGCCAGTCCATCCGGTCCAGCAACAGCCCCATACCGACCCGGCCCATCATCCCGCCGAACGCGGTACCACCGACATACAGGCCGGTGGACAGGCCGAGCCCGCGCGATTCGACATGCTCGGCCAGATAGGCCATCGCCACCGCCGGCACCCCGCCCATGCACAGGCCGACCAGCGCACGCGCCGCCAGCACACCAGCCCACGGTGGCGACTGACTGGCCAGCAGATTGGCCCCAGCGGCGCAGACCATCGACCAGAACATCAGCCGTCGGTGATCCGCGCCCGCCGACCAGGCCCCGGCAAACAGGATGGCGCCAGCCAGGCAGCCGGTCGAGAGCGACAGCGCGAGCGAACTTTGGGTGGCGCTCACAGCGAAACGCTGTGCCAGCAGCGGCAGCAGCGGCTGGACGCAATACAGCAGCGAGAAGGTCGACAACCCGGCCAGGAACAGGGCGAGATTGATGCGCCAGTAACGGCGCGATCCGGTCACGGCACGGCCATGCGGCACCCGCTCGACAGCGGCAGGTTCGACGGCCTGAAGGGAGGGCGGTGTGCTCATCAGGATGCAAGGCTCGGGCCTGGCCCGATGGCCGTCAAGTCCGGCATGGGATCGGGACGTCGGCCGATGCCGCCCTCAAGAAAGCCCGGCACGATCCGTAACAACTCTGAAGGCATGGCCGTTTGCCCTGGCCAGGATCTGGGGGCCGCGCCCTGCCACCGCCATCCGTGAACAATCATGCGCCAGAGAATTGCCCCTTCCGCCCTGCTGCCCGGCATGTACCTGTGCGGTATTGATGGGTCTTGGCTGAACTTTCCGTTCTGGCGCACCCGCATGCTGCTGACAACGCCCGACCAGGTCCGCCAGGTACAGGCGGCCGGCTTGCGCGCCGTCTGGATCGATACCCGCCGGGGCCTGGCTCCGGCACGACCGAACCCTGACGACGAGCCGGCACCACGGTCCAACCCAAGACTACCGGAACGTACACCGGCAAGCCTGCCGCCGACGGCCGACCCGGCCCTGGATACGCGGGCAGACCTGCCGCAGGCTGCCTCGCGCCCGCCACCGCCGCCGGCACCACCGGCCGGCCCGCCGTGTTCGGTTGCCGAGGAGACGGCCCACGCCAAGGTCCTCAGCCGGGAATGCATGCACACGGTTCGTCGGCTGTTTGAACACCATAGGGAGACCGCGCCTGCCCAGTGCGACCAGGCGCTGGCCGCCGTCGAACAGGTGTGGTCCTCGGTGCGGCGCAACCCCGCCGCCCTGATCAGCCTGTGCCGCATCAAGGAACAGGGCGAGGAACGCTATATGCATGCGGTGGCGGTCTGCGGCCTGATGGTGGGCCTGGCCCAGAGCCTGCAGCTCGATGCCGAAACCACCCGTCATGCCGGTCTGGCCGGCCTGCTGCACGATGTCGGACGCACCACCCTGCCTGATGCGATTGCCGCCGATGACGCCGCCCGCACCACGGCCGAGCAGGCGCTGTTTGAATCCTATCCCGAAGCGGGCGCGGCACTGCTGCGGCAGGATCCCCTGGTGCCGGAAGCCGTGATCACTGCCACGGCCCAACATCGCGAGCGGCTGGATGGTTTCGGTTTTCCGGCCGGCCTGAGTGGCGACCAGATCCATCCCTTGGCACGCATGCTGGCGCTGTGCGACGACTACGACAGCCTGACCTCGGATGGCGCCGGCCGCGCTGGCCTCACGCCGGCTGCTGCGATCCAGCGCCTCGCGCTGGCGGCCGACCGCCATTACGACGGTCGGCTGCTGCAGCATTTCGTGCGCACGGTCGGCATCTACCCGGTAGGGTCACTGGTGCGGTTGCGCAGCAACACCCTGGCAGTGGTCTGTGAACCGGCCAGCCGCTCCTTGCTGCAACCGGTGGTGAAGGTGTTCTTCTCGCTCACCAGTCAGGGCAGGGTGCCGCCCCGGCGGATTGACCTAGCGGCCACCGATGACGCGATTGTCGGTCGCGAGAACCCCAAGGCCTGGGGGTTCGAGGGACTAAACGACCTCTGGATGGTTTGAAGGGCCTCAGCCCTGCGCCTTGCGGGGCCGCCCGTCGACGGCCGTCAGCATCTGCACCGGAATGCGGCTGCGCTGCTCCAGCATGCGATTGCTCGCGTCGACGTAGATCAGCCGGGGCGCATAGTCCACCAGTTCCGCCGCCTCATACTGCCCATAAGCGGCAATGATCAGCAAATCGCCCGGGGCAGCCTGACGCGCTGCGGCACCATTGACCGAAATGGTGCCACTGCCACGCTCCGCGCTGATCGCATACGTCGAAAAGCGTGCACCATTATTAACGTTGTAGATGTCAATCGCCTGGTACTCACGGATGTCCGCCGCATCGAGCAGATTCTGGTCAATCGCGCACGAGCCTTCGTAGTGCAATTCCGACTGGGTGGTCGTCACACGGTGCAACTTGGCTTGCAACATCGTTCTTTGCATGGGGCACTCTCCGCTCAGGCAGTGCGGGCGGCGCGCCGCGACGCTCGCTAGGGTCGCAAATCGTACACCCCCGTCTGCGGGCTTGCCAGACCTTTGCTGCACAGCAACCAAGGCGCCGGCCACTTTTGTGAGGAAAAAAACCGGACCAACATGACACGGCAATGAATCTGCCCTGAAAAAAACGCAAGCTGGCACGCATGATGCTTCATGTTGCAGTGCACGCGACGTTTCCCCGCCGACCGCCGGTTGACGAAAACGCCGGTGGCGCCCAATGCGGCGCGCGACCGAAGGAGCAGTTCATGAACGACCTCCTTGCTGTACTGATGTCCTGGGCAGTCAACCTGAGCGGCTATCCGGCCCCCAATCAGATGCCTGAGGTGGTGATGCTCAGTCACGCCGAGATGGTCCATGCCGCGTGCAATGACCAGGAATGCCAGGTGCTGGGCTGGTTTCCGCCCGGGCAACGCATCTACCTGGATGATCGCCTGCTGCCGCTGGACCGCACCTACTCCAGCGCCGTGGTGGTGCACGAAATGGTGCACTACCTGCAGCAGGGCTCAGGTCGCTTCGTGCATGCGCGGGAAGGGGACTGCGAAGAGATCATGGCCATGGAGTACCAGGCCTATCAGGTGCAACGCGACTTCTTCACCCAATATGGGGTGTATCAGCCGATCGGCACGTCGCTGCATGCCAGCAGTGGTTGCTCGCCGGCCGTGAAGGGCCCTTGAGTTCCGGTGGACCAAATGACAACGGAGCCCATTGCTGACGCAATGGGCTCCGTGAACGGGGCGACAGCAGAAGCCGTCCCCCCCGATGTGGGGTCAGCCCAGCAGGTGGGTGACGGCGGCACGCTCTTCCAGCAGCTCGGCGTGGGTCTTGTCGATCCGGCCACGGCTGAAGTCGCTAACCGGCAGGCCTTGCACGATGCTGTAGTGGCCGTCCTTGCAGGTCACCGGGTAGCCAAAGATGACGCCTTCTGGAATGCCGTACGAGCCATCCGAGGGTACGCCCATGGTCACCCAGTCGCCTTCCGGCGTGCCCAGGGTCCAGTCGCGGATGTGGGCGATGGCGGCGTTCGCGGCGCTGGCGGCCGATGACGAGCCACGGGCTTCGATGATGGCGGCTCCGCGCTTCTGCACGGTGGGAATGAAATTGCCTTCCAGCCACGTCTGATCATTGATCGTGGCGGCCACCCCGGCGCCATCCACGGTGGCCTGGAACAGATCCGGGTACTGGGTGGCCGAGTGGTTGCCCCAGATGGTCATCTTCTTCACGCTGCTCACCGGCTTGCCGGTCTTGGCGGCGATCTGCGACAGGGCACGGTTGTGGTCCAGGCGCATCATGGCGGTGAACTGCTGCGGCCGGATGCCCGGGGCGTTCTTCATGGCGATCAGGGCGTTGGTGTTGGCCGGGTTGCCGACCACCAACACCTTTACATCCCGCGAGGCCACTTCATCGAGCGCCTTGCCCTGGTCGGTGAAGATGGCACCGTTCATCTCGAGCAGGTCTTTGCGCTCCATGCCGGCCGTGCGGGGACGGCTGCCCACCAGCAGGGCGACATCCGCATCCTTGAAGGCAATGCGCACGTTGTCGGTCACCACCACCGACTGCAGCAGCGGAAACGCGCAATCATCCAGTTCCATCACGACCCCGTTCACCACCTTCAGCGAAGGCGTGATGTCAAACAGTTGCAGGATCACCGGCTGATCCGGTCCCAGCATTTCGCCAGAGGCAATGCGGAACAGCAGGCTGTAGCCGATGGCGCCACCGGATCCGGTGACCGCAACGCGAACGGGTTTTTTCATTATGGATGTCCCTTCAGAATGGGGTTGAAATCAGAAAAGCTATAAGAGTGTACGGAGTCAGGGAATTTGCTGCAAGGCACAAAGGCACCTGCCCAGACACGGATGTGCCGCCGCCCACCCGGCGACGCGTCCTCAATCCTGGGGGGGCCAGGCCGCCAGAAATTCCGCCCAGTGTGGCTGGTCGCTCGCCGCCAGCGTGTTGCGCACCAGCGCCACTTCCTCGTCGTAGGCTTCGGCGGTGAGTTGCCCCCGCAGCCGCTGGAAACGCAGGTAGAGCAGATAGGTGTTGGTGGCGTCGGTCTCGCAATAGGCACGGATCTCCGGCAGACGCCCCTCCTGCCATGCCGGCCAGACCTGGCTACCGTCCATCCCCAGTTTGCCGGGGAAGCCGCACAGGCGGGCCATTTCGTCGAGCGGCGCGTTGGCACGACCGCCATACAGCGCCAGCACATCCATCAGGTCGATATGCCGGGTGTGGTACCGCGCCAGGTAATTGTTCCACTTGAAATCGCGGTCATCCTCGCCCTGGTCCCAGAAGCGCGGGGCAGACAGGCCGTGAATCAGCGCCCGCTGGGCCAGCACCGGCAGATCGAAGCCGCTGCCATTCCATGACACCAGTTGCGGGGTGTAGTGGGCGATGCCGTCAAAGAAGCGCTGCACCAGGGCCGCCTCGGCGTCTTCCAGCGTGCCCAGGGTGAATGCGCGAAACCCCTGCCGGTCGCGCAAGGCGCACGAGATCGCCACCACGCGCTGCACGTAGGGCTGCAGGAAATCCGATCCAGTGATGCGCCGGCGCTGCTGGAAGGCAATTTCGACCACATCGGCATCCGGCACTTCGGCCGGCAGACCCAGGGTGGCGCGCAGGCCACGACAGTCCGGAATGGTCTCGATGTCAAACGCCAGGATCGGCGTCATGCCGGGAACACTCCGGTCGACAGATACCGGTCGCCGCGGTCGCAGACGATGTGCACGATCACCGCATTCTGCACCTCGCGGGAAATCTGCAGGGCGACCCAGGCACCGCCGCCGGAAGACACGCCGGCAAAGATGCCCTCCTCCGCCGCCAGGCGGCGCGTGGTCTCTTCGGCATCGGTCTGGTTGACCTCGATGATGCGGTCCACCCGCGACCGGTCAAAGATACCCGGCAGATACGCCTCCGGCCATTTGCGGATGCCAGGCACCTGCGAGCCGTCGGCCGGGTGCACGCCGATGATCTGGATGGCGGGGTTCTGCTCTTTCAGGAAGCGCGAGACGCCCATGATCGTGCCGGTGGTGCCCATGGTGGCGATGAAGTGGGTGACCTTGCCTTGCGTGTCGCGCCAGATCTCGGGCCCGGTGGTTTCGTAGTGGGCAAGCGGATTGTCCGGGTTGCCGAACTGGTCGAGAATCACGCCGCGCCCCTCGTCACGCATGCGTTCGGCCAGATCGCGGGCTGCCTCCATGCCACCACTTTCCGGGGTCAGGATCAGCTCGGCGCCGAAGGCGCGCATGGTCTGGCGGCGTTCGATGCTGAGATGCTCCGGCATGATCAGCACCATGCGATAGCCGCGGATGCTGGCCGCCATCGCCAGGGCAATGCCGGTGTTCCCGCTGGTGGCCTCGATCAGGGTATCGCCCGGCCGGATTTCACCGCGCGCCTCGGCGCGCGTGATCATCGATAGCGCCGGGCGATCCTTCACCGACCCCGCCGGGTTGTTGCCCTCCAGCTTGGCCAGCAGGGTGTTGGTGGTGATGCCAGGCAGGCGGCGCAGGCGCACCAGCGGCGTGTTGCCGACACAGGCATCCAGGCCTTGTCCGAGCGGAAGCGCCTCAGCCATGACGTCGGGCTGCCATGTAGCGCGCAACCCCCTCCTCGACCGTCAGGAACGCATCGGCATAGCCTGCCGCGCGCAGGGCGCGGATGTCGGCCTGGGTGAAGCTCTGGTACTTGCCCTTCAGGGCCTCGGGAAACTCGATGTACTCGATCCGGCCCGCCGCCACATGCTGCGCCAGGGTCTCGGCGGGATGGCCCGCCGCGGCCCGCTCGGCGTTCAGGGTGGCCACCGCCATGTCGTTGAACTGCTGGCTGCGTCCGGTTCCGCAATTGAAGATGCCCGAGCGGTCCGGGTTGTCCATGAAATACAGGTTGACCTTCACGACATCTTCCACCGACACGAAGTCGCGTTGCTGCTCGCCGTTGCCATAGCTGCCCTCACCGGCAAACAGCTTCACCTTGCCGGTCTCGGCATACTGGTTGGAAAAATGGAAGGCCACCGAGGCCATCCTGGCCTTGTGGCTCTCGCGCGGACCGTACACGTTGAAGTAGCGCAGCCCCACCACCTGCGCATCGAACTCGATCTGATGCGCGCGGACGTGATTGTCGAAGAGCAGCTTCGAGTAGCCGTAGACATTGAGCGGCCCCTCGCACGCGGGCGTTTCTTCGAATACGGTGCCGGCACCGTAGACCGCGGCCGAAGACGCGTAGATCAGCGGGATGTCATGCGCCTGGGCGTAACCCAGCACAGCCACCGAATAGCGGTAGTTGTTCTCCATCATGTAGCGGCCATCGTGCTCCATGGTGTCGGAACAGGCCCCCTGATGGCTGATCACGTCGATCTCGCCGGCGAAGGCGTCGCGTTCGATCAGGTCGAGAAATTCCAGCTTGTCGAGGTAATCGACGATGCCGCAGTCGACCAGGTTCTTGAACTTGTCGCCTCGCGACAGGTTGTCGACGGCAATCACACGGTCAACGCCGCGCGCATTGAGTGCCTTGATGAGATTGGAACCAATGAAGCCGGCTCCCCCGGTGACGATCGTATACATCGCAAGACTCCTCAGGTAGGTCTCAGTGCAGACCCAGTTGCTGCAACTCCTGCACCAGTTCCGTGGCGGTCACGGTGGCCGTGCCAAGCTTGCCGACCACCACGCCAGCGGCGAGGTTCGCCACCCGCATGGCGAGCGCCAGATCGGCGCCACTGGCCAACATCACGGCGAGGGTAGCAATCACCGTATCGCCGGCACCGCTCACGTCGAACACTTCGCGCGCCAGGGCCGCCTCGTGGGTTACCCCCTCTGGCCGATACAGGGTCATGCCCTCTTCGCTGCGCGTCACCAGCAGAGCCTGCAACCCCAGCTGCTCGCGCAAGGCTTGCGCCTTGGCGGTGAGTTCGGCTTCATCCGACCACGCGCCTGCCACCTGGCGGAATTCACTGCGGTTCGGGGTCAGCAGGGTGGCCCCCTGGTAACGCGCGTAGTCGTCACCCTTCGGATCGACCAGTACCGGTTTGCCCGCCGCGCGGCAGGCATCGATCATCTGCCGGATGTGCGCGAGCCCGCCCTTGCCGTAATCGGAGAGCACCACCACGTCGACATCGGGAAGCAGCTGGACAAAGGCCTGCAACTGCGAGGCCAGCACCTCGTGGGTCGGCTTGTTTTCAAAGTCGATGCGCAGCAGCTGTTGCTGGCGGCCCACCACCCGCAGCTTCACGGTGGTGTTGAAATCGGGATCGGGATGCAGCAGGGCATCGACCTGTTCCGCCTTCAGCAGGCGCGTCAGGCTGTCACCGGCCTCGTCCTGGCCCACCACCGACACCAGATGGCTCCAGGCGCCGAGTGCCGCCACGCCGCGGGCCACGTTGGCCGCGCCGCCCGGGCGTTCCTCGGTGCGCTCGATGTGCACCACCGGCACCGGCGCTTCCGGCGAGATGCGGTGCACGTCGCCAAACCAGTACCGGTCCAGCATCACATCCCCCGCCACCAGAACGCGTGCCTCGCCGAAACGGCTCACCACGCCCTGGGCCAGCTTGGGGGACAACGGCGAGGACGGAGCGCTCATAGCCGGCCGATGCCGAAATATTCGAGACCGGCGGCGCGCACCTGCTCCGGTTCGTACAGGTTGCGACCGTCGAACACCACCCCGGCGCGCAGGCGCGCCTTCAGCACATCAAAATCCGGGCTGCGGAAGGCCTTCCATTCCGTCACCACCGCCAGGGCATCGGCACCGTGCAGGGCGTCGGACGGCGTTGCCGCCAGGGCCAGTTCGGCCGGATCCGGATACAGGCGCCGTGCCTCTTCCATGGCGACCGGATCGTAGGCCACCACGGTGGCGCCCCGCGCACGCAAGCCCTCGATCAACACCCGCGACGGCGCTTCGCGCATGTCGTCGGTGTTTGGCTTGAACGCCAGGCCCCACAAGGCAAACCGCAGGCCATGCAGGTCTTCACCGAAGCGATGCACGATCTTCGCCAGCATCACGGCCTTTTGGTCGTCGTTGACGGCCTCGACTGCCTCCAGGATGCGCAGCCGGGCACCGCCTTCGTTGGCCGTTCGGATCAGCGCCTTCACATCCTTCGGGAAACACGAGCCGCCATAGCCGCACCCCGGATAGAGAAACTGGTAACCGATGCGCGGGTCGCTGCCGATGCCCTGGCGCACATGCTCGATGTCGGCCCCGAGGCGTTCGGCCAGCAAGGCCAGATCGTTCATGAAGGAAATGCGCGTGGCCAGCATGGCATTGGCCGCGTATTTGGTGAGCTCGGCCGACTTCACATCCATCACGATCAGGCGCTCGTGATTGCGCTGGAACGGTGCGTACAGGGCGCGCATGGCCTTGATCGCGTCCTCGTCATCCGCCCCGACCACAATGCGATCCGGGCGCATGAAATCATCCACGGCGGCGCCTTCCTTGAGGAATTCCGGGTTCGACACCACCGAATAGGGAATCTCGACCCCGCGCGCTGCCAGCTCCTCGCCGATGGCCGCGCGTACCCGATCGGCGGTGCCCACCGGCACGGTCGACTTGTCGATCACGACCTTGGCGCTCTGCATGTGCCGGCCGATGCTGCGGGCGGCCGCCACCACATGCTTGAGGTCGGCCGAGCCATCCTCATCCGGCGGCGTGCCCACCGCGATGAATTGCACCCGACCGAACGCGACGCTTTCCTCGACTTCGGTGGTGAAGTGCAGCCGACCGGCTTCGACATTGCGCCGGACCATCTCCTCCAGTCCGGGTTCGTGGATGGGGATGCCGCCTGCCTTCAGGATGCCGATCTTTTCCGGGTTCAGGTCGAGGCACAGCACTTCATTGCCGACCTCGGCGAGACAGGCCCCGCTCACCAGACCAACATAACCCGTGCCGATGATTGAAATTTTCATGAAGGAACCAGCGAATCCAAAAGGGTTTGAGCGGCTGCCGCCGGATCGGCAGCCTGGGTGATCGGGCGCCCCACCACTAGATAGGTCGATCCCTGCGCCATGGCCTGGGCGGGGGTGACGATGCGTACCTGATCGTCTTCGGCGCTGCCAGTCGGCCGGATGCCCGGCGTGACCAAGGCGAAGCCGGCCGGCAGCGCGCTGCGCAACACCGGCGCTTCGGCGGCGGAACATACCACACCGTCCAGGGCACACGATTGTGCCAGATGGGCGAGACGCACCACGGCCTGGTCCACCGGCCCAGCCAGGCCGATCGCGGCCAGATCGGTTTCTGCGAGGCTGGTCAACACCGTGATGCCCACCAGCAGAGGGGGCTTGCTGGCGCTGTCGACGGCTCGCCGGGCGGCGGCCAGCATGGCGGCGCCCCCGGCGACATGCACATCCACCATCCACACGCCAAGACTGGCAGCGACCCGACAGGCGGCCGCCACCGTGTTGGGAATGTCGTGGAATTTGAGGTCCAGGAAAACCTCAAAACCACGCGCCTGCAGCGCTTCGACGACGGCGGGGCCGGTGGCCGTGAACAGTTCCTTGCCCACTTTCAGCCGGCACTGCCGGGGCTGCAGGCGGTCAGCCAGCTGCAGGGCCTCTGCCAGGGTCGGACTGTCCAGGGCCACGATCAGGGGGGAATTCATCGACGAACGATACTCACATGGCAGGTGCTTGCCCCAGGTCATCGATTTCGACATGGCGGCGGGGGGGATAGGATTCCCACTGGCCACAGGCCGGACAATGCCAGTGGAACTTGCGGGCCTTGAAGCCGCAGGAGCGGCAGATGAAGACGGCCTGGCGGCTGACCTGGCGATGGACCAGATCGTGCATCAGCGACAGGTCGGCACGGCTGGCGGTCGTCTGATCCTCCTGCCCTTCCTGCGGCAGACGCAAGCGCGCTTCGAGGAACTTTCCGAGCGCCGGTAGGCTGGGGCTGCGGTGCAGCTCGGTGCGCACCAGGGTGAAGGCAGCCGCCGGCCCCTGCTGGTCGAGGGTGGCCTGATAGACCTGAGCCAGCAGATCCAGGCCAGGATGACGTTCCAGCCAGCCGTGCAGGACCTGCAGACCGGTGCCAGCCTGGTCGATCGATCGCCACGCCTCCATCACCGGCCCGGCCACCAGAAACAGGTAGTCGGCATTCTGCTGCTCCACACGCGACCAATGGTCGATGGCAGCGCGGGCATCGCCCTCGCGCCAACGCCAGTCGCCTTGCAGGATGCTGGCGCGCACGCAACGCCGGTTGGATTGCAGCGCCTCGACGATGCGGGCGTCGGCCTCGATGCGGCGCCCTTGCACATAGTCCAGCGAAGCCAGTTCACACAGGTAGTTGGCGATCTCGCGCTCCGGCGCGTCGACCCCCGGACGCGGCACCATGGCGCGGCTGGTGGCGATGGCCTTTTCCCAATTCTTTTCCGAGACGTAGATCTCGCGTAGGAAACGCAGGGCCGACTCCTGATATTCGGTGCCGCACAGTTCGTCGAACAGGGTCTCGGCCCGGTCCAGCAAGCCGGCCTTTAGGTAGTCCTGCGCCAGCTCGTGCAAGGCGGCCAGGCGCTGGTCACTGCCCGGTTCGCTGCGATCGACCAGCGCCTGATGCATGTGGGTGGCACGGTCGAGCTCTCCCCGGCGCCGGAACAGGCTGCCCAGGGCAAAATGCAGTTCGGTGGTCTGCTGATGGCTGCGCGCCACCTCGGTGAAGGCCTCGATGGCCTGATCGGGCTGCTCGTTGAGCAGGAAGTTCAGCCCTTTGAAATATGCCGCCGGCAGCGTTCTGGATTCGCTCAGCAGTTGCCGCAGGTCAAGCCGGGCCGCAATCCAGCCCAGGGCAAAAAACAGGGGAAGAACCAGCAGCCAGTAGGATTGGAATTCCACGTCAGACGCCTGCGTCATCCGCCGTTCCGGAGGAACGAACAGATTTTGGCGAGCGGTACCCGCTGCGGGCAGGGGTGCTCGGCGCGGGCGGCAACTCAGGGGAAGGCGGCGCGGGCGCACGAAGCACCCGCGCCAGGCGGAAACTGGCAAGCAGGCCCAGCAACACCCCGATCAGCAGGGTGACGAGCAGGGCCACGGCCAGTGGACCCTGCCACTCCAGACCCAGAAAACCGTTCAGGTGCACGGTTTCCAGATTGAGACGTGCCAGGGTCAACAGCACGACAAACAACAGGATGCGCGCAACCCAGGTGAGATAGGCCATATGGCAGGGCGCCTCGGACCAGACTATTTGTGGTGGTCGACCCGGTCGCGCAATTCCTTGCCGGCCTTGAAGTGCGGGACGTACTTCTCGGCCACCTGAACCTTCTCGCCGGTCTTGGGATTGCGCCCAAGACGCGGCGGCCGGTGGTTGAGGCCAAAACTACCGAACCCGCGGATCTCGATCCGCTCCCCGTCGACCAGACTTTGGGTCATAGCATCGAGGATGGTCTTCACCGCCAGCTCGGTATCCTTGGCCACCAACTGCGGGTAACGCGCAGCCAGCAGCCCGATCAGCTCGGACTTGGTCATGTCAGGCCAGGTGCTCTTTACTTGTTGTCAGCGTTCATCTTGGCTTTCAGCAAGGCACCCAGGCTGGTCAGGCCAGCGCTGGAGGGCTCTTCGCTCTTCACGCGCTGGACAGCGGCCGTTTCCTCCACCATGTCCTTCTGCTTGATCGACAGGTTGATGCTGCGGTTCTTGCGATCCACGTTCAGCACCACCGCCTCGATCTCGTCGCCTTCGCGCAGATGTTTGGTGATGTCTTCCACGCGGTCACGGCTGACTTCCGACGCGCGCAGATAGGCTTCGACCTCACCGTCGATCATCACGGTGGCGCCCTTCGGGTCGATCGCCTTGACGATGCCCTTCACCTGGCTGCCCTTGTCGTTCACCGCCACGAAGTTGCTGAAGGGATCCCCAGCCATCTGCTTGATGCCCAGCGAGATGCGTTCACGGTCGACATCGATCGACAGCACCACGGCCTCGACCTCGTCGCCCTTCTTGTAGTTGTGCACGGCCTCTTCGCCCGTCTGGTTCCAGGACAGGTCGGACAGGTGCACCAGACCGTCGATGCCACCCGGCAGGCCGAGGAACACGCCGAAGTCGGTGATCGACTTGATCTGGCCGGACACCTTGTCGCCCTTATTGTAGTTCATGCTGAACTCTTCCCAGGGATTGGCGCGGCACTGCTTCATGCCCAGCGAAATGCGGCGACGCTCTTCGTCGATCTCTAGGATCATCACCTCGACTTCGTCGCCCAGCTGCACCACCTTCGACGGGTGGACATTCTTGTTGGTCCAATCCATTTCCGACACGTGGACCAGGCCCTCGATACCCTGCTCGATCTCGACGAACGCGCCGTAGTCGGTCAGGTTGGTCACGCGGCCAAACAGGCGCGTGCGCTCCGGGTAACGGCGCGACAGGCCCACCCAGGGATCTTCGCCGAGCTGCTTGAGACCCAGCGAGACGCGGTTCTTTTCCTGGTCGAACTTGAGCACCTTGGCTTCGACTTCGTCACCCACATTCAGCACCTCGGTCGGGTGCTTGACGCGGCGCCAGGCCAGGTCGGTGATGTGCAGCAGGCCATCGATACCGCCCAGGTCGACGAACGCGCCGTAGTCGGTGATGTTCTTGACCACACCCTTGACCACCGCGCCCTCGCGCAGGGTCTCGAGCAGGGTGGCGCGCTCGGCACCGGCGCTGGCTTCCAGCACGGCGCGGCGCGAGACCACCACGTTGTTGCGCTTGCGGTCGAGCTTGATGACCTTGAATTCCATCTCCTTGCCTTCGTAAGGAGTGGTGTCCTTGACCGGACGGATGTCGACCAGCGAGCCCGGCAGGAAGGCGCGGATGCCGTTCACCATGACCGTCAGGCCGCCCTTGACCTTGCCGCTGATCACGCCCTGCACGAGGCTGTTCTGCTCCAGGGCCTCATCCAGGTCGAGCCAGGCCGCGAGACGCTTGGCCTTCTCGCGCGACAGGCGCGTGGAGCCATAACCGTCTTCGACGGCGTCGATCGCGACCTTGACGAAGTCGCCCACGGCAACTTCGAGCTCACCGCGGTCGTTGCGGAATTCGTCGATCGGCACCAGGCTCTCGGACTTGAGGCCAGCGTTGACGACGACGACGTTGCCTTCGATCGCGACGACTTCTGCGGTAATCACTTCACCGGCGCGCATTTCCTGGTGCGACAGGCTCTCTTCAAAGAGGCTGGCAAAGGACTCGAAGGACGAATCTTGTTGGGTCATGGTGGACATAGGGATGTTTGTAAACCTTTTACGGCGTTGGCCCGTCTTGCAACGGGGTTGGGTTCATCACTCGCAGGGGGAGGTCGCTTGCGCGCGGTAGCGGCGCAGCACTTCCTCCACGGCCGCATCAGCTGTCAGACAGGTGGTGTCCAGCAGACTGGCGCGGTGGTCCTGCACCAAAGGCGCGAGTGCCCGGGAAGCATCGCGCTGGTCTCGCGCGTGGATATCACGCAGCAAGTCTTCCATGCTAGCAGCCAACCCGTTTTCGATCAACTGCTTATATCGCCGCCGGGCGCGCTCGTCGGCGCTCGCGGTGAGGAAGATTTTCAGGACGGCATCCGGAAAGACCACCGTGGCCATGTCCCTGCCATCGGTGACCAGCCCCGGCGCCCGCCGGAAATCGCGCTGCCGCTGCAGCAGCGCCGCACGCACGGGTGCCAGTGCCGCCACGCGGGACGCTTCTCGGCTGGTCTGCTCATCGCGCAAGACCAGACTGACATCCTCTCCGGCCAGCCAGATGGCGGCCCCGTCGAAGCGCACGTCCAGGGTGGCAGCGATCTGGGCGAGACGCCCGGCCAAGGCATCCTCCACGGCGATGTCATCGGCCGGCAGCAGGCAGCCCGCGCGGCGCGCTGCCAAGGCCGTCAGGCGGTAGAGGGCACCACTGTCGAGATAATGGAAGCCAAGCAGACCCGCCACCCGGCTCGCCACGGTGCCCTTGCCGGACGCCGAAGGCCCATCAATGGCAATCACCGGTACGCTGGGTACGGCCGCCATCGCACTGCCCCTCACCGGGCAACGATGCCGAGCCCGGCCGCGGCCGCCAGGGCGACGAAATCCGGGAACGAGGTGGCGACGTTGTCGCAATCGCGGATGTCCAGGTCGCCGGTGGCCCGCAAGGCCGACACCGCGAATGCCATCGCGATCCGGTGATCGCCGTGGCTGTCGATGGAACCGCCGTGATACGGCTGACCACCGTCGATCACCATGCCATCCGGCGTCGGTGTGGCGGCAATGCCCAAGGCCTGCAAACCATCGGCCATCACCTGGATGCGGTCGCTTTCCTTCACGCGCAGCTCGGCCGCCCCGGTCACCACGGTACGACCGGCGGCATTCGCCGCAGCGACGAACAGCACCGGGAACTCGTCGATGGCAAGTGGCACGAGGTGCGGCGGTACCTCGATGCCATGCAGGGGTGCCGAACGCACCCGCAGGTTGGCAATCGGCTCGCCACCGGCCAGACGGGCATCTTCGACGGTGATGTCCGCGCCCATCAGACGCAGGATCTCGACCACCCCGGTTCGCGTCGGATTCATGCCGACGTCCAGCAGCAGCAATTCGGCCTGTCGCGCGATGCTGCCGGCCACCAGGAAGAACGCGGCAGAAGAAATGTCGCCAGGCACCTGGATGGTGGTGGCCTTCAGCGCCTGCCCGCCACGGATCGAGGCCGTGGCACCGTTGCGCTCCACCGTCACTCCGAAGGCCTGCAACATCCGCTCGCTATGGTCCCGGGTGGGCTCGGGTTCCGTGGTTGACGTCACCCCTTCCGCAAACAGACCGGCCAGCAGTACCGCGGATTTCACCTGTGCACTGGCCACTGGCAGATCATAGTGGATGGCCTGCAAGGGGCCGGCCGGCGGCTGGATGCGCACGGGCGGCCGCCCCTGTTCGCCGGTCTCGATGACCGCCCCCATGGTACGCAGCGGCTTGGCCACCCGCTCCATCGGCCGCTTGCGCAGGCTGCTGTCGCCATCCAGGGTCACGGCAAAGCCTTGCCCTGCCAGCAGGCCGGTCAGCAGGCGCATGGTGGTACCGGAATTGCCACAGTCGATCATGCCGGCAGGTGCCCGCAATCCATGCAGGCCCACCCCGTGTACCGTCACCCGCCCCTGGTCCGGGCCATCGATGCGCACGCCCATCGCGCGAAAGGCGCGCATGGTGGCCAGCGCGTCTTCGCCCTCCAGAAAGCCGCTGACCTCCGTCACGCCGTCGGCCAACGCGCCCAGCATGATCGAGCGATGGGAAATCGATTTGTCGCCCGGCACCCGCAAGGTGCCCTGCAAGGTGCCGCCAGCGCGGACGTGAAAGGTGGTGCTCATAGGTTCGGAACGGAAGGAAAGGAAGGTGCCAGGTAAGGGGGGAGCTGGTCAGGCACTGCCGCGGGCGGCCAGGTCTGATCGTCCAATCAGTCAACTGAAGAGTGTAACAGGCAGATGGAAGTCTGTTGATCCGCAGCCCTGCGATTGGCCGTCTGGTAATCGGCAATCCGGTGATCCGTGACCCGGCGATCGACAGTCCAGTGTCCTGCCATTCGGGGATCAGCGCTGCTCCTCGCCCCAGCGCACCCGCGCGGTGCGGGCTGCATCGAACAGCGCAAACAGGCCAGCGCCATCCCGCTCGGCCA
>CAIPBT010000093.1 GCA_903863375.1 uncultured Ferrovum sp.
CGGTGCCGGCAGCCGATGCCTTTGGCCGCCGGCACCAGATAAGCGTGACGTCAGCCCAGCGCGGCGAGGGCGGCGGCGTAGTCTGGCTCGTTGCCGATTTCTTCCACGAGCTGGGCATGCAGCACGTGATTGTGTTCATCGAGCACCACCACGGCACGCGCCGTCAGTCCACGCAGCACGCCATCGCTGATGTCCACGCCGTAGGCATGATGGAAATCCCGGCTGCGGAAGGTGGAGAGGGGCACCACATTTTCCAGGCCCTCGGTGGAACAAAACCGGCCCATGGCAAACGGCAGATCGGCTGCCACCACCAGCACCACGGTGTTGTGCATCTTGCCCGCCTGTTCGTTGAACTTGCGCGTGGACGTGGCGCAGGTGGGCGTGTCCAGGCTCGGTACGATGTTCAGCACCTTGCGCTTGCCAGCGTAGGTGGCCAGGTTGACCGTGGCGAGGTCTTTGGCGGTCAGTGCAAAATCCGGGGCAACAGTGCCCTTGGCGGGAAGGGTACCGGCAACCGGCACGGGCGTGCCGTGCAGCAGGACAGTGCTCATGAAGACTCCTGAGGAAAGAATGGGGAAGGCAAGAGTTTAGCCGCTCGCCCGACCAACCGGGCAAGGCTTCATCAAAACTTCATGGTTCTGTCATCACGGCGGGCGGCAGCCCATCGCATCCTACCTGGATGCCTGCGGAAGCTTCCATTCTCGACCGTACCGTGGCGGCGTTGCCGCGCGTGACCATATGTGTTGTCACCGAGACCTGGCCGAATGACGTGAACGGCGTCGCGCTGACGCTGTTGCGCTGTGTACGCGCGCTGCGCGAACGGGGTCATGCCGTGCAGGTGGTGCGCCCGGAGCAGCCCAATGCCCTGGTGGAGGGCGATGACCTGGTCACTCGCGGCATGCCGATTCCCGGTTACCCGGGCCTGCGCATGGGAATGCCCTCCAGCCGGGCCCTGCGGGCGCTCTGGTCGCGCGCCCGTCCGGACATCGTGCACGTGATCACCGAAGGTCCCCTGGGCTGGTCGGCCCTGCAGGTGGCCCGCGCCATGCACATTCCGGTGGTGGCCGATTTCCATACCAACTTTCACAGCTACGGTCGTCATTACGGCTGGGGCTGGCTGACCCAGCTGATCTACCGCTACCTGCGCCGGTTCCACAATCAGGCGCAGCTCACCCTGGTGCCTACCCGGGGCATGCGCGAGCGTCTTGCCGCGGACGGCTTTCGCGGCCTGGAAGTGGTATCGCGTGGCGTCGATACGGGTCTGTTCAACCCTGGCCGACGCAGCAAGGCGCTGCGCACCGCCTGGGGTTTGACGGATGACGATCTGGCGGTGCTGTATGTCGGCCGTCTCGCCGCCGAAAAGAATCTGCCCGTCGTGCTGCAGGCGTTTCATGCCCTGGCACGCGTAGAACCCCGGGCGCGGCTGGTGCTGGTCGGCGACGGCCCTGCCAGGCCTGAGCTTCAGGCCAGCCAGCCTCAGCATGTTTACGCCGGGGTGCGCCGCGGTGAGGAACTGGCCGCGCATTTTGCCTCGGCTGATCTGTTCCTGTTTCCCAGCCTGACCGAAACCTTCGGCAACGTCACCCTGGAAGCGATGGCGAGCGGGCTTGCCGTACTGGCCTATGATTACGCTGCCGCCGCCGAACATATCCAGCATGGCATTTCCGGCTGGCTCGCGCCGTTCGACGATACGGCGGCCTTCATCGCCGGTGCCGAGCATCTGGCTGCCTCGCCCCAGCTGCGGAGCCGGCTGCGCAACGCAGCCGCGGCGGTCAGCCAGGCGCTCAGCTGGGACCGGGTGATCGACGACCTGGAACGGGCGCTGATCCGTACGGTACACGCCGAGGTACAGACCTTGACGCCTACCCTGCTGAACCGGCAACACGGCGCGCCGGCGCCGGTCACGCCCCCCCGCCGCACGGCCTGAGCCTTCCCGGCTCGGGGCAGAGGCGGGCTTGCTATACTGCCTTTCTCCGGATATTCCACCCCCTCCCCTGGTACACGCATGCAAACGCTGATCTGCGGCTCCCTGGCTTTTGACACCATCATGGTGTTTCAGGACCACTTCAAGAATCACATCCTGCCCGAAAAAATCCACATGCTGTCGGTGGCGTTCCTGGTGCCTGAGTTGCGCCGGGAGTGGGGTGGCACCGCTGGCAACATCGCCTACAACCTGAAGATGCTGGGCGGCGACCCCATGATCATGGCCACGGTTGGCAGTGATTTCGGTCCTTACCGCGCCCGGCTCGCCACCCTGGGCATTGCCCAGGACTGCATCCGCGAAATTGCGGATGCCTACACGGCACAGGCTTTCATCACCACCGACCTGGCCGACAACCAGATCACCGCTTTCCATCCCGGGGCCATGAGCTTCAGTCATCACAACCATGTGGCTGATGCGCCCGCTGCCCGATTCGGCGTGATCGCGCCCGATGGCCGGGAGGGCATGCTGCAGCACGCGCTGGAATTTGCCCAGGCCGGTATTCCCTATCTGTTTGATCCGGGGCAGGGCCTGCCCATGTTGACGGGCCCGGAAATCCTGTCGTTCCTGGAAGGCGCGCGCTTCTTCGCCGTCAATGATTACGAGGCCACCCTGCTGGAAGAGAAGACCGGCATGACCCTCGCGGCACTGGCCAACCGGGTCGAGGCGGCCATCGTCACCCGCGGGGGTGAAGGCTCAACCATCCTGACCGGCGGGCACACCGTACATATTCCGGCAGTACCGGCCGCAGCCATTGTCGACCCGACCGGCTGCGGTGATGCCTATCGCGGCGGACTGCTGTACGGACTGGCACAGGGCTGGGACTGGACCAAATGCGGACAGCTGGCCTCCCTGATGGGATCGATCAAGATTGCCCACCGCGGCGGACAGAATCATGTGCTGACCCGTGACGAGATTGACCAGCGTTTCCACCAAGCCTTTGGCCAACGACTGGCCTGATCGCAGCCTGCAGGGTGGCGGCCCGCCGGCACCGGACAACCCCCGGCTGACGCTGGGGATCCGGCTGCGCATGGCCGTGCGCCTCGCGCAGGGCGTGCTGGCCGTGATGCTGGGCGTGCTGCTGTGCGCTGGCGTGTTTCCGCTCGTCAGTCACCGTCGTCGCTACAGCCTGATCCGGGGATGGGCACGCCTCTTCGTCTGGTCGCTGGGCATCCGGGTCGCAGTGCAGGGTGCCTGGCCCGCCACGCCGGGTCGATACCTGTTGGCCTCCAATCACATCAGCTGGCTCGACATTTTCGTCATCCACTCGGTACACCCGGTGCGGTTCGTCTCGAAAAGCGAGGTGCGTCAGTGGCCGGTAGCGGGATTCCTGGCGCAACAGGCCGGCACCCTGTTCCTCGACCGCAACCGCAAACGTGACACCAAGGACATTGGCCAGGAGATGCTGGCGGCCCTGGAAATGGGCGACGCGATTGGCATCTTTCCGGAAGGCACCACCTCAAACGGAACGGTGCTGCTGCCATTCTTTTCGCCGTTGCTGCAGCCGGCGGTCGCGTGCATGGCTGCGGTGGTCCCCACCGGACTGCGCTATGAAGACCCGCGCACCGGCGAGCGCAATCTCGACATGCCGTTCGTTGGCCAGCAAAACTTCCTGCAGTCGGTGCTGATCACGCTGCGGCAGCCCGGCCTGCGGGCGATCGTGCGTTTTGATGCGCCGATCCAGTCGGATGGACAACATCGCCGGGTGCTCACGCAGCAGGTCGAACAGGCCGTCTCCCGGCTGCTGGCCGTACCGATTGCCCTGTCCGGGCGGGAGGGCGGTGGTCAGCAACCCGGCTCGCGACCAGTCAACCCGCCTGGCGGCCCAGAACCGTAAGGCAGGTCGGGTACAGCAAGGCCGTGCCGGGCAACACGGTTCCTGCTGGTGGCCGCCCGGGTTGAACGGTTGCCGACTACGCGTCGGCGCCCACGCTGCAGGGCACCGCAAAGACGGCGCGGTCTTCAAGACGCACAGCGGTCAGGGTGCGCCCCCAGAGGCATCCTGTGTCGGCGCCGATCAGGTTGGATCGCATCAGCAGGCCCAGCGCCGACCAGTGACCGAACAGCACGCAGGTGTCGGCGGTTGCCCGGCCAGGCAGGTCGAACCATGGTAGCAACCCGGCCGGCGCGTCGGCCAGTTCGCCCTTGAACGCGAAATCAATGGTGCCTTCCAGCGTACACAGACGCAGGCGGGTAAGGGCATTGGTGATCAGCCGCAGGCGGTCCTGGCCGGTCAGGGCAGGCGACCAGGCCAACGGCTGATTGCCGTACATGTCGGCCAGAAAGCCGCGATAGCCCGGCCCTTGCAGCACCGCCTCGACCTCGGCCGCCAGCAGCCGCACCTCGGCGGCCCGCCAGGATGGCAGCACGCCGGCATGCACCAGCAGATAGCCGTCTTCGTGGTGGGCCAGGGGCTGCCGACGCAACCAGTCGAGCAGCTCGTCGCGGTCTGGCGCCGCCAGGATGGCATCAAGGGTGTCACTGCGATGCAAACGTCCCAGTCCTTCCGCCACACACAGCAGGTGCAGGTCGTGGTTGCCGAGCACCGTGCGCGCCTGCGCGCCGAGGGACCGGATCAGACGCAGCACCCCGAGCGAATCCGGACCGCGGTTGACCAGATCACCGGCAAACCAATACACATTGGCGGGATTCTCGGGCAGCAAGGCCAGCAGGCGCTGCAGGGGCTCAAGGCACCCCTGCACGTCACCGATCAGATACCGGGGCATATCGTCTCCTGCGGCCCCGGGCAGGGCCAGAAGGGGCCGTTGCTGGAAGGACTGGCGTTCCGCAGGCTGCGGCTTATTTGGCGGCCTTCACCATGTACTGCACGGCAGCCTTCACGTCGTCATCGGCCAGCGCCGGATTTCCGCCTTTGGCGGGCATCGAGTTCTTGCCTTTGATGGCGTGTTCGTACAAGGCATCCATGCCCTGCGCGATGCGCGGTGCCCAGGCAGCCTTGTCGCCAAATTTCGGGGAACCAAGCACGCCGGCACTGTGACAGCCGGTGCAGACCGCCTTGAAGGTGGCTTCCCCCTTGTCACCAGCCGGGGCCGAGGTGGTGGCCGCCACGGGAACGGCTGCGGCTGCCAGCTGCGGTGCCGAAGGGTCGAACATCGCGATGTCGCCCACCGGCTTGATACGGGCCGCAATCGCTTCATGCGACATGGCCGCCTCACCGGATACATCGCGCGTGCCATAGCTGGCCACTGAATACTGCACCAGCAGCACGATGGCCACGATCAGGCCCACCGTACCGACTGCCACTGCCACCACGGATTCGATCGTGCTCATGCCCTGCTGGGCACGCCATGCCTTCATCTGAACCATGTCATCAACCTGTCGGGAGAACGTTGCGATGTCCGAAAGTATACGGCGGGATCAATCGTTTTCGATATCCTGGCTGGCGTTGTTCCGGATATAGCCGGCATCGTGGATCTCGAAGGTGGCGGCCGGCAGCCGGCCGGTGTCGATGCTGGCCACCCGCCACGACACCTTGCCGGGGGCCCCACTGATCAACAGGGGAATGCGGTACTGCGCGCTCCAGCACACGCTGGCATCGTGTCCCTCCCGGGTCAGCACATACCACTGGCAAGGTGCCAGGGTTTTCGGCAGATTGGCCGGGGCGCTGGCGGCCACCAGTGTGTAGCCTGCCGTCGGGTGTCCGATGGCGTGCGCAAAACTGAACCAGTCCATGAAGCGCCCCACCTTGAACAAGGCCGTACGGTCGACATCGCTGCGCAACTGGCGCTTCTGGTCCAGCACCACCATGTGCCACTCGGGGTCCTTGCCCGGTTTGGTCAGATAGGTCTCGACCACGCCATCGGCGCTGCGCCGGATTCGGGTGTCGCCCTGGCGCCAGACTTCGACCGTATGGTCGGTGCCTTTCGCCTGATAGGTGGCCCGATAGTGCAGGGTGGCCGGCTCACCGCGCGTGCTGAACACCTTGTCGAAATCGAGACTTTTGGTGGTGGGGTTGCCCGTATGGGTTTCCGGCAGCGGCGTGGCCACCGTCGGCGCCGGCTTGACCGGTTGCGCCGCAGCAGGGGCCGCCCCTGCCGATTCCGGCACCAACAAGGGGGTGGCCAACAGGGCGGTCAACAGGCCAGCGATACGGTAATCGGGGGAAGTACGCATGACGTTCGGTTTCCTGAAGCTGAAAAGGACGAACGGCTGATTGCCAGGGGGCAAGCAGCCGTTCGCTGATGCGCCAGCCCCGGGGCTGGCGCCCCCGGGCGGATCCACGCTGGCCTTAGTTGCGGGCGGCCTTGGCGAAATCGAAGTAGGTGTAGGTCCTGCCGTCTACGGTCAGCACTTTGGTCTGCAGGGTGATCTGGTAGGTTCCGGCGGTCTTGGTGGTGTCCTTGGTGGCACCGGTCAGGTCGGTCGGCAGCTCAAACTGCAGCCCGGTGGCCTGGCTCGAGAGCACCGGCGTCGGGGTGACCGTCGGCGTGTTGTTGCTGAGCGGATTGGCCAGCGCCTCGTTGATCACCCGGCCATCGGCCGCCGGCAGGGTCAGGCCGAAGGTGGCGGCCACCGTCGGGGCGACGTCGACGTTGCCGGTCGGTGTGCTGTTGACGTAGGCGCTCTTGAACGACGGACCGGCGGCAATCAGGGTGTTGTGCACATCACGCGGGCTGAAGCTGCCATGCATGCCGCGCTGTCCCTGGAAGCTTTCGAACTCGATGCCGGGCAGGCCCTGCACCACCTGGTTTTCGTCGAAACTGAAGCTGGCCACCACATCGGGCTGGCCGTTGTTCTGGCGGGTGGCGTTTTCCAGGTTGATCATCGACATCGGCAGCGTGCCCGGGATGGCACCGTAGCGGCTGTCAACAAAGATCGCGCCGAATTCCTCACGCTTCTGCAGCGTGCTGACCAGGGCCTGGATGGTGGCAACGTTGTGGCTGGGCAGGTAGAAATAATCCGATCCACCGTTGGCGGCAACCACGATACCGTTGGCCGGCAGGGTAGCCGGCACCAGGAAGGATGCCACCGGGGTGGGCAGCGTGGCACTGATCGCCTGGTAAATCTTGCTGCCGGCCGGAGCCACCACACTCTTGCCGTCGGCACCGCTGCGCGTGGTGCAGAGGGTGTTGGTGGTATCGGTGGCAATGTACTGCACCGGCGTGCCGTCCGCCCTCAGGCCAGCCATCGCCGAGGTGGCACAACCCGCGCCGTCAAAGGCCGCCAGGCCGCGGTAGGTCAGGATGTCCGCCGAGCGTACATCGCCCGAGAACGAGTAGCCGTTGCCGGCCAGTTGCGCCTGCGACTGATCGGCAGCGACCGGCCCGATCGTGGCGTTGCTGATGCCGGCAGCGAAGGTGGCCGCGTTGGCACCGGTGATCGACGTCGAGGCGACGATGGTGCGCAGCGGGTAGAGGTTCAGCGGGCCGGAAACCGTGCTGTGCGCGTGGTCGGAAACCACAATGATGTCGGTGGTCTTGTCGAGCACGGCGGCCTTCAGCGCGGCCTGCAGTTCACCCAGGCGACGGTCCTGCGATGCCAGGCCGGCCTTGGCGTTCGGCGTGTTCACGCCATAACCGTGCTGCGGATTGTCCGGCGTGCGGAACCAGATCAGCGACAGGTCGGGCAGCTTGGGCAAGATGTTGTTGATGTACACCGTCATCATGTACTTGTTGGCACCATCTTCCGGCGCGCCTTCCGTGGTGTCGGTCGAATCGCGCGACTGCAAGGCGATCGTGCCGGTCTGGCTGTAGTTGGTGACCGGGAAGGTGACGTAGCCGGCGCGCCCCGTCGGGTTGCCATTGTTGGCCGCCAGGGTGATTGCGGCCGTGCCGACATAGCGGCTGTCGTGGGTGATGTTCAGCGGCAGGGCTACATTCGCCGCCTGCAGGGCCGCCGCGAAGCTGGCGGGGCGGGCGGTGTTTTCATCGAGGAAGAAACCGTTCGCGCCGAGATCCTGCAGGTAGGCCGCACCGCTCTTGCCGACGGTGGCGGTTTTCAGGCCAGCCGACTGGGCGGTGGCAAACAGGCTTTTCACCAGCAGCAGCTGGTTGCCATAGTAGGCGTTCAGGGTATCCAGCACGGCGTAGTCTTCGGTGAAGACCGGGTCGGTGTAGTCCTGCGCCGCGCCGGCAGCAGACAGACCGGCCGGGATGGTACCGGCCGCGCCCTGCGGCGGGGTCCAGAAGGTGTTGCCATAAAAACCGCTCGACTTCGGGAACGAACCGGTCGCGAACGACGAGCTGTTCATCATCGTGAACGTCGGGTAGGTGGAATGATTGTCGGTGAAATTCACGCCGGCCTGCTGCAGGGCATACAGGTTGGGAGTGTCGGTCGGGTTGATCGAGTCGGGGCGCAGGCCGTCCCACACCATGATGATGGTGCGGTGGGCAGCAGGCGGGTAAGCGATCTGGCCGGAGCCGTTGCCACCGCCGCAGGCGCTGAGCAGGCTCAGGCTGGCCGCGGCAGCCAGGGAAAGGACGCGTACGTTCATGAAGATGATTTCCGTCAGGGTTATCCGGCCAATCAGACACCGGATGGTTGGGGCAGAGGAACCAGAAGTACAGATGAACCAGAAGCAGCGATGCAGCAGATTGGTCACCCGGCAGCGCTGGCCATGCCAGGCACTGACCCGGGTTGATAGCGTTGCAGCCTAATTGGCGAAGATGACAGTTTGACGGCAAGTGCCTTGGCTGCCCCTTTGCGGGGATGCCGGCCATCCGTTCACGACAATGTCACTGCCCGGCAGTAGTCTCACGCACCTGTCGTGTTTTCCGGATGCTGTCGCATGCCCTTGCTTGTCCTGCTGACCTTCGCGTCCGGTTTTGCCGGACTGGGTTACGAAATGGTCTGGACCCGCCTGCTCAGCGTGGCGCTGGGCACCGAGATGATGGCCGTGCTGGGATCAATTGCCGGTTTCTTTACCGGCCTGGCGGTCGGCGCCTTCCTGCTCGATCGCTGGCTGCAGCGCACCCGTTCACCCCGCCACGCCTATGCCCTGCTTGAACTGACGATCGGCGGCTGGGGCCTTGCCAGCATCTGGGCTTTGCCGGCAGCTGGTCGGGCGCTGCCGCCGCTGCTGGGGACAGATCCCGATCCCCTGTCGCTTGCCCTCTGCAGTTTCGCCCTGCCGGCGCTGGTGCTGTTGCCGGCCACCATCGCCATGGGGGGCACCCTGACCGCGCTGGAGCGCTGGATGGCGCTCCAGCGCCAGGACATCCGGCTCAGCGCCGGTGTCTACGCGGCGAACACGGCGGGCGCGGTGGCCGGCACCCTGGCGTGCGCGTTCCTGCTGTTTCCGCTGCTTGGCCTGTCTGGCACCTTGATCGGCCTGGCCATCGTGAACATCGCTTGCGCGACGGCTGCTCTGTTGCTGCAGATGCCGACCAGGGTTGCGACACCTGCAGGACGACAATCGCCGCCAAACTCGGTGCGGAATGATCCGGCGGCACCCCACCCGGCCCTGGACGCCTCGGCGGGTGACGTCTCGGCTCCGGCGAGCCGACGCACGCCCGCCGTTGCCCTGCTGGTGACCGGACTGCTCGGCATCAGTGTGGAGGTGCTGGTGGTGCGCCTGGCCGCGCAGACCCTGCAAAACACCCTGTACACCTTCGCCGGGCTGCTGGCGGCCTATCTGACCGGCACCGCGCTTGGTAGCGGCCTGTGGCAGCGTTTCGGTTCGCACGTGCCGACGCGCCTGGCACGGCCCCGCCTGCTCGGCCTGACCGCTCTCGCCTGCCTGCTCACCGCCGCTCTGGTGCCACAGGGCAAGGCGATTGCGGCAGCCCTGGCAGCAGCCGGCGTCGCCGGGGAACTGGGACTGGCGCTGACCCTGTTCCTGCTGCCGTCGATGGCGATGGGCGCGCTGTTCGGCCACCTGTTGCAGGAAGTCCGCGATCAACGCGGATCGATTGGCTGGGCGATTGGCGTGAACAGTATCGGCGCAGCGGTCGCGCCGCTGCTTGCCGCCGAATGCCTGATTCCGGCGCTCGGCGCCTGGCGCGCACTGGTGCTGGCGGCCCTGGCTTACCTCGTGCTGATGCGCCGGCGGGACGCGAGTGTGATGGCGTGGACAGTGCTGCCTGTCCTGCTGGGCGGGGCACTGCTGTGGATGCCTGCGCCCGTGCTGATCCGTGTCCCGGAGGGTGGCGCCGTGCTGGCGCTGCGGGAGGGGGCGATGGCCACCGCCAGCGCGGTCAGTGACCAGTCGGGCGCCCGCTATCTCGAAATCAATGGCCATTTCCGCATGGGTGGCACCAGTTCGATGCGCTCGGATTATCGTCAGGCCTTCCTGCCGTTGCTGCTGCACCCGTCGCCGCACCGTGCCCTGTTTCTGGGCATCGGCACCGGTGCCACCGTCGTGGGCGGCACGCAACTGCCAGACGTGTCGGTCCAGGCGGTCGAGCTGTCGCACGAAGTGGTCGACCTGTTGCCCTGGTTTGCCGAGTCGTCCGGCGCTGCCCTTGCACCCATCACGGTGGCGGATGCGCGCCGCTTTGTCGCTGCCGATAACCGCCAGTACGACGTGATCGTGGCAGACCTGTTCCACCCGGCACTGGAGGGTAGTGGCGCCCTCTATACCCTGGAGCATTTCACCGCCATCAGACACCGCCTGGCCCCGGGGGGCCTGTTCTGCCAATGGCTGCCGCTCTATCAGCTCGACCAGCCTTCGCTGCAGGCAATCATCCGCACCTTTCTCGCCACCTATCCGGATGGTAGCGCCTGGCTCAACCATTACAGCGTGCGCACCCCGATGCTGGCCCTGATCGGACATGCCGTCGACCCGGTGCAATCGCCGGCCAGCATCCTGCGCGAGCGTCTCGCACAGGCCGACGTTGCTGTCGTCACCCGGCCAGTGGGCATCGGGCAGCCGCTGGATGTGCTCGGCCAATTCGTGGGCGGACCGCAAGCCCTGGCCGCCTTTGCAGCCGGTGCGCCGCTCAACACCGACGACCGCCCCTTCGTGGCGCTCGACGCGCGCCGCAATGTCCAGGCCCTGTCCGCACCGCCAGCGGCCCTGCTGCTGCGGGTGATTGATGCCGTGCATCCCGAGGTTGGCGCGGCACTCGGCCCGGCCTCGGCCTCGGCCGCCGCAACAGTAACGGCAACGGCAACGGCAACGGCGACAGCGACAGCGACAGCGACGGTAACGCCAACGGCGGACGCCGATCTGCAAACGGTATTGCCGGCGTACTGGCGCGCCCGCGACCAGTTTCTGCGGGCAGGAGCGGCCTTGCCTGGCGACCCGCGCGGCCTGGATCTGGTTCGGGCAGCGGCGCCCGGGTTGCTGGCGGCTGTCCGTCTCAGCCCGGCATTTGATCCGGCCTATCAGCCCTTGCTGGGGATGGCGCAAGCCTTGCTGGATCGCGACCGCCCGGCAGGCCTCGCCCTTCTGGCGCAAATCCGTGCCGCCGCGCCGCAACGACCGGAGGCCGGGCTGCTGTTGCAGCGTGCCAATGTCACGGCCGGGTCGTTCAGGGAGTGAAGCGGATCTGGTAGCCCCAACAATCCAGGCGATCCGGAATGGCGTTGAACGCCAGGGTGATGCGCTGATCGCCCTGGTTACGAGGCACTTCGTGGTACAGGTAGCTCGGAAAAAGCACCATGTCACCGGGCAGAACCTCCGGCAGGACATATTTGCCGGCGTTGTATGGGCCCATGGCCATTTCCCGCGTGTGATGCCGGAAGGAAAAATCGCTGCCGCCCGGGGGCCGTACAAACACCGTGCGACAGGAGGGGTGTGAGGGCGTGAGATAAATCACCCCCGAGACAAAGCTGTTGGCATGCGCATGCAGGGCCTGCCCACCGCCGCGCTCAAGCAGATTGATCCACATCTCCTTCACTGACCACTGCAGGATTTCGCCAAAGATCAGCTGGCCAAAATCCGCCAGCTTGGGCTGGGTAAGCGCCGCAATCTGCTGGAACAGTGGCAACGCCAGCGGATTGGCGATGGCGGTGTGAAAGAGCTGATCCGAGCGCAGGTTCTGTTCCACCTCGGCGCTGCGGATGGTGGCCACCGCGGCCTCGACCAGATCTGCCGGCAACACCTGCGGGCAGCGCATCAAGGGAATGGGAAACAGCGGCTCGACGGTATCCATCAGATGTCTCCTTCAGGGTGTGGGTCCACCGGCCGAGGCCGGCAAGGCTGCGCCGACCGGCATTGGAGGGGATGCCGGGCCAGCAGGGACCGGCGGCGCGGCACTGCCGTGGCGGCGTTCGCGCACCTCCAGCGCGGCGCGCGCGACGTATTCCAGGCAATCATCGTATTCATGATTGCCGGCTTCCACCATGGCCTGGGCCAGATAAGTCTCGGCAAACGCCCGGGTGAGATTGCCCGGTGGCAACACGGCGGCCTCGCCGCGCATCGCCTGAACGGCCGCCACGCACATCGGTTCGTCCGGCTCGGATGTCCCGGTGGTCTCGGCAGACTGCCCTGAGGGGCCGGACTGGACGGGCTGCACTGGCTGATCAACCGGGGCTGGCTGGACGGGCTGCGCTGGCTGATCAACCGGGGCCGGCAGGGCAGGCGCGCTGGCCAGCAGCGCGAGCGCCAGCATCCCGATCGGCACTGGCGGCCAGACCTGGCAGCGCGCTCGGGCCAGCGCCCCTCCTTTCATCGACGGATGCCCATTGAACATCATTCGCTCCAAAGACAAGCCGCCGTCGGAAGACTTCCCGACGGCGGCGGCAATCCACCTCTGCAAGCCGCGTCAGTGCTGCCCCCGCCGGCAGGCAGGGGCAGCACGCAAGCCACTTATTTGTCGCTGTCGGCCATCAGGGTGGAACCCAACCGGGCGGCCATGGCCTGGTTCACTTCCACCAGCAGCTTCGGGCTACCCGCCGGGCGCACGAAGATCGGGTTGGCATAGAACCAGAGGTTGGAGTAGGCCTGCACGTCGTGGGTGACCCGCTTGATGCCCTGGGCGTCCACTTCCATGTGGGCCGGGCAGGCCGGATCCGAGCAGGCCACCAGGGCATTGTTGTAGTCCACCAGCGGGTTGCCGGCACTGTCGCTGACATTCGGCGTGGCCACCGGGATGTTGGTGCCCCGGGCACGGATGTAGAAGGGCTGCGAGCCCGCCACAAACGTGGTTTCGAAGGAATAGCGCACCGCGCCGTCGTCGCCGCGCTCGCGCTTCATCGACTTGGTCGAGACCTGCTTGGCGATCTTGGCCGACGGGTTGTAGACGATCTTCGCGCCAGCCAGGCCACCGGCATTCGGCACAGCGTAGTTCGGCGACGTCGGACTGACCGGGCCGGTGATGTCGCCGGTGATCAGGTCGATATGGTCGAGCGAGGGCTTGTTCAGCGGCTGCTGAATGCCGACCTGCGCCAGCAGCGGGTTGTTGAAGCTGTACGGGCTGTTGTTCGACGCCGGCACCGAGAAGGCCATCTGCACCGTGACCTTGTCACCCGGGTTGACCACCAGGGTCTGACCCATGGTCTTCCAGGGGCCATTGTTGGCGCGGGCGCGGTAGACCAGATCCGGTCCGATCAGGTTGCCCTGCACCGAGTAGGAGTGGCCGGCGCGCATGCCGTTGATGATCGACTGGGGACCGAAGCCATCCTTGTTCGGCACGTACAGCTTGGTGTACTCACCCGGCATGAAGTCGCTGGTGGTACCGGCATCCTTGGCTGCGAACAGGCCGCGGGTGTGCCAGTCGGAGCTGGCAAACACGAAGATGTTACGGCCTTCGCCCAGCAGGCCGTCCCACAGGCCGCCCACCTTGGCGGTGTAGACGCCGGCGAAGCCATACGTGCCACCGCCCACGGCGTTCGACTCGTACGATCCTGAGCCACCGGTCAGACCGCCCTGGGCGGCGTGGCCCGGCGCCTCAATGCCGAACGCCACCGTGGGCGCGGCGTTGTTGTAGTCGCGGAAGTGCTCGATGTTGTAGCCGCCATTGCACGACAGCGGATCCCACGGACCATGCCGCTCGGTGTGGGTTGGCACAGCGTAGGAGTTGAGCGGATAGTTGGCCTGCAGCCAGGTCACGGCCTGCACCGATTTGGCGTGACGGATCGCGCCAGCGGCGGCCGTTGCCGTGCTGCAATTGTTACCGGCATTGTTCTTGTTGGTCCAGAGCGGGGCCCCGGTCGCGTCCACGGCACCGATCAGGTCGGTATCACCGCGGTCGAACAGGAATTCGAACTGCGCCATGGCATCGGCATTGCCGGCCCCCACCCGGGTGTTCTGACCGGCCAGGATCGCGACGTCGACGTGCTCATGACCCGGCACTACCCACTCCAGGCCTTCCACCAACACCTTGCGGCCATACTGGGCGCCACGGGCAGTCAGGATCGGATATTCCACCTGCTGGATGTTCTGCCAGCGCCACATGTTGTTGCCATTCGGCGTGCCGAGCAGCTTGGTCACGGTCGTGCCCTGGATGGTCTGGCCGAAGGTGTCGGTCCACAGCACGGCGCGCGGCTTGCCGTTGCTGTCCACCAGATTGCCGGTCTCGCTGGTCGGCTGCACGCTGCTGGAGATCGGCGGGGTGCCGTTGGCATTGCCCGGCGTCGGATCGCTGAAACGGCAATCCCGGTTGCCGGAGCCGCCATGGTTGCCCAGCGTGAACCAGTCCAGGTTGAAATTGTTGCCGCCGGAGGCAGCCGTGCCGTGGCCGACGGCGCGATCGATCGAGTAGCCGACCGACACCGAACCATCGGTACAGGTGTTGTGGTTGTGCATGTCGCCGGCACGGTACGGGTTGCCCTCGGCGTGTGCCGGGACAGCCGACGCGGCGGCCACGCCCAGCGATGCCGCTGCGGTCAGCAGCAGGGCCTTGTTCACGATAGTGGTCATGAAAAACGATCTCCAATGGGATTCGGTTTGGATCGCCCTGCGGTTCTGGTCGGCGGGCGGATGCCGGGATGAGGTGCTGCCGATACAGTTTTACTGATCGGATGTGTCATGCCGGTGACGGAACCATGACTACGGCGATAGCGCTCGACTGGCCCGATTGACTTTCACTGGACGGTCACGATCGCAGGCCACAATCGTGGGTTACCGTTCTTCAGCCTTGGGGTATCCCTGCCATGCCCAATGACGCGTCCGTCCTGCCCGTGCAACCCGGCAACGAGCCGGCCAGCGCCGTCGCCATCCGGCCTGCCACACGCCTGATGCGCGCCTTGCGCCAGGAGCCCCTGGTGCACTTCGTGCTGCTGGGCGCCCTGCTGTTCGGGATCGATGCCCTGCTGCATCCGGCCCGTCGTGACGACCACACCATCGTGGTCACCAAGGCCCTGCGGCAGAACTTCATCGACAATTTCGATGAGGACAAGGCCCGCGTGCCCAC
>CAIPBT010000094.1 GCA_903863375.1 uncultured Ferrovum sp.
CGTCAAGGAAATCTGCGAATCCCATGCGGCAACGCTGACCATGAGCGATGCCCTCCTGTGTCAGCCTTGTCCGGCTGAGGACGGCCGCGTTGCCTCCCTCCTTGGCCTGCGCGGTCAGCGACCGGGACTGCGGATTCGCGTGGAGTTTTCCTGAACGGTGTCGCTCAGACCGTGAAACTTTCGCCGCAGCCGCAGGCGTCCTTCACGTTCGGATTGAGAAACGCGAAAGTGGCATTCAAGCCCTTGCGCTGGTAATCGATGGTGGTGCCGTCGACAAAGGGCAGGCTGTCGGCGTCCACCAGCACCGCCACGCCATCCGTCTCAAAGCGCAGGTCGCCATCTTTCGGTTGATCGGCGTAGTCGATCTGGTAGGCCCAGCCGGAACAGCCGGCCTTGCGCACACCAAAGCGCAGACCGAGACCGCTGCCGCGCTGGTCAAGCGCCTTGCGGATGTGCTGGACGGCTGCTGGGGAAAGGGTCACGGCCATGGAAGTTACCTCGTCTTGCGTCGATTCCGATTATCCGCCGATTTGGCCCCTGCTGCTATCGCTTTGCGGGGCCTTCGGGGCATCGGCGCTGCGCGGCGCATCGGCCGCGATACCCGGCGGCAGGGCACTGCCCAGGCTGACCTGGAAGGACTTGAGCAGGCCGCGCAGCAGGCTGACTTCCTCGTGTTCGAGGCGCGAGCGCGTGAGCAGGCGGCGCAGGCGTTCCATCAGCCGTTTTGGGCGTTCGGGCCGCAAAAATCCAGTCTGGTGGAGGGCCTGTTCGAGATGGACGAACAGACCTTCCATGTCTTCATGCCGGGCGAGCGGCTGCGGATAGGCCTGGATCGGGTGATCGCCCAGCAGGGCAAGCCGCAGCTCGTAGCACGCCAGTTGAACGGCCGAACCCAGGTTGAGCGATCCGAAATCCGGATTGGTGGGAATATTCACCAGCAGCGTGCAACGCTCGAGTTCGGCATTCGACAGCCCGGACATTTCCGTGCCGAACAGGAAGGCGGCCTGCGCCGGGCGGCCATCCTCCCCTGGGGTGGCGAGTTCACGGGCGGTGCGTTCCGCCGAGGCGCGCAGCGAGATCATGTCGTGTGACAGGTCGCGCCGCCGCGCGGTCAGACCGGCGATGAAGCGGCAGCCTTGCAGCGCGTCGTCCAGGCTGGTGTGGACGGTGGCGTGTCCGAGCAGGTCGGCTGCACCGACGGCGCGCGCGGTGGCCTCGTCATCCGGAAAGCGGCGCGGATTGACCAGGGCCAGATGGCGCAGGCCCATGGTTTTCATGGCGCGTGCGGCAGCGCCGATATTGCCAGGATGCGTGGTGGTGCAAAGCACGATACGCACCTGGGCCGGATCCAGGACGGGCAAGGCAGCGGAGGCTTCCCGAGGAGCGGGCGCCGATGCGTCGGCGGCGGCCTGGAGCGGCGCGGGCAGACTGCCATGCGGCAGAACAACAGAGGTCGGTGCGATGGGAAGTGTGCTCATGATAAGCTGCGGGGTTTTGTAAAGAGCGCGAGGAATGCCATGCATCCGATGATCAATATCGCCGTCAAGGCTGCTCGCCGGGCGGGAGGCCTGATCAACCGGGGCGCTCTCGACATCGACCGTATTGCGGTGGCACGCAAACAGCCGCTCGACTACGTGACGGAAATCGACCGGGCGGCCGAACAGGCCATCATCGCCGTGCTGCGCGACGCCTATCCCGATCACGCCATCTTAGCAGAGGAGAGCGGTGCCTCCGAAGGCGCATCGCAGGCCGAATACCAGTGGGTGATCGACCCGCTGGATGGCACCACGAATTTCATTCATGGCTTTCCGCAGTATGCCGTGAGCATTGCCTGCCTGCAGCGCGGCCAGCTCACCCACGGCGTCATCTATGACCCCGTGCACAACGACCTGTTCACCGCCTCGCGCGGCAAGGGGGCCTACCTGAACGACCGGCGCCTGCGCGTAAGTCGCGCCAACCGGCTGGAAGAGGGGCTGATTGGCACCGGACTGCCGTTCGGCGAATCGAAACACATGTCGCGCTACCTGCGGGTGCTGCGCGAAGTGATGGTGCGCGCCCCGGGCGTGCGCCGGGCCGGCGCTGCCAGTCTCGATCTGGCGTATGTGGCCGCCGGACGGCTGGATGGTTTCTGGGAGTTTGGCCTGAAGCCTTGGGATCTGGCCGCCGGCGCGCTGATGATTCTCGAGGCCGGCGGACTGGTGTCGGACAGCGAGGGCGGCGAGGACTTCCTCGACAGCGGCAATCTGGTGGCCGGCTCTCCCAAGGTATTTGCCGCCCTGCTGTCGATTGTCCAGCGCAGCAGCCTGAAAGGCGCGCCGGGCGGCGCCGTGGCGCCGACGGAGGACGACGGGGCGGACACCACCGACTGACCCGTTGTGGTCGGTCACCGCCACGGTGGCGCCGACTGTTCCACCATTGGCCCTGACCGGCTGTCATCTTTTTGTCATCAACGGCGATGGCGGGGCGGTTTATAGTCTGGACCTGTCGTTGCCTGATCCCAGTGCGATGTCATCCTTGCGTCGGGCTTGCGTGGAGACTGCCGGGGTGGCGCGCGCGCCATCCGGATGCGTTCCATGCCCCGTCCTTCTGTTCGCCTGATCCCGTCCCGCCCTGTCGTACAAGGGTGTTGCCTGCTGGCCTGCCTGGGCGGGTTGGCGTTGGCCCTGCCAGCCCAGGCCGAAAAGCCGCCTGCCACCGAACCCGCCCCGCTGCTGGTGCATGATGGCAAGCTGATCCAGCTGCCGGAGCTGAGTCCCTACCGCGCCCGCGTCAAGGTGGCCGAGGTACGCGCCGAGGCGGCGCCGCATCGGGTGACCGTGCCGGGCACCATCGAAGCGGATCCCACCCGGATGGTGAACGTGCTGCCGGCGCTGACCGGCCGGCTGGTGGAACTGCGCGTGCATCTGGGCGAGCGGGTCAAGGTTGGGCAGGTGCTGGCGCGCCTGCAGTCGTCCGACCTGCTGCAGGCTGGCTCGGATGCGGCGAAGGCACAGGACGCCTACAACCTTGCCGTCAAGGCGCGCGACCGTGCCCGGGACGTGAACGCCGCTGGCGGCAATGCGCAGAAGGATCTGGAAGCGGCGGAAAGCGCGGTGGTGCAGGCGCGCGCCGAACTGGAGCGCGCGCGCACCCGCCTGAAGGTGCTCGGCGCCACCGGCGACGAGGGCAATCTGGCCCAGGTCAGCCTGCCGGTGCTGGCTCCGTTGGCTGGCGTGATTACGGCGCTCAACGTTGGCATGGGAGCGGTGATCAACGACCCGACCGCTGCACTGATGACCATCACCAACCTGGACCAGGTGTACGTCACGGCCCAGGTGCCGGAGCGACTGCTGCCACAGGTGCGGGTGGGACAGTTGATCACGGCGGTGACCACGGCCTATCCCGATCGGCCGCTGCACGGCACGGTGGACAGCATTTCCAGCATGCTCGACCCGGATACCCGGCGCACGCGCGTGCGGGCGCGCTTCAGCAATCCGGGCAGCTGGCTGCACACCAATATGTTTGTCAGCGTCGAGTTTGCGGTGGCCCAGCCGGCCCAGCCGGTGGTGCCAGCGTCGGCCCTCGTACTGGTGAACGATCGCGTGCTGGTGTTTGTCGAGCGCAAACCCTGGACCTTCGAGGCGCGCGAGGTGCAGATCGGGCTGGAGCAGGGGGATCGCGTGCGTATCCGTGCCGGCCTGCAGGCCGGTGAGCGCGTGGTGGTCAGCGGCGGGGTTCTCCTGAATGATTAACCAGCTGATCCAGCTGTGCTTCAAGCGCCGCCATCTGGCCTGGGTGGTGGCCGCCCTGCTCAGCATCTATGGATATGTGTGCTGGATCAACATGACGGTCGAGGCGTATCCGGAGATTGGTGACGTCACCACGATTGTCACCACCCAGGTGCCGGGGCTGGCGGCGGAAGAAGTGGAGCAGCAGATCACCACGCCGCTGGAACGCGCCCTGCGCAACACGCCGGGCCTGGTCACCATCCGTTCCAGCAGCACCTTCGCGCTGTCGCTGATCACCCTGGTGTTTAAGGATGGCGTGGACGACTACTTCGCCAACCAGCGGGTGCTGGAACGCATCGCCACGGTCACGCTGCCACCGGGTGTGCAGGCCGGCCTCGGCCCGGTCACCGGTCCCGGCGGGGAAATCCTGCGCTATACCTTGGAATCGGATACCAAGAACCTGATGGAGCTCTCCGAAATCCAGCGCTGGATGGTAGTACCGGCGTTCAAGGAAATCTCTGGCGTGGTGGACGTCACCAACTTCGGGGGGTTCACCAAGGAGTTCCAGCTCGAGCTGGATCCGGTCAAGCTGCAGCAGTTCAACCTGACCTTGAATGATGTGGTCGGCGCCATCAACAGCAACAGTGTCAACGCCGGCGGCGGCCGCGTGGCGCGTGGCGAGCAGGGCTATGTGGTGCGCGCCATCGGGCAGATCCATACCCTCGACGACCTGGGCACCGTGGTGGTGACGCAGAAAGAGGGCAACCCGGTGCTGGTGCGCGACCTGGGCCGGCTGCAGATCGGCCACCAGGAACGGGAGGGGGTGGTGGGCATGAACCAGAACCCCGACACCATCGAGGGCATCGTACTGATGCTGAAATACCAGAACCCGTCGCGGGTGCTGGAGGGGGTGCATGCCAAGCTGGCCGAGCTCACCAAGAAGCTCGAGCCGATGGGAGTGAAAATCGTGCCCTATATTGACCGCGATGATCTGGTACACCTGACCATCCACAAGGTCACGCATACCGTGCTGGAGGGCATTGGCCTGGTGTCGCTGGTGCTGATCCTGTTCCTGGGCAGTCCGCGCAGTGCGCTGGTGGCCGCCGTGGCCATTCCGATCGCCCTGGTCAGCGTGTTCCTGTTCATGACCTGGACCAAGATGCCCGCCAACCTGTTGTCCCTGGGGGCTATCGACTTCGGCATCATTGTGGATGGTGCCATTGTGGTGATGGAGACCATCCTGCGCCGGCGGGAGGAAGATGCCACGGCCACCATGACCGAGGAGGATGTGCTGGAGATGACCAGTCATGTGGCGCAGCCGATGTTCTTTGCCACCCTGATCATCATCACGGCCTATTGCCCGCTGTTTGCCTTCGAGCGGGCCGAGGGCAAGCTGTTCTCGCCGATGGCCTGGACCGTGGGATACGCGCTGTTTGGTGCGTTGTTGTGTTCCCTCACGCTGATCCCGGGGCTCGCGTATGTGGCCCTGCGCAAGCCGCGCCGCATCTTCCACAACAAGCCGCTGATCTGGCTGACCCACCGCTACCATGCGGCGCTGGCCTTCCTGCTCAAGCGCACCTGGATTGCTTATGGATTCAGCGCCCTTGTGCTGCTGGCCGTGGTGTCGCTGGCGTCGTCGGCCGGCCGGGAATTCCTGCCCGAACTGGACGAGGGCTCACTCTGGCTGCAGGTGGACCTGCCCAGCGGCGTGTCGATCGAGAAGGCCAACGAAATGGCCGCCGAGCTGCGCCGCACCGTGCTCGAGTTTCCGGAGGTGAAGCACATCGTGACCCAGATCGGGCGCAACGACGACGGCACCGATCCCTGGACCCCCTCGCACATCGAATGTCCGGTTGGCCTGAAACCCTACGAGACCTGGCCGGATCATGAGTCGAAGGCGGAGTTTGTGCGCCGGATCAATGCCCGCCTGCAGCAGCTGCCGGGCATGTCAGTGGGCATCAGCCAGCCGATCATCGATGGCGTGAACGATGCGATTGGCGGCGCGCACAGCCCCCTGGTGCTGCGGGTGTACGGGCTCGATCTGGCCGACGACCGGCGTATCGCCCAGCAGGTGGTGGACATCCTGCATAGCATCCGCGGCACCGCCTCGGCCTCGATCTTCCAGGCGCCGCCGATTCCGCAACTGGTGGTGAAGGTGGACCGCGAGGCCGCCGCGCGCTATGGCGTGAACGTGGCCGACATCGCCAACCTGATCCAGACCGGGGTGGGTGGCGCGCCGGTGATTTCGGTGTTTGTGGAAGATCGGGTCTACAACGTGGGCGTGCGCTTTCCGCGCGAGGCCAAGCAAAGCCCCGAGGCGCTGGGCGCCTTGATGCTGCGGTCCAGTGCGGGCGCCATGATTCCGCTGGCGCAGCTGGCCGACCTGTCGCTGAAGAGTGGCGAGGCCACCATCTCGCATGAGCTGAATGCGCGCCAGCTGACCGTACGGGTGGACAACCGCGACCGCGACCTGACCTCCTATCTGGAGGAAGCGCAGGCACGCATCGAGAAAGAAGTGAAATACGATCACCAGAAACATACCCTGCAGTGGGCTGGGCAGTTCGAGAATCAGCAGCGGGCGCAGGCCCGCCTGGTGGTGATCCTGGCCGTGGTGCTGCTGGCCATGGCCATGCTGCTGTTCTTCCAGTTCGGCAAGATCCGCCAGACCCTGCTGATCCTGGGAGTGGTGCCGCTCGCCACCCTGGGCGGTCTGATCGCCATCCATGTCACCGGCGAAACCCTCAATGTGGCCACGGCGGTTGGCTTTATCGCGCTGTTTGGCGTCTCGGTGCAGAACGCCATCATCATGGTGTCGAACTTCCGCCGGGTGCGTGGTGAGGGCCTGGCGCTGGATCAGACGGTACTCACGGCAGCGGCGGAGCGGCTGCGCCCAGTGCTGATGACCGCGACGGTGGCCTCGATCGGCATGCTGCCCGCCGCTATGGCCACCGGGGTGGGCACGGATGTGCAGCGCGGCCTGGCCACGGTGGTGGTGGGTGGGCTGATTGTGTCTACCTTCCTCACCCTGTTCATCCTGCCCACACTGTACTTCTCGGTGGAGCGTTTCTTTGAAGGTCAGGGCCCTGACCGCCTGCGCCGGAGAAACCGATGAAACCAGGTATTTTGGCTACCGCAACAGTGCTGGGCGGCTGGGCGGCGGTGACCCTGTTGACGAGCGCCTGCACGGTGGTGGGGCCGGACTATCAGCAGCCGGCCTTGTCCCTGCCGGCCACCTTCCAGGAGCCGGCAGCCGCGGCCGCTGCGGCCACGAGGCCGGCTGCAGCCGACTGGCCGGTGCGCTGGTGGACGCAGTTCCAGTCCCCCGCCCTGAATACCCTGGTGGAGCGGGCGCTGGCGCAGAACCCGGGCATCGAGGCCGGCCAGGCCGCCCTGCGCGTGGCCGCCGAGGCGGTGCGCGCCCAGGAAGGCCTGTATCAGCCCCAGGTCAGCGCCGGCTACACCTTCGCGCGTTCGAAGACTGGTTCGGCGCTGGCCAGTCCCCTGTCCAGTGCCGATTATGTGTTCAACCTGCATACGCTGGCGCTGAATGTCAGCCTGACGCCAGACGTGTTCGGCCTCAACCACCGCACCGTCGAGTCGCTGCAGGCGCAGGCCGACAGCCAACGCCATCTGCTGGAAGCCACCCGCGCCAGTCTGGCGGCCAACGTGGTGGTGGCGGTGGTGACCGAAGCTGGCCTGCGTGAGCAGTTGCAGGTGACCGAAGCCCTGCTGCGCAGCCAGCAGTCGCTGCTGGACGCCCAGCGCCGGCTGCGCGCGGCGGGCGCACTGGGCGAGGCTGATGTGCGGGCACAGGAGCTGGTGGTGGCCACCACCGACGCCACCCTGCCACCGCTGCAGAAACTGCTGGGCCAACAGCGTGACCTGCTGAAGAACCTGCTGGGGGCCTATCCGGATGAGGTGCTGGGGGCCACCTTCCACCTGTCTGACCTCAGCCTGCCCGCCACTTTGCCGCAGACCCTGCCGTCCAGTCTGCTAGAGCGGCGTGCCGACCTGCGCGCGGCCGAGGAAAGCCTGCACGCCGCCAGTGCCGCGATCGGTGTTGCGCGTGCCAACCGGCTGCCGCAGGTGGTGCTGGGCACCAGTGTGATCGGTCAGGCCGGGACGGTGTTCGCCGATCTGTTCCGGTCTGCCGGCACTTTTTGGACCCTTGCCGGTGGCATCGCCGGGCCGGTGTTCGATGGCGGCACCCTGTCCGCGCGTGAGCGCGCGGCGCGGGCGGCCTACGATCAGGCAGCAGCGATGTATCGTCAGGCGGTACTGGCGGCCTTTCAGTCGGTGGCCGATGCGCTGGTGGCCACGCAGACCGATCAGGAGGCCCTGGTGCGGCAGCAGCGTGCCAAGGAGGCAGCCGAACGTTCGCTGGCGATCGCCCAGAAGCAGAAAGCGCTGGGCGACCTGCCGGCGGTTGCCTTGCTGCCGCTGGAGCAGGCTTCGCTGCAGGCACAGCTCACGCTGGCGCAGATTCGTGCCAACCAGTTTGCCGATGTCGCCGCCCTGTGCCTGGCCCTGGGCGGTGGCTGGGAAGCCATGGCATCGCCAACCACCGCCGCATTGAGCGGTACCCACTGAGGAGCCCAGGCATGGAAATTTCCCGTTATGACATGGGGGAGCGGTTCAGCGAGATGACCGTGGTCGATCACGGACACGGCAAGATGATCTTCATTGCCGGGCAGGTGGCTGAAAACACGTCGCTCGACATCACCGGACAAGCCCGCGAAGTGCTGCGCTTCATCGACAGCCTGCTGGCGCGTGCCGGTGCCGACAAATCCCACCTGGTGCAGGCGCGCATCTACCTGGCTTCCGTGGGCGACTATGTGGCCATGAACGCGGTTTGGGATGATTGGGTGGCGCCCGGCCATGCGCCGTCGCGCGCCACGATTGGCGCCAAGCTGATCAACTCGGAATATCGCATCGAAATTGAGTGCATCGCTGCCGTCGCCAACGAGATGAACGACCATCCCGAAGGGCCGACCAAATCGATCCGCGGCAATTAGGGGTTATTGGTTGATGTGATTTTATCGCTGATAATTTCGATCGGTATGGATCGCCAAGGGGGGATTTCTCCATTGTGACATTCGTGTGAAGAACGCCTCACTTGGGCTGACACAAGAAAAGCTAGCGTCAGTCTGCTGCATTGCAGCATGCTGCGGCTTTTTTTATGTTACTGTCGTCTGTGAGCGATCAACCAACAGTTTTACGACTTCATGCAAGTGATAGCCATGGTTCAGACCTTGCCAGTGTCCATTTGTATTGCAACCTTCCGCCGTCGGGATCAATTAAGGCTGCTTCTGGAAGATATGGCGCGCCAGACGTCCTTGCCAGCACAGGTGGTCGTGGTAGACAACGACCCAGGGGCGACCGCTGCCGACGTAGTGCACTCCTTCGCCAGTTCCAGGCCGCCATTTCAGGTGGACTATTCCGTGCAGCCAAAACCGAGTATCGCCTTGACGCGGAATCAGTCCATCGCGCGGGCGGAACAGGAGTGGCTGGCCTTTATCGATGACGACGAACGAGCCCCCGCGGCATGGTTGCAGACGATCTTCAGCTCGGTGGTCCAGGCAGAGGCCGATGGCGCACTCGGACCGGTGGTGCCACAGGTCCCCGCTCACGCACCTGACTGGATTGCGCGGGGACGGTTTTATGATTTCCCGCGGATGACCACTGGCGAGATTGTGCCGCCCAATCGGCTGCGTTTTGGCAACGTATTGATTCGGGGCTGGAAACTCAAGGCCTTGCCAGGGCCGTTTGATCCGGACTATGGGCTGAAAACTGGCGAGGACGGCGACATGCTGGGGCGTTTGGTACGCGCTGGTGCGCGCATCGTCTGGTGTGACGAGGCCGAGGTGGTAGAACCGGTCGAATCGAAGCGACTGAACCTGCGCTGGCTGTTGCAGCGCGCCTACAGCGGTGGTCAGGATTTTGGCAGAAAGACCCTGTCGGGGCACTACGGACCAATCAACTGGGTTGGGGTTGTCCGGTTGTGGTGCACGGCGGTAGTGCAACTCACGGCGTCATTGCTGCTCGCCGCGGTAACGCTGCCTGCGGGACGCCATCGGGCTGCTGCATGGGTGCAACGAGCCTGGGCTAACGCGGGAAAGCTGTCAGCGTTCTTGGGTGCAAGCTATGAGGAGTATCAGCGTTCCTGATAGGCAGCGGTTGGGCTAGGAGCGCGACCATGTCTGCAGACGGTGACAGAACATACAGGATTTCCTACAGGGTTGACCGTATTTTGCGGTCAACAACCCCATTAGATTGTGCTGGTGCAGCAAAATGTCATCGGGGGGGGTTATCATCACGATGAGTGAGAGTGCATGATTCGCTTGAGACACTGAAAACGCGGCGATTGAAACGATGCGTTGTGCAAGCGACAACTACGCTTGGCCGGGATTGCAAACTTGAGTGTCCGTGGCAGGAAACCACTTCGAAGCAATCGGCCAGAATTCTATAATGTGACTAAAGACAAGTTCTCGACTGTAGGCCTGCAGATGGGTGCCACAAGTGCCTCTCCACGGAGCCCTTACGTAAGTTGACCAGTCCCGCTAGCCCACCAGCTCTACCGGGACGCACAATTAGACACGAGACCAACATGAATCCAGTGCACCGACCAGCCGGACAACGGTCACTCTGGCTATTACTGATTGGATCAGCCGCGATGTTGATGTCACAAGCAACAGGGGCTGATCCGATCATTTCGGATTCCGCTAGGGCGGTCATGGTGGATCGTGCCCCGCGTTCGTACTTGCAAAGCTGGCAGGTTGCAGAACAACATGCCATGGAATGGCAAGGGGTAACCCCGTACATGGGGTTCAGAGGGTTCCGCCTCTGGCTTTCGCCTGTCCTCAAAGCTTCCCAACTGGATTCCCTTCCGGCACCCAGGGCTCCGGCTGCCTCGTCGCGTAAACGGCCAGGGTGATCGACTGGCTAGAGAGTGGGTTAGTTTGTCGGGGACTCGGAGCGATATGACGCGGCGTGTCGCACTCTAGCACGTGTACGACTTGTCGGACTGAGGTAACGTGTGCGGGCACAGCCGGCATGGTTGACTTGGCGGCAGACTTGTCGAAATCACCATCGTCTGGCGCTGCAATCATGCTCCACCCCAATTCCCAATGGGATGAATAAAAGATTGCTGTGGCAATACCGGTAATGACGGTAATTGGGAACTTTTCCCGCGCCCCTCGGTGTATTCTGTGGCAACAGCCAGTTATGCACAGGACCGCCCGATGACTTCTGATTCGACCAACGTCAAAGGATCCATTTCCCGTACAGGGCAGGTGAGCGGCATGACGCTTGGCGGCACCGCCGCATGGTCTTACGGACTGCAGGCCATCCTTCAGGTGCTCGGTATCATGGGAACGCTTCTTGTGTTGCTGATGACGTCCGGGGCAGGACTGGAAGGACCGAACCTTATTCTGTTGGTGTTGGTGCTGCTTCTGGCAGTCACCGTCGGAGCCCCGTTGACGACCGGAAATCAGCCGGGCATCCGGGAAATACTCGCCGAATGGTTGATGTTTCTGGCGGTGGTAGTGACCGTCATCTTCAGCACGGGCTTTGCGCAGTTCTTCTCGCCAAGCCTCCTGCTGCGCTGGGCCGTGGCGGCGCCGCTGGTGTTGGTGGTTACCCGGCGCTGGGCGTTTCGCCTGAGCGCGCGGGCGATGTCTTCCAAGCTGTTGCGCCGCCGAGCGCTCATCGTGGGTGCAGGGGATCTTGGATTGGAGGTTGCCCGGCGCATTGAGGGCAATCCTTCCCTCGGTTTGGAACTGGTCGGATTCTGTGAAGACCGGGCTCTTGAGCGTCTTCCGGAAAGCAACCGCAATCGAATCATAGGTACAATGGCTGGCGCCGCCGCTGTGGTAAAGCAGAACGCGGTGGATGTCGTTTACATCACCATCTCGGCTGCCCTGCAACCCCGTAATCTGAAGATCGTCAACGATTTGCAGGATACGACTGCGTCCATCTATTTTGTGCCAGACGTGGTCCTGCTCGACCTGATCCAACCGCGAATTGACCTGATTGATGGACTGCCGGTCTTGGCTGCCTGCGAAACCCCTTTTCAGGGGATGGCGGGAGTGGCCAAACGATCGTTCGATATCGTGTTCAGCCTGCTGATCCTGGTGCTGATCAGTCCTATCCTGTTGATTGTGGCAGTCGCGGTTCGAATCGATTCATCGGGCCCGATCCTGTTCCTTCAGCGTCGCTACGGACTGGATGGTCAGGAAATCTTGGTTTACAAATTCCGGTCAATGCGGGTGACAGAAGATGGCCCGGTCGTGAGGCAGGCAAGTCGCAACGATGACCGCATTACCGCGGTCGGACGCATCCTTCGCAGGACTTCCTTGGATGAGCTACCTCAGTTTCTCAATGTGCTGCAGGGTCGCATGAGTATCGTCGGTCCGCGGCCCCACGCGGTGGCGCATAACGAGCAATACCGTGGTCTGGTGCAGGGCTACATGATCCGCCATAAGGTAAAGCCAGGCATCACTGGCTGGGCTCAAGTGAACGGATCAAGGGGCGAAACATCCTCGGTCGACCTGATGGCACGACGGGTGGAACTGGATCTGGAATATCTGCGACGCTGGTCCCTGCGCCTTGATGTGGTCATCGTGTTACGCACTATTTTCCTGGTATTCCGCGATCCTTCGGCCTTCTGATCGCTGTCGCCACTCATGCGGTGTGCTGCTGTTCTGTAAGCCATCACGCTAGTGTTGCAAGAAAATCCGATCGGCGTTCCAAGCACTTGAGTTATCCGGTTGCCCGGGGTCGTCTGTGTCAGTCAGAAGGCGCACCGAATGTTTCTGCCCTGCTCAAACTCGATTGAGGATTGCACCGAGCACCTGTGCCCCGACGGGAGCCAAGTGGTTCAACATGGCCTTTGCCTGCTTCATCCGCGACTCCCCAGCAGTCTCAACGACCAGCACATGACCCACCACGGTGGCAATCACCTGGCCGTCGGTATACTCGAGGAAAGGAGGTGTATCCACGACGATGTAGTCAAACGTCTCCCTGAGACGTGACATCAGTTCATCGAAGCGACCGTCCGAGAGAAGCTCGCTCGGATTCTCTTCGGTAGGATGGCCAGCGGTCATCAGACTGAGCGAAGGATATCCGTAAACACCGCGCACCTGGTTGGTATCAAACTGCGTGATTGCCTGGCGCAGGCCGTTGTCCACGTCAGACTGAAAAAGAGCATGCTGACGCGGGCGCCGCAGATCGGCGTCTACCAGCAGGGTACTCCGACCCAGCCGCGCGAAGGATACGGCCAATTCGGCGGCAAGAACGGAACGGCCCTCGCCGTGGGCTGGACTGATCACGGCGAAGGCCAGGCATTCCGTGCGGCCGGCCGGGTGGCGCAGCATCACCTCGGTGCGTACATGACGAATCCGCTCGGCGTGCGGGTGGGTTGGCAGATTGGCCGCCACCAGTTCGAAGCCTGGCCGGCAGATCAGACTGGTTGTGGAGTGCATGGTTTTACGCGCGCCCTGGATCTCAGGAACGATCAGGTCGCCTTGATCACCATGGCGTGGCTGATCGGCACCCGGACTATCGTCAGACCGGTCCGAAGTTCCAGCTTCTGCTCCGCGGTTTCGAGCCCCCTTTCTGCGCGTAAACCAACCGGCTCGCTTGCCATGGAATTCTAGCCGCTTCAGTTCCGAAAACTCGGACAACACCGGCATTCCCATGCCCCGCTCTATGTCTTCCCGACAGCGGATCCGTCGCCTCGGCAATTCAAGGGCAAACGGAACGGCGAGTGCCAATCCGAAGCCCATTGCGAATCCAAGCAGGATGTTATTCATCACATTTGGGCGATCCGCTTTCGGCGACGGCCGGGCGCGCGATGAGACCGAGACCAGCGAGGATTCGCTGTCATTGGAAAATTTGGCTTGGTCGTAGCCGGCGAGGGCCTTGCGGTATACCTGTTGCGCCGAATCGAGCTCGAGCTCGTATTTGGCCGCTTCGTCCCGCGCCCTTCGGTTGACGGCTACCTTGGAGCGCTGCGCGGCCACAGCCCGCTCCAGGGAGCGGACCTCACTGTCTGATATGGAAACGCTGCTGGAGGCGGCGTTGCTTGCAGCATTCCGGTATGTGGCAAGCGCCGCTGTCAACGATGCCTGGTTGGCGTCGATCTCGGACTGCAGCTCCAGTACCTGGGGATGGTTTGGGCCGAAAGTGGTGCGTAACTGGGCCATGCGCGAGCGCAGCTTTGCTTCTTCGGCACGCAGCGTGGAAACCGAACCTGATTCCATCGCATTCGGCGTGGCGTCCTGCTGACGTCCTGATGCTTTAGCCTGATTGGTGACCAGGGCAGCGCGGGCATCTAGCAGTTTATGTTCTAGTGCATCCAGCAGGTCGACTTCGACATCTGCTTTGGTGTTGTCAGCGCCCACCGCACCATTTTTGGCCCGAAAACTGGTAACGGCGGCCTGCGCGACCTCTACTTTTCGTTTGAGGTCAGCCAGTTCACTGTCGTAGCGCGCGGCGCGCTCTCCTGCCGGACCGTGGTTGCGCATGACCTGCCGTTCGAGATACACATCGACAACCGTATTGGCGATGTCGGCAGCCAGTTTGGCATTCGTAGCCCAGGCAGAGATCGTGACGAGCTGACTACCGCTGCGCGCCTGTTCGATATCCAGTTTTTTTCGCAAGCCAGCCTCCACCCAGTCCCGTAGCGTGGCGCTACCGCCTTGGTTGCCGCCCGCAAATTCCGGAATCTGGCTCAGATTCAGGCGTGAGATCACTTCATCCAGGATGTCGGGCCCCTGCATGAGCTCGATCTCTGTCTGCATGAAGGTGCTCATGTAGTCACCTGGCATATCACGGCCGCCGACCAGTGGGTCGTTGGTCTGGCGATTGATGATCAAGGTCGCCTTGGACGTGTACGCACGCGGCATCAGGTGGGTTATCTCCGCTGTGGCGGCGACCACCAAAACGAAGATGATGATGGACAGCCGGTAGTAAGCGGCAAGGATGGCAAGAACCTGCCCCAGCGCCATGCCGTCCCGGCCATCGCCGTCGTCCTGCAAGCCGGGTCGCCGGTTTGCAGCGCGCATCAGATCTACAGGAGCAGGTAGTGCCATCTCGAATCCATGGTTGGTTGTAGTTGACTTTCGCCGCGCCCCAAAAGACCCGGGGTGCTGGGTTCGATCAAGCTTTTGAGGCTGCTTGTGTCATCACAACGGTCTTTGTGGGGCGCGTCTGAGGGTTTCGATCGAGTTCACACATAATGATATTATCGCACGGGGGGCGCGGATTTGTGCCCGATTTCAGGAGCGTGTCTGCCATCCTGGAGTCCGCGGCGTGCGACGTCCATCGGGCCTGGGGATCGCTGTGTGGGATCGCATCGAGCTCCCAGCGACGGGCTTGACCTGGGCGGGATCTTCCCGGACGCTGAGTTCCAGGAGGTTCGTGACCAGTTGAGCATGTGATCTCCAGAACGCCGAAAATATTGGAACCAAGACACCTGATGATATGCTGCCCTTTTGTCAGTATTCGATCAGGAACGCGCCAATCACATCCTGAATACAGAGCGTCGCTGGAGCGACTGTCTTCCGCGTCTTGCTGTTGGCAGACGAGAGAGTGTTATGGATTCAGCAATTAAAACCAAGTTGGCCTTTTCAGAGCAACACGAAGCGCGCACCGTGCAGTCATATTCCTTTCAACTTCATCAGGGATTGCAGGGATTGCAGGCGGTTCTGCCGTTATGGACTGCCCTAGTGAACGGCATGGCCAGCGGCTCTCACTTTTATCAATCGCCGCAGTGGTACCGCGCATTCCTTGATAATACCGATCAGCCTGACTCGATTTTCTGGTTTGTTATCGCAAGCGCCGGCGAGAAGGTTGTCGCCGTATTTCCTCTGCAGTACGAGCGATTTTCGGTGGCGGGGCTGGAGGTGCGTCTGCTCGGCAACATCGAGGATGACCAGCTGCAACTGGTCGACTTTGTTTTCGACCGAACGATGGAATACGCTGGCGTTCTTGCCGCATTCCTGCGCTGGCTTTACGGTCAGAAAACCTTGCGATGGGATGCCTTGCGGTTACGTCGGATTGCTGAAAACTCTTCAGTTTATTACGCGATAGCCCGGGAAGCTCCGCGCTTCACTCAGGTGACGCAGTATGATTCGAGTGGCCAATTTGACGTCTCGGTAGACTATGCGCACGCCACGGTAGCCATGTCGGGCACCGCGAAACGGAATCTCCGGCGACTGTATCGACGAGCAGAACAATCGGCACCGTTGCGACTTGAGCGCGTCGATACGCCGGAGCGCCTGCCAGTTGCCCTGGATCATTTTTTTGCGGTGGAGGCGTCGGGCTGGAAAGGGGGGCAGGGCGCAAACTCTGCCATCCTGTGCAATCCCACATTGGTTCGGTTCTTTCGGGAGCTCGCTGCCACCTTCGGGAAGACCCGACAGTGTGTGATCGCACTCCTGTGGCATGGTGATGAGGTGGTGGCGGTCGAGTTCTGCTTACTGATCGACCGCACGCTGAACGTGCTCAAGGTCGGCTACCGCGAGACTGCACAGAGTTTTGCACCCGGTAATCAGTTGCTCGACCTGATGATTCACCATACGTGCACGGATCCGGGAATTGATGTCCTGAGCCTCGTCAACGACCCGCCGTGGGCTCATATCTTCAAACCGGCCAGGCTCGGTGTATTTGCGTACTTCATCCCAAACAATACCTTGCGCGGTATCCTCAACCTGGTGGCGTTGCGTCTGAAGCGCGTGAATGCTCCCATGTTTGCGTCACGAAGAGGCCGCACCACAGCCCTCCGCAGGTCCCGGCCACCGGCGCAGGCGGAGGCGGAGACGTGAGTGCGTCGGATTTTGCGCCGGATACCGGACCTCGGCTGGGCGCTTTGTTGCGTGCCAACCGGGGCGCGTTGGAGCGAAGCTTCGTATACGGCCTTTCGGATTGGGGCAAATATGACCAGCTGACGGCCGGGGCGGCGGCCGACGATGCCCAGCGAAGTCATGATTTCGGCTTTTACGCTGACTATCTGTGTCTGTTGCTGGAAACCGGTGAGTCGATCTGGAGGGATTTGCTGGTCGGCGAGAAGATCCGTCAGGCCTACCACACCGGGCCAGACTCCACGCTTGAGCGTCAGTTCACCCGCCGCCGCCACATCCTCAAGCGTGAGCTGACGGATATGCAGGATTGGCTTGGCAACTCCGCGACTGAGGGCATGCTGAGATTACTGGAGGCGGAGTACGCAACGCTGGAGCAGATACTGACGACAGAAACCAGCCGTACAGTGTCCCTCTTGCTCGTCGGTGATTGTGTTTACCTGGACACCACGTCCTTCCTCATCGGCGCAGCCTTGCGCGACGGGATCACCTTGGCCCCAACCCTTGTGATGTCCCACAACCCGATGGAATGCCGCAATGAGATCCGGGCTTTGGCGGAGCGCCGATTTGATCTCGTGTTTTACAGCCCGTTTACCTATGAATTCAGTTCGGATTACAGCCGCCTCCAGTGGTGGCACCAGGGGGCCCTTCCGGCGATCCGGATCCGCGGCATTGCCGAGTCTGCGGCCTCTGCCGCTTGGGTCACGGCTGATTTGCTTTGTCGGCTTTTCGAAGCGCCGATTTACATCCATAACTCTGCACAATTTCGCCGCCACGATGGCAGCCTTGCCGAGCGGGTGAAAAATGTTTTGAGTTGGAGGGCGCGTCGTCTGGGTTCCTGTATCGTGAACGAACGAATGAACGCCGGTCTGGCGGAGCGACGATCGGCTGGAATTGAACAACTGCAGTTGCTCGACGAAACTGAGCTTGTCCGGCAATACGGTGAAAATCGGTCAGGTCGGCTCTTTTACGACCACGATGCGCGCCATCCTGCGACATTTGGACGAATTCTGTCCGATCGATATCGGGAAATCGTCTTTGTGCAAGCCTGGCTTGCCACTCGCAAGGTCGTAGTGTGCGACCTCGACAACACGCTATGGGATGGCGTGATTGGGGAGGGCGCAGTGCATCAGTTTCATGATCGGCAAGCAATTCTCCTTCGGCTGAAAGCCCGGGGCGTGGTACTTGCCATCAATTCGAAGAACGATCCACGGAATGTGCACTGGCGCGGGGCCAGCCTGTCGGCTGAGGACTTTGTCAGCAGTCTGATCAACTGGGGCAGTAAGGCGGACAACCTGCGACGGATTGCGCAGCACCTCAATCTGAAGACGAAAGACTTCGTATTCATCGATGACCGCATGGACGAACGGGCACTGGTGAACGGTGCGCTGCCGGAGGTACTGACCCTCGACGCCACCGATCCCTTCGCTTGGCGCGCCCTGGAAGCCTGGAGCCAAAGACTGGTCACGTCAGACCATACGGACCGAACCCAGATGTACCGAGAGCGCGACGCACGTGAAAACTTCCTTAACAGTGTGGTGGTGACGCAGGAGGATCCGGCAACGCTGTACGCCACGCTTGGTCTGGAAGTTTCAATTCGTAAATGTGTCGGGCAGGACGTGAAGCGTGTCGTAGAATTGGTTAACCGTACGAATCAGTTCAACACAGGCGTCAGCCGCACCACCAGTCGTGAGGTCAAAACTTGGGTGCAGTCGCCAGATCACCTGGTCATGGCGGTGGACTGTGCCGACAGGTTCGGCTCAATGGGTACGGTCTGTGTTGCTGTGGTCTGCCTGCAGGGCGATGCCCTGGACCTGCCGGTATTTGTGTTGAGTTGTCGTGTTTTTGGATACGGGATTGAGCACGTTGTGGTCGGTGTTGCCAAGAATATCGCGTTGGGAAAGGGCAAGCCGATCCGTTGTAGAATCGTGGAAAGCGTTCACAACGAGCCCTGTCGTCGCGTCTACGCTGACAATGGCTTTGAGTTGATGGACGGTATCTGGTTCTGGGGGCCGGGCGCGGAGCCTGATCTTCCAAGCTGGCTGACTGTGCGTATTGATGAAGGCTGTCGTCTCTTGATGGGTCCTGGGGGGGCCTTGACGTCTACAACGTAATTTAAAAGCTGCCCCACATCCGAGTTCTGATGGCTCATTCTTCCCTGATCGTCAGCTTGACGCTGGCATGCCTCGTTGTCGCCGTGAGTTTTCCCGTGGTGTATCTCGGGGTACTCACCCTGCTGTCGCGTCCTTTGCCGGTGCTGCCTGCAGGGTCGCGAACCCGCCGCTTTGACATCATTGTGCCGGCCCACAATGAGCGTGAATTGATCGCTTCCACGGTCCGTACCCTGTGCACTCTCGATTGGCCGGCCGACAATTTCCGGATTCTGGTGGTTGCTGACAACTGTTCAGATGAAACCGCCGCGCTGGCCTCGGCCGCTGGCGCGCAGGTTTGGGAGCGCTTCAGCACCGAACAGCGCGGCAAGGGATATGCCCTGGCCTATGCATTCGAGCGTTGCCGGCAGGAGGCCAGGGCAGACGCCCTGGTGGTGGTCGATGCCGACACGCAGGTGGCCCCGGGCCTGCTGGTTTCCATGTCGGCCCAGCTTGACGCTGGCGCACAAGCGGTGCAGGCCCGCTACGGCATATCCAACCTTTTTGCGTCCTGGCGAACGATGCTGATGGGCATCGCGTTGGGTGCGTTTCATGATGTGCGTTCGCGGGCCCGGGAGCGGATGGGATTGTCCAGCGGTATCCGTGGCAACGGGTGGTGCGTGACGTTTGAGGCCCTGCGGCTGGCGCCCTATGGTGCCTTCACGCTTGCTGAGGACCTGGAGTTTGGCATTGACTTGGCTCTCGCCGGCATTCGTGTTTTCTACGTGGAAGAAAGCAGTGTGCTCGGCGTGATGGCGGTGTCTTCCCGCGTTGCTTCCAAGCAGCGTCAGCGCTGGGAGGCCGGGCGGGGGGCCCTCCTGCGGTCACGCCTGGCGGCGCTGCTGACCCGTGTGATCCGCAACGGTGATCTGGTCGCCCTGGACCTGGTTTGTGATTTGCTGGTGCCACCCCTGGCATCTCTGCTAGTCATGCTGGTATTGCTGACAGGTATAGCGACCTGGTATCAGATATATAGCGGAAATGTCTTCCCGCTGGCGTGGTGCGGGGTTCTGGCTTTGATTCTGGCGATGCATGTGGCACGCGGCTGGCAACTCAGCGGTACCGGTTGGCGCGGGTTTCTGGCTCTCACGCATGTGCCGGGTTACGTGCTCTGGAAAATGCTGTTGTTGTTTCGTAAGCGGGCTACGGAGTGGATCAGAACGGAGCGCGAACGTCCTTGAACCTAACGTCGTCCCTGAAGTCGCTGCGCCCCCTGATGTTCACCGTCGGGGCACAGGCAGTGGTGTCAGCTGCCAGTTTCCTGTCCGGACTGGTCCTGCTTCGCCTGAGCACAACCGAGCAGTACGGGTATTTCGTGTTGATGAATACGTCAGTACTCTTTGTGCTGGCGGTGCAAGGCGGCTTTTTTCAGCCACAATCGGTGCGTGTGGCACGCCAGGAGAACCCTGAACTACGAGGATTGCTGATTGGCGGTTTGCTGAAGACCCATCGCCGTATCGCGTTGATCACTTTTTTGAGCAGCGTGTTGGTACTGGGATTGGGGACGCTGATCGGTCTGATCCGTCCCGCGTTGGCCCTGCTGATCCTCGGTATTCTGTTGGCCTGCTTTCGCGCGATGATCCGCGAAGTCCAGCGCACCATCCTGATGGCCTGCCGTGATCTGCCGGATGTCCTCAAGGCGGACACCGTGTACGGCTTTGTGCTGGTAGGAGGCGTCTACCTAGTTACCTTGTCGTTATCCGATTGGGCGGGCGCGGCGGCCGCGGTGGTGCTGGCTCTGGCCGCAACGGGTGCCAGCCATGTCTGCCGTCACGCGCTCTACCGGCAGGGTGCAAAGCACAACGAGACCGTACCGCCCGTGACGCTTCGGGAACTCGCCCACATCGGCAGCTGGGGATTTGCCGGTTCGGTGGTGCAGTGGACGTTCACGCAGGGATACACTTACGTCGTTGCGGCACAACTTGGGGCGACGGCCCTGGCAGCCATATCCGCGACGCGGCTGCTCCTGATGCCGATCAATCTGCTCTCCGGCGGACTGGCGCAATTCATTATGCCGGCCGCTGCGCAGTGGTTGAACCGTTATCCCCTTTCCCAGGTCGTGCGCAGGTTGGCGACAGCGGCACTATTGCTGCTTGTGGCAACGTCGCTTTATTCCGTCTTGATGTGGCAGATGCGCGACTTCATTTTCGGCACGCTGATGCACAAGCATTTCGACGACCGCGATGGTCTGCTGCTCCTGTGGATCGTCGTGTTCTCCATCACAGTCGTCCGGGACATCATGGGTTACATACTGGCCGCCCGGCTGAAGTATCGCATCCTCAGTACGATTACCTTGTTCAGTGCGGCCGCGGCGATCATGGTCACGCTGCTTTGCCTGGGGCCTTTTGGGGGGAGAGGGGCATTATTTGGCCTGCTTACCGGTGAGATACTCAATCTGTTGGGTATTTTAGGCGCCATCTGGTGGGCACTGGTGGGCCAGAAGCAGGAGAATAGGATTGCAGCGAACACTCTGCAGGGTCCGGCAGAGTGACGCCTTGGCTAGCTAGCCTGGCTCCCGGGATAGGCAAGTAACGTCAGCGTGTCGTGTCGTCTGCCCAGGCAAGTGGCGCGATTGGGGTGAACCGGGTTTGCAGGTTCACGGTACGCCCGCCTTCCGTTGCCGCCTGGATGGCAAGGACAATCTCATTGTTGTGCAGGGTATAGTCACCGGGCAACGGTGACGGTTGCTGACGCTCGATGGCCGTCGCCAGATAGGCCGGAGCCCGGCTGAATTCGATCGGATGTGTTCCACGCATCCTGCGATGTGGACTGTGCGGAAGCGGGTAGCGGCGGGCCGGCACAACCAACATCTTCCGGCGAATGTTGAGATAGCGTTCGACCCGGACAGGGGTGCGGTAATCCCAGGCATCGTCGATGCTCAAGATGCCGCGGTCGCCAAAGAACTGCAGTTTCTGTGACACGCGCGCCACAATGCTGCAGGTCAAGCGGGCCACCACACCACTTTCGAATTCAATGCACGCCACGGAAAAATCCGGCGAAATACGATCCAGTGGGTCCGCCAAGCCCTGATGGGGATAGACGGCGTGGGCAAACGCATTGACACGGTGGGCGGGCCCGAAAAAAGCAGTCAACCAATTCACGTAATAACCGGCGTGCTCCAGTGTACAACCGACCTCGAACTCGTCCCGGTAAGGCCATGGGCGACCCATGGCACTCAACCAGCGCCGATAGGGCATCTTGTGTGTCAGGCCATCATCAATTTCTGCGTATACCAGCCTGACATCGCCCACATGCTTCGCGCGCAGTGCCCGCCACAGACCCTGCGCCGTTTCGCTCAGAATGCTGCCAGGGGCGCAACCCAGCTGGAGGCCACGTGCTTCGGCCAATTGAAACAATTCCTGCGCCTGCTCGAATTGCATGGCGACAGGTTTTTCGCTGAACACATGCTTGTTTGCTTCAAGACAGGCCTTGGTGACGGCGTAGTGGCTGTCCGGATTGGTAAGATTCAAAACCATGTCGATCGAGTCGTCTTCCAGGATTGCTGCCAATGTCTCCCGTGGAGGGGGCAACCTGTAGAAACGGCTAAACGCCAGCGCCCGCTCCGGATCGATGTCCATCACGGTAACGACCTGCAATTGGGGATAGGCAGGGAGGGATTGCACATAGTACTCGGCAACAAAGCCACATCCCACGATGGCAACACGCATGAAAGTTAGTCCTGAAGGAAGGCGGTGAAATGATGGCGGAAAGACGGCGATCCTGGTTGCATATCGCCAGCATTACGTCGGGTCTGCCAGACCCGACGGGAAAGGTGCAGCCGGACTCGTCAGGCAAATGGTCGACGAGGAGCAGGCAACGTTATGACGGGTTCTGTCTCGAATATGTCAGGCTCGCGACGGTAGTAGGTCTTTCTCATTTCTGTTTCATGAATACGGAAACGTGCGAGATTGAAAGTGGCTCCGGTCATGACCAGCCAGCCGATCAGACCGCCAATCTGCATGAAATGAGCTTCTGAAAGATTTCCCAGCAGCGCCTGGAACAGCAACGTCAGGTGCAGGGCGGCCGTGGATTTGTCCGTTCGCAGAAGGCTGACTGCCTGTCGCCCGTATACATAGAGAAAGCTGATCAGGAGGAGGCAGCCAACATACCCCAGCTCGTTGATTATCTCGAGGAAACCGTTGTGTGCCTCGCTCGGATAGAAATAGAGCTTTTGCACCATGACATAGGAAGGGGACGACGGCGTGGCCCCTGTCCAGTAGCCCCCATAACCGATACCCAGCCAAGGGTGATGCGTGATTTCTTCGCGGATGATTTCCCAGATTGCCGCGCGACCGGTGAATGTCATGTCCTTGCCGGTTATGGTCGCGATGGGTGCCAACAGCACATTGGATCCTGGCAACACATTCAGCACGGCCAGCGCATAAAGGGCAATGCAGACTGCCAGGCCACCGACGATCAGTGGCGTCACGCGTCGGAATTGACGGCTTGGCGGTTTCAGGATCAGGATCAGGATGGCGCAGGAGAACACGCCGTTCAGCATCGATGTCGAGCTTTTCGAACCAGCCAGCCAGACGAATGAGAGCAGCACCGCCGGAATGGCAATGACCGCGGATTTTTCCTTCGTCAGCAAGGCATGCATCCAGACCAGCAGGGAAAGTGCCGCCAAGGCTCCCATCACGTTTTTGTGAAGCGCCAGACCGCGCCACCCCAATACGCCGGCAAGCTCAACCGAGGGGTTGGCCAGATCGGGTTTCATCAGCAAAAAAATGGTGGAGGCAATCAGGAACCCGAACAGGAACGGTCGCAGGGTCTGCTGCAGGCGTTGCGGATTCCAGTGATTGACACACAGTGTGAGCGCAACCAGGTTGAAGAGCGTCAGCCGGAACAGGTGCCCCAAGGTAGAGGATGTATTGGCTGACCACAAGGTACTGGCGGTGGCGAGACCAATCAGCAGAAGGAACGGTCGGTTGGCTTGCGCTAGCACAAGCCGGATTTCACTGAGGCGGCTGGAACAGATCAGGAGCGCCGTGGCTAGCACGCTCATGAGGACAATCTGCCCGACATAAGATGGTGGCGGAGAGGTACTGTAGGTGAACTCCGCTGGCGTGAGCGTGACTAAAAGGAGCGACCACCAGATGTAGTTGGTTGTCGGTGCTGCACGCTCATGTCTTTTTCGCGGAAACATTGTAGGATGATGCCATGGCGGCTCCAACTTCGCCCATATTTGGTCGGCATGTCCGCCTGCTGGCGTTGCTGTTGATATTTGTGGCAGGCGCCGCAGGAGCAGTGATTTGGTGGCAAATTCGTCATCATGGCGAAGCAGCCTTCTCCCTTAGCGTCAGCGGGCCCGGCAGCGTGCGCCAAGAGGATGGACGGACGTGCGCGGGTTTGTGCGATCGCTTCGACGGAGCCGGTGATACCATCGTGATCGAAGCAGTACCTAATGGCGATGCGCTGTTTGAGGGGTGGTCCGGCGCATGCCACGGCAAGCAGCCGCGCTGCCAGCTTCTGGCCAAGGGCAAGCCCGTGGCGTTCGCGACGTTCTCCAATCGGTATGACAATCAGTCGTGCAAGGTGTCAGACGCACATGTGATTTGGCAGGCGCCACCGGAATCGGAACAGTTTCGCTGGAAGCGTGTTGCAGCGCCGGGATCACCCGGTGATGATCACTACGTGGTTGGCATCAACGATTGGGGACATGCCCCCGCGACGATGTGGGTGCGTGATGCTACCTGTTGGGGAGCTGGAACTCTCCTGCGTCGCCCCGGGCCATTGCCGGTGATGGCACCCCAGGTAACCCGCGGCTGGCTTTACAACGCCGAGGCCGTTCCGTCCTTGTCATCGCCTGGCACGCAGGACTGGACCGTGCAGGCGGGCATGGCCGTGCCCCTGTCGCAGCTCACGCACGCGAAGGTGCATTGGGCGATGAAGGTGCCGCAGCACCCCTTTCCCGCAACGCGCTGGGATGCCTTGGTGGACATTTTTTTCCACCGCAGCAAGCAGCCCGACCAGAGCACCGGTTGGTATCCCCAGGCCGACCTGATGATCATCCAGCATCAGATGGATTCGGGATACTTCGCTGGCGAGTTGCGCGCGCATCACGGTTTCAAGATCACAGTGGGAGGGGTTCGCTACGTCGGGATGGTGGACGTGGGCAAATTCAACCAACCGGGTGGCCACACCATCACCATGATGGCGCGTCCAACAGATTGGTCGGATCAGTCTGGCAGACTATGGGGCCAACCGGTTTTGACGCACGATATTGCGGCCATCGTCCATTACTGGATGCAGGCCAATCCCCTGGATGAGGATGGGCGGCCGATCCTGGGGGCCAGCGGTACCCCCGTGGTGGAGCCCCTGTTGCATCCGGATTGGTACCTGACGGCCGTCAATGGGGACTTTGAAATCTATGCCGACGACAGCGTTGACCCCTGGCCCTGGAAGACGACAAATTTCTGGGTATCCGTTCAGGATGAACCTGATGGTCCCGGCGAAACGACAGTAGCCGAGCCACCCGCGAAGCATTGATCGGCAGTTGCTGGCTGCGTTCGTGTTGTGTCGGTCGAGCGTCCTGAACGGCGCGGCAGCGTGACATGCTTGCAATACGAATCAGCCTGATTGACGTACAGGATCGTCAAGATCTTTCGTGCTGAAACTGCCGCAGCTGAGCGTGCGAATCGGTCGAATCTGCTATACTTAACAATTATATCGACTGTCAAAGAGCCGCATCATCGCGGGGGGGCTTTGACAGGCACAAACCCGCGGAGTCAATTATGTCGTCAACACGCCAGGGTAGTGGTGTGCCCGGTTTCCTTCCCAGTTCGTTCTGTCTCTTCATCCTTGCCCGGAAGCGCACCCTGAATGCTTCGCTATTCGCCGTGGCATACCTGTTGGCAGCCTGCGGTGGAGGTACAAGCACAGCCAGCAACGCCCCGAGCGGGGGCGGAGTCGTGGCGAGTGCCGCGGCACAGGCCGTGCTCACGCTGACCCAGAGCGTGACGGGTTCTGGCGCGATCGTCTCGGGTTCCAACGGCGCTGCGTGCACCGGGTTCTGTTCGTCGTCAATGGGAAGCGGTCAGGTCATCACGTTGACGGCCCAGCCATCTGTCGGTGCTGTCTTTCAGGGGTGGAGTGGTGCCTGTAGTGGCACTGGCACCTGTTCGGTGACCATAGCGGCCGACACGACGGTTGGCGCGACCTTTGTTGCTGCCGTCCCCCCTGCCCCCGCTGTTACCCCCGCGCCCCCCGCCCAGACAGTAGCCTGTGCGCAGAACGCGAATTCTCTGGTCTGGACGTTTCCGCCGTCGAACAACCAGTACAACTACGCCAACAGCAATCCCGCGACCGGGGCGTCGTTTGGCAACTACGTGATCCAGATGGATGACTGGCCCGGTGGTAAC
>CAIPBT010000095.1 GCA_903863375.1 uncultured Ferrovum sp.
AAAGTTTGACGTGACCGCACCCGCTGCCTGGCCGTAAGACAGGCCAAGCAACGAGAAACCCAGCAGGATGAACAGGTCCTGCCCGGTCGGGCCACCATTGAGCAGGGTTGGCACAAAACCGCTGAACATGGCGATCATGGTGGCCACCGTTCCCAGGGTGCGCCGGCGGCCGATGCGGTCGGCGACCAGCCCCGAAACCACCACGCCGATGGCCGCCAGCACCGCACCCCACATCTCGACCACCAGGAATTCGCTGACCGGCCGGATCGAATACAGGGTGACCCAGGAAAGGGCAAACACCGTCACCAGGTGGAACAGGGCGTAGCTGGCAAGTGCCGCCATCGCACCGATCACCACGTTGTGCCCCTGCGTGCGTGCCAGTTCCAGCGCGTCGGTGGGTTCCAGTTCCTGCACGTCGAGCTGCTGGCTGTATTCATCGGTGGCCACCAGGCGCAGGCGCGCAAAGAGGGCCACCACGTTGATAGCAAAGGCGACGAAGAAGGGATAGCGCCAGCCCCAGTCGAGGAAATCTGCCGCCGGCAGGTTGGCCGTCAGGTAGGCAAACAGGCCGCTTGCCACCAGGAACCCGATCGGGGCACCAAGTTGTCCCAACATGGCGTGCCAGCCACGCCGGTCGGCCGGCGCGGTCAGCGCCAGCAGCGACGGCAGACCATCCCACGAACCGCCAAGTGCCACTCCTTGGCCAATGCGGAACAGCACCAGCAGGGCGATCGATGCCGCACCGAGATGGCTGTAGGTGGGCAGGAAGGCAATGCCGGCGGTGGCCGACCCCAACATGAACAGCGCTGCCGTCAGCTTGGTTTCGCGACCGAAGCGGCGCTGGATCGCCATGAAGCTCAGGGTGCCAAAGGGGCGGGCGATGAAGGCCAGAGCAAACACCAGGAAGGCGTACAGTGTGCCTTCCAGCGGTGCTTCGAACGGGAAGAACACTTTTGGAAACACCAGCACCGAGGCAATTCCGTACACAAAAAAATCGAAGTATTCGGATGCGCGGCCGATAACCACTCCAATGGCGATATCGCCAGGGGCGATGTCAGCGGCGGCCGCGGCACCGTGATGACCAGCCAGACCGGGGCTTGCCAGCGGTGTGGCCATAGAGGGGGAGTTGCTGGACATGACACGTTTCCTTGAAATCGACGCAGGAGCAGTCCTGCATATGACTTACTGTACACCGCCTGCGGGGGCCTGCAAGAGTTACCTGGGACAAAACGTCCTATCAACTTTTGGTGCGGCGCGTCGTAGAATCCACAGTCGACTACTGATCCGGCGGCCACGTCCGAAGCTTATGAAGCTCTTTCCTGTCCTCTCCCGCGGGCTGCGTGCCCTCCCCTTGCTGATGCTGGGCGGGTGCAACACAGTCGTGATGCACGCTTCCGGTGATATCGCAGTGCAGCAAGGCAAGCTGATCCTGGTGGCAACCTATCTGATGTTGCTGATCATCGTTCCGGTGATCGCCCTGACCATCCTGTTTGCGTGGCGGTATCGCGCAAGCAACACCAAGGCCACCTACACCCCCGACTGGGATCATTCGACGCAGCTGGAACTGGTGATCTGGGGCGCGCCGCTGCTGATCATCATTGCGCTGGGTCTGGTGACCTGGATCAGCACCCATACTCTGGACCCCTATCAGCCACTGCGGCGCCTGGACGCCGAGCGCGACCTGCCGGCGGGCGTGCAGCCTCTTGAGGTCGAGGTGGTTGCGCTGGATTGGAAGTGGCTGTTCATCTACCCGGAACAGGGAATTGCCACCGTGAACGATCTGGCCGCGCCGGTCGACCGACCGATCCGCTTCCACATCACCGCCAGCACCGTCATGAATTCATTTTACATTCCCGCCCTGGCCGGTCAGATTTATGCCATGCCGGGCATGCAGACCACGCTGAGCGCCGTGATCAACAAGGCAGGCGATTATGACGGCATGTCGGCCAACTACAGCGGCGGGGGCTTCTCGAACATGCGCTTCAAGTTCCACGGCGTGGACCAGGCCGGCTTCAACGCTTGGGTGGCGCAAGCCAAGGCCAGCCCGCTGGCGCTCGACCGCCCCGCTTACCTGGCGCTGGAACAGCCCAGCAAAAAAGTGCCGGTGCAGCGCTTCGGTACCGTCACCGAAAAGCTGTTTGATGCGGTGGTCAACCGGTGCGTCGACACCAGTCACATGTGCATGAACCAGATGATGGCCATCGACGAGCAAGGTGGCATGGGCCGCAATGACAGCGTCGCCCGGCCGCAAGTACTGGTCAGCGATCCGAGCGGAGAGCAGAATCGTCTCCTGACAAAACCTTACGTGCGTGCGGATGTTTGCGCGCCCGAAAAGGGCGGCCTGCGTCAGGCCGCCGCCCAGCAGGTGGCTGCCAGCCACCTGCCCAACTGAAGCAGGACACGCCAACATGTTCGCGCAATCTGATCTGCAAACGCTGCTGCTGGGTCGCCTGACCCTGGATGCGATTCCGTACCATGAGCCCATCCTGGTGGCGACCTTCGCCATGGTGGCCCTGGGCGGGCTGACGGTGTTCAGCCTGCTGACCTGGTTCAAGTTGTGGGGACCGTTGTGGACCGATTGGGTCACCAGCATCGACCACAAGAAGATCGGCATCATGTACATCGTGCTCGCCCTGGTGATGCTGATGCGGGGCTTTGCTGACGCCGTGATGATGCGGGCACAACAGGCGATTTCCTTCGGCGACAACGCCGGTTTCTTGCCACCCCACCACTACGACCAGCTGTTCACGGTGCATGGCGTGATCATGATCTTCTTCGTGGCCATGCCGCTGGTCACCGGTCTGATGAACTTTGTGGTGCCGCTGCAGATCGGCGCCCGCGACGTGGCCTTTCCGTTCCTGAACAACTTCAGCTTCTGGATGACGGCGATGGGTGCCATGCTGGTGATGGCCTCGCTGTTCATCGGTGAATTTGGCAAGACTGGCTGGCTCGCCTACCCGCCCCTATCCGGCATTGTGGCCAGTCCGGATGTCGGCGTGGATTATTACATCTGGTCCCTGCAGATCGCTGGTGTCGGCACCTTGCTGTCAGGGGTTAACCTGATCGCTACCATCGTCAAGATGCGCGCCCCGGGCATGACCATGATGCGCATGCCGATCTTCACCTGGACGGCCTTGTGCACCAACGTGCTGATCGTGGCCGCCTTCCCGGTGCTGACCGCGGTGCTGGCCCTGCTCTCGATGGACCGCTACCTAGGCACGGCGTTCTTCTCGAATGACCTGGGCGGTAACGCCATGATGTACGTCAACCTGATCTGGATCTGGGGTCACCCCGAGGTCTACATCCTGATCCTGCCGGCGTTTGGCGTGTTCTCCGAAATCGTCTCCACGTTCTGCAGCAAGCGCCTGTTTGGCTACAGCTCGATGGTATACGCCACGGTGGTGATCACGATCCTCTCGTACCTCGTGTGGTTGCACCACTTCTTCACCATGGGTTCAGGCGCCAGCGTGAATTCGTTCTTTGGTATCACCACGATGATCATCTCGATCCCGACGGGTGCCAAGATCTTCAACTGGCTGTTCACGATGTACCGCGGGCGCATCCGTTTCGAAGTGCCCATGCTGTGGACCATCGGCTTCATGATCACTTTCGTGATCGGCGGCATGACCGGGGTGCTGCTGGCCGTGCCTTCGGCCGACTTCGTGCTGCACAACAGCCTGTTCCTGATTGCCCACTTCCACAACGTGATCATCGGTGGCGTGGTGTTCGGCATGTTTGCCGGCATCAATTACTGGTTCCCGAAGGCGTTCGGCTACAAGCTGGACGAGTTCTGGGGCAAGATGAGCTTCTGGTTCTGGACGATCGGTTTCTACGTCGCGTTCATGCCGTTGTATGTGCTGGGCCTGATGGGCGTCACGCGTCGCCTGAGCCACTTCGACGATCCCTCGCTGCAGATCTGGTTCCAGATCGCCTTCGTCGGTGCCCTGCTGATCGCCGTGGGCATTGGCTCCTTCGTGGTCCAGCTCGCGGTCAGCTATGTCCGCCGCGAAGCCCTGCGCGATGTGACCGGCGACCCCTGGGGTGGGCGCACCCTGGAATGGGCCACCTCCTCGCCGCCGCCGGCCTACAATTTCGCCTTCACCCCGCGCGTGCATGACACCGACGCCTGGGCCGATATGAAGGCCAGTGGCTACACCCGGCCGCTGGGTGGTTTCGTGCCGATCCACATGCCGAAGAACACCCCGGCTGGCTTCGTCATCGCCGCCATGAGCGCCGTGCTGGGTTTTGCGTTGATCTGGCACATGTGGCTGATCGCTGGCCTGTCCTTCATGACGATGATGACTACCATCATCGCCCACACCTTCAACTACAAACGGGACTTCTACATCCCGGCAGAAGACGTGACCCGCACGGAAGATGCGCGCACCCGTCTGATGACCAACGCATAAGGCCGCCGCCATGAACGCCCCGACCCTCGAATTTGCTGCCGTAGCGCCAGAACCGGCGCTGCAGCAGACCGCCAGTAAACAGTTTCATGTGCTGGAACACCATCCCGAAAACGGCACCCTGCTCGGTTTCTGGCTGTACCTGATGAGCGACTGCCTGATCTTCGCCTGTCTGTTCGCCACTTATGCCGTGCTGGGCCACAGCTATGCTGCCGGCCCCTCGGGCAAGGACCTGTTCGACCTGCCGCTGGTGGCGGTCAACACCTCGCTGCTGCTGCTGTCGTCGATTACCTATGGCTTTGCCATGTTGACCATGCAGCAGAAGCAGATGCGCGCCACCCTGATCTGGCTGGCGGTGACCGGCGTGCTGGGCGCCGGGTTCGTCACGCTGGAGCTGACGGAATTCGCCCACCTGATCCAGGAGGGTGCCGGCCCGCAACGCAGCGCCTTCCTGTCTTCCTTCTTCACGCTGGTCGGCACACACGGCCTGCACGTGACCTGTGGCTTGATCTGGCTGGTGACCCTGATGGTGCAACTCGGCATGCACGGCTTCAGCGAGGCCAACCAGCGCCGCCTGCAGTGCCTGTCGATGTTCTGGCACTTCCTGGATGTGATCTGGATTGGCGTGTTCACCTTTGTGTATCTGATGGGGTCGATGGCATGAGCACCGCACACACGCACGACGCAACGCCAGGCAGCGCTGCCGCCCACGGCGAGCGGCACGGTTCCAGCCACGGCCACCGACACGGTGATGGCCATGGAGACGGTCACGGCCACGGACACGGCAGCGACGGGCACGACCATGGCAGCCTGCTGACCTACGTGACCGGCTTCCTGCTGTCGGTGATCCTCACCGCGATCCCGTTCTGGCTGGTGATGGCCAAGGTACTGCCCAGTCAGCAGGTTACAGCACTGGTGATCCTAGGCTTCGCCGCAGTGCAGGTGGTGGTGCACATGGTGTACTTCCTGCACATGAACGCCAGAGCCGAGGGTGGCTGGAACATGCTTGCCATGATCTTCACCGTGATGGTGGTGGTGATCACGCTGAGTGGTTCGCTGTGGGTGATGTACCACCTCAACCACAACATGATGCCGACACCCGCGCATCAGATGCGAGAGATGCCCTGAGCATCACCGCCAACGGCCAGCGCCTGCGCTGGCCGTTTTTCCTTCTGGCGCTAACGCTGGTGCTGACCCTCGGCTTCACCAGCCTGGGCGTCTGGCAGCTCCGCCGGCTGGCCTGGAAGGAGGCCCTGATAGCCCAGGTCGATGCGCGCGTGCACGCCGCCCCGGTCGATCTGCCGAATGCCGCCGACGACAGTCTGGCCCGCCCTGGCGGCGACTCCGCCATCACAACGGCCGTGCCCCACCGCATCGGTGACGCCGCCCTGGCCTACCTGCACGTGCGGGTGCGCGGTCATTACCTGTGGGAGAAAACCACCCGGGTTCAGGGCACCAGCGACCTAGGCATGGGATTTTGGGTGCTCACCCCACTACGACGACCGGATAATGGCCTGGTGATGGTCAATCGTGGTTTCCTGACTGCCGAACAGGCCCGCCGTGTGCCGGTGACGGCGCCTTATCCTCGGTGCGCGGCTGCAATGCCGGTCTGCGAGGTGACCGGACTGGTGCGCCTGAGTGAACCCGGTGGCACCGCCCTGCGCGCCAACCAACCCGCGGCGGGCCGCTGGTTTTCGCGCGACATTGCTGCCATCGCACGGGCACAGGGCCTGCCGCCCCTGCCGCCGCTGTTCATCGACGCCGATGCCGATCCGGCGACCAATCGCGAAGGCACAGCGGCGGTGGCCGCCGCCGACCAACCGGTTGGTGGGCTCACCGTGGTGCAATTCTCCAACAACCATCTAGGCTATGCCTTGACCTGGTTTGCGCTCGCGCTGCTCACGCCCGTGGCCACCGCCATCGTGCTGCGCGAGCGGCAACGCATGAATGTGCTTGCCAGTGCCGACCCAGTCTGCGATACAGCGGACACGACTCACCATCATCACGACGCATGACCGCGCACGATTCCCTCGCCACCGCCATCGATGCCACCGGCCACCGCAATCTGCTGCAGCTGATCCATCTGCGCTGGACGGCCGTGGTCGGGCAGATCGCCACGATCGTGTTCGTGCAATGGGGCATTGGCCTCGATCTGCCGCTGTGGGGCCTGGGCGCCGTGCTGGCCACCCTGATTGTGTTCAATGTGCTGAGCCTGCTGCGCTGGCGCGAGCCGGTGCCAGTGAGCGAAAGCGAGCTGTTCCTGGCGCTGCTCGTCGACGTGGCGAGCCTGACACTGGAGCTCTATCTGAGCGGCGGCACCAGCAATCCCTTCGTTTTCCTGTACCTGTTGCAGGTAACCATCGGCGCCGTGCTCCTGGAAACCCGCTCGGCCTGGAGGCTGGTGCTGGTCACCCTGGTCTGCCTGGCTGGGCTCGCCACCCGGGCCATGCCGCTTGGCCTACCCCTGGCGCTGGAGGCCGGCCTGGGCAGCCTGTACGTGCAGGGCCTGCTGATCTGTTTTGCCCTGAATGCCGCGCTGGTGGTGGTGTTCATCGGGCGCATCTCGCGCAATCTAAGCGATCGCGACAAGCATCTGGCTGACATGCGCCAGCGCGCTGCCGAAGAAGAGCACATCGTGCGCATGGGCCTGCTGGCCTCTGGCGCGGCACACGAACTGGGCACACCGCTTGCCACGCTGTCGGTCATCCTGGGCGACTGGCAGCACATGCCACAGGTATCCGATGACCAAGACCTGAGTCTGGATCTGGAAGAAATGCAGCTGCAGCTGCAACGCTGCAAGTCGATCGTGACCGGCATCCTGCTCTCCGCCGGCGAGGCGCGCGGCGAATCCTCCACCCAGACCACCCTGCAGCACTTTCTCGATACGCTGGTCGCGGAATGGCAGCGCACCCGCCCGGTGCGCACGCTGGCCTACCAGTGCCATCTGAAGGCCGATCTGGCCGTGGTCTCCGACTCGGCGCTGAAGCAGATGCTGTGCAATGTGCTCGACAATGCCCTCGAGGCCTCGCCGGACTGGCTGTCGTTCGAGGTCCGCATCGATCAGGAAGACCTGATCTTCGAGGTGCAGGATGCGGGTCCGGGATTTGCCCCCGGCTTGCTCGAGCAGCTAGGCAAGCCCTACCAGTCCACCAAGGGCCGCGCCGGTGGCGGGCTGGGCCTGTTCCTGGTGATGAACGTGGCCCGCACCCTGGGGGGCAACGTCTTGGCCCAGAACCTGGCCGGCGGCGGGGCCCAGGTACGCATCCGCCTGCCGCTGGCCGCCATCCGGCTGTCGGAGCGGGCGCTGCCGGCGCTGGCCACCGCAGTGGGCGCGGATGCGTCCCCCGCCGCTGCCACCGGAGCACCTTCATGACGACCGGCCTGGAGGACGACGCCGACGCAACCCCGGCACCCCGTCAGCTGCTGGTGGTAGAAGACGATGCGGCCCTGGCACGGACGCTCAGCCGCTCATTCGAGCGCCGTGGATATCAGGTGCGCCATGCCGCTTCGCTGGAAGCAATGCAGGATCTGCTCGCGAGCTGGCTACCGGATTACGCGGTGGTCGATCTCAAGCTGAACGGAGAAGCCTCCGGGCTCGATTGCGTGACGGTGCTGCACGCCAGCAATCCCGCCATGCTGATCGTGGTGCTGACCGGCTTTGCCAGCATCGCCACGGCGGTTGAAGCGATCAAGCTGGGCGCCATCCAGTATCTGGCCAAGCCCTCGAACACCGATGACATCGAAGCCGCGTTCGCGCACATCGCCGGCAAGGCCCCGCTGGAGCTGACGCAACGGCCCACGTCGATCAAGAACCTGGAGTGGGAGCGTATCCACGAGATGTTGGCCGAGACAGACTTCAACATTTCGGAAACGGCGCGACGGCTCGGCATGCACCGGCGCACCCTGGCCCGCAAGTTGGAGAAGCAGCGCATCAAGTGACCCGGTGAAGCGCCGACGGGGAAAGACCGGCGTGCGCAAACGGGTGCGCAATGCCGCCTGCAGCGCTGGCGGTAGGCGAAAAAAAACCTCCGCACGGGAGGTTCTTTTGGTTGGTAGGCGCGATTGGACTCGAACCAACGACCCCCACCATGTCAAGGTGGTGCTCTAACCAGCTGAGCTACGCGCCTACTGCTCTACAACCAAGTCCACAAGTATATCGTGGCTACGCCTGCGACGCAAACCTGCTGGTGCCCGCTTCAGGGCTTCGCCTTGGGACTGCGCCGGGGCGGCCGCGCAGACACCGGCAGGCACCTGTTCCGCAATCTGCCGACCGATGCCAGCGAATGTTGGCACGCGGTCGGTCAGAAGATTGCCCGGGGTTTACTCGGCCACCGAGCGCAGCCGCGCCTGCGGATGATGGATCGCCGCCTCGGAATGCAGCACGCAATCCACGAAGTACTGCACCTTGCCGTCGATCTCGGCCTTGGTCAGGCCGTGGATGTCGGTTTCAAAGCCGGGGAAGCGCGCATTGAAGTGCTGGGCGAACTTGAGGTAGCGCACGATGGTGGCATTGAACCGCTCGCCCGGAATCAGCAGGGGAATGCCCGGCGGATAGGGCGTGAGCAGCATGGCGGTAATCCGCCCTTCCAGCTCGTCGATCGGTACCCGCTCGATCTTCTTGTGCGCCATGCAGCTGAAGGCGTCGGCCGGCCGCATCGCCGGGGTCATTTCCGACAGGTACATCTCGGTGGTCAGGCGCGCGATGTCGTTTTCGCGGTACACCGAGTGGATCTGGTCGCACAGGTCGCGCAGGCCGATCTTCTCGTAGCGGGGATGCTTGGCAACGAACTCGGGCAGCACGCGCCAGAGCGGCTGGTTGCGGTCATAGTCGTCCTTGAACTGCTGCAGTTCGGTCACCAGGGTGTTCCAGCGACCCTTGGTGATACCGATGGTGAACATGATGAAGAACGAGTACAGGCCAGTCTTCTCGATCACCACGCCGTGCTCGGCGAGATACTTGGTCAGCACCGAGGCCGGAATGCCTGACTCGGCAAACTCGCCATCCACGTTCAGCCCCGGGTTGATCACGGTGGCCTTGATCGGATCGAGCATATTGAAGCCCGGGGCGACCTTGCCGAAGCCGTGCCAGTGGTCATCTGGCTTCAGCATCCAGTCTTCGCGCGAACCGAGTCCTTCTTCGCACAGGTCCTCCGGACCCCACACCTTGAACCACCAGTCGGCGCCCCACTCGGCATCGACCTTGCGCATCGCGCGGCGGAAATCCAGTGCCTCGCTGATCGACTCCTCGACCAGGGCCGTGCCACCCGGCGGCTCCATCATCGCCGCCGCCACATCGCAGGACGCGATGATGGCGTACTGCGGACTGGTGCTGGTGTGCATCAGATAGGCTTCGTTGAAGACATCGCGGTCAAGCTTCACCGTCTCGCTGTCCTGCACCAGGATCTGCGAGGCCTGCGACAGGCCGGCCAGCAGCTTGTGGGTGGACTGGGTGGAGAACACCATCGACTGCTTGCAGGGTGCGCGATCGCGGCCGATGGCGTGCATGTCGCGGTAGAAATCGCTGAAGCTCGCATGCGGCAGCCACGCTTCGTCGAAATGCAGGGTATCGAGATGACCGTCGAGCAGGCCCTTGATGGTCTCGACGTTGTAGATGATGCCGTCGTAGGTGCTCTGCGTGATGGTCAGGATGCGCACCTCACCGGTGGCCTCGCGGGCAAACGGGTTGGCGGCGATCTTGCGCTTGATGTTGTCGGGATGAAATTCGGCGAGCGGAATCGGCCCGATGATGCCGTAATGGTTGCGCGTGGGCGTGAGGAACACCGGAATGGCGCCCGTCATCATGATCGCGTGCAGGATCGACTTGTGGCAGTTGCGGTCGACCACCACCACGTCGCCCGGGGCCACCGTGCTGTGCCAGACGATCTTGTTGCTGGTGCTGGTGCCGTTGGTGACAAAGAACAGGTGGTCGGCGTTGAAGATGCGCGCGGCATTGCGCTCGCTGGCCTGCACCGGGCCGGTGTGGTCGAGCAGCTGGCCCAGTTCGTCAACCGAATTGCAAACGTCGGCGCGCAGCATGTTCTCGCCGAAAAACTGATGGAACATCTGTCCCACCGGGCTTTTCAGGAAAGCCACGCCACCGGAGTGCCCCGGGCAGTGCCAGGAATACGAACCATCGCTCGCGTAGTGCACCAGCGCCCGGAAGAACGGCGGGGCCAGTGAGTCGAGATACACGCGCGCCTCACGCACGATGTGGCGGGCGACGAATTCCGGAGTGTCTTCGAACATGTGGATGAAGCCATGCAGCTCCTTCAGCACGTCGTTCGGGATGTGCCGCGAGGTACGCGTTTCGCCGTACAGGAAGATCGGAATGTCCGAGTTTTTCCAGCGCACTTCCTGCACGAAGGCACGCAAGCTCTTCAGGGCATCGGCAATCTCGTCCGGGCTGCCGCTGCCGAACTCCTCGTCGTCGATCGACAGAATGAAGCCGGATGCGCGCGACTGCTGCTGGGCAAACGAGGTCATGTCGCCGAAGCTGGTTACCCCCACCACCTCGATCCCCTCCTCTTCGATGGCCTTGGCAAGCGCCCGCACACCGAAGCCACTGGCGTTTTCAGAGCGGAAATCTTCGTCAATGATGACGATGGGGAAACGGAATTTCATGGGATAAGGCCACTCCACAGCATAAGGAAACGGAATGCCAGGAATGGCACCCCTGATGCAGACTCGGAGTCTGCCGCGACATCAGTCTGCCGGAAACCGATAATCGCGGTACTGCTGTCGCAGGGTCAACTTGGAGAGTTTACCCGTCGCGGTGTGCGGCAGACTTTGCACAAATATGACAGCGTCCGGCAGGCACCAGCGCGCCGTGCGCTCGGCCAGCGTCGCCAGGATTTCCTCCGCCGACGGACTGGCCCCCTCTCGTGGCACCACCAACAGCAACGGCCGCTCATCCCATTTCGGATGGGGCACCCCGATGGCCGCCGCTTCCAGCACCCCCGGATGGGCGAGAGCGGCATTTTCCAGCGCAATGGAGCTGATCCACTCTCCGCCAGACTTGATCACATCCTTCGAGCGGTCGGTAAGCAGGATGAAGCCCTCCGCATCGACCTGCGCGACGTCGCCGGTCGGAAACCAGCCATCAACGAGCGCCGACCCGCGCCCGGCCGGGGCCGCCGCATCCGTCGGTTCTGCCAGGGACGCCGAATCCGCCGGATCTGCTGAAGATGTCGAATTCGCCGGAGACGCCGGATCTGCTGGGGATGCTGGGGATGCTGGGGATGCTGGGGATGCTGAGGATTCTGGGGATGCTGTGGACGCTGCGGGCGTCAGCGGAAAGTAGCTGTCCGCCACCCAATGGCCACGCACCTGCAGGTCTCCGGCGGCCTTGCCGTCCTGGGGCAACTCCTTGCCTTCGCCATCCACCACCCGCACCTGGATGCCGAACAGGGGCCGGCCCTGGCAGTACCGCAAGGTGGCCGCCTTGTCGGCGGCCGTGTCATGGCGCGGGCTGGACAGGGCAGCAATCGGACTGGTTTCGGTCATGCCCCAGCCGTGCAGCACGTCGATGCCAAATTCGCTGACATAAGCATCTGACAGCGCTGGTGGACAAGCCGATCCTCCCACCATCAGGCGCGCGAGTGCGACCGGTTTGCGCCCCCGGGCGCGCATCGCCTGCAGCAGGCCGAGCCAGACCGTCGGCACCCCCACGCTCAGGGTCACCCGTTCCTGGTCGAGCAGATCGAACAGGCTGTCACCATCGAGGCGCGCACCAGGCAGCACCAGCTTGCAGCCCACCATGGCGGTGCTGAAGGGCAGTCCCCAGGCGTTGACATGAAACATCGGGACCACTGGCAGCACGCAGTCGCGCGCCGATAGCCCAAGCACGTCTGGCGCCACCGAGACCAGGCTGTGCAACAGGGTCGAGCGGTGCGAATACAGCACCCCCTTCGGATTGCCGGTGGTGCCGGACGTGTAACAGAGCGCGGCAGCGCTGGTCTCCTCCTGCACCGGCCAATCGATGTGCGACGGAAAGCCGGTGATGAAACTCTCGTAGTCGCGCAGGCCGGGCAGCCGGGCCACTTCGCTCGCGACGGCGCCGGCTTCCGCCGCAGCCATGGCCAGCTCAGCCGCATCGCACAGCACCACCCAGTGCCGTACGGCCGGCACGCGCTCGGCCAGGGTTGCTGCCAGCCCCAGCAACTGCGGGTCGAGGAACACCACCCGGTCCTCGGCGCTCTGCAGGATGTACACCAGTTGATCAAGGAACAGGCGCGGATTGATGGTGTGCAACACCGCCCCCAGGCCGGGAACGGCGTAATACACCTCCAGATGGCGGGAAGTGTTCCAGGCCAGGGTGCCGACCCGATCCCCCGGGCCCACGCCCAGCACCGAAAGCGCATGCGCGAGTTGCGCAGCCCGCCCGGCCACCGTGCCCCAGGTGCTGCGGTGTGGTGCTCCGGCCGGGCGGGCAGAGATCACCTCGGTGCTGGCGTGGTGACGCTGGGCGTGTTCCAGGATCGACGGAATCAGCAACGGCTGTTCCATCATCTGGCCACGGAGGAAGGCGTTCGACATGGCAATGTCCGGACAGGAAACCAGCCGTCAGGATAACAAATCCGTCACCTGGACTGCGTGCACGGGGGGCCCGGTGCACCGCCGGCGTTCAGATCACCTTCGAGTAGCGGGCGCCCGGCCCGGCCTGCAAATGGGCATCAAAGGCCATGGCGATATGCCGGATCAGCAGTTGTCCCGGGGGCAGCACGCGGATCTGCTCGCCCTCCAGCGCGATCAGCCCGTCGGCCTGCAGCGCCTCAAGGGCCGGAATGCTGTCAGCGCACCAGTGCCAGAAGGCTGCTCCGGTCAGTCCGGTTACGGCCGCACCATCGGTCACCTCCTGGCACATCAGCGACTGGATCAGCCGGCCGCGCCGGCGATCCTCGGCGGTCTGCACCAGGCCGCGCTGCACCGGTAGTTGGCCGGCCAATACGGCCGTTTCCCAGGCCTGCAGGTCCTTGTGATTCTGCAGGAACGTGCCGCCCACCGCGCCAATCGCACTCACCCCAAAGCCCAGCAGGTCGCAGTCCCCGTGGGTGGAATACCCCTGGAAGTTGCGCTGCAGGGTACCGTTGCGCCGCGCTCGCGCGAGTTCGTCCGTGGCCAGCGCGAAATGATCCATGCCGATGTATTCATAGCCCGCCAGCGTGAGGGTGGCGATGGTCTGACCGAGCAGGGCCAGCTTGGCTTCGCCCGACGGCAGGGCATCGGCCGGCATGCGCGCCTGGGCCGGAAAGCGTTCCGGCAGGTGGGCATAGTTGTAGACCACCACCCGGTCCGGTCGCTCGGCTGTCACTGCGGCCAACGTGGCGGCAAAGCGCTCCCGCGTCTGATGGGGTAGGCCGTAGATCAGATCCACGCTGACGGACTTGAAACCATGGGCCCGGGCCGCCGCCAGCACGGCAAAGGTTTCTTCGCGCGACTGCACGCGATGGATCGCCCGCTGGACCAGCGGATCAAAATCCTGCACGCCCACACTGAGCCGGTTGAAACCGAGACTGGCGAGATGCGCGATGCGGTCGCCGTCGACGGCCCGCGGATCGACCTCGATGCCACACTGGGCGTTGGCAGTGACGTCAAACAGGTCATGCACCACTGCCATCAGGCGTGTCAGGTCATCCTCCTGCAAGAAGGTGGGCGTTCCGCCGCCGAAGTGGATTTGCCGCACCAAACGTCGACCGATCAGGCTGGCAGACACCACCTGCAGTTCGCGGATCAGATGATCGACGTAGACGCGGCCACGGTCAGTGCGCCGGGTGGGAATGCGGTGACAACCGCAGTAAAAGCACAGGGTCTTGCAGAACGGAATGTGGAAATACAGCGACAGGTCGCGCGCCGGGTCGCGCTGGGCGAGCGCCTGATGGGCGCGCGCCGGATCGAAGGGCGATTCGAAGTGGTCGGCACTGGGATACGAGGTGTAACGCGGTCCCTGGCGATCGTAGCGACGGATCAGGTCGGGGGAAAACAGGGCGGCAGTCATGGGGCGACATCCATTCAGACAGGGTGACCCCACTGTAGGCGTACCCCGGTCGCGCTGCCTTGACCTGCATCAAGGCCACCCCCTGCCTAGGTCAGCAGCCGTGCGGCGCGATCGAGTCCATCCAGGGTGAGCGGTTCCATGCGCCCGTCGAGCAGCCGCTCGGTGATCTGGATCGACGGCGCGTACTGCCATTCCTCCCGCGGCACGGGATTCAGCCACACATGATGGGGAAACTGCTGGCGCAGCCGCGCCAGCCAGACCCGCCCAGCCTCTTCGTTACGGTGCTCGACACTGCCGCCAGGCTCCATGATCTCGTAGGGTGCCATATAGGCGTCGCCGACCAGGATCAGACGCCAGTCACGACCATAGCGGTTCAACACTTCCCAAAGGGGCGTGCGCTCGGCATGACGGCGCTGGTTGTTGCGCCAGACCGATTCATAAACGAAGTTGTGGAAGTAGAACGATTCCAGGTGGCGGAACTCGCTGCGCGCTGCCGAGAACAGGTC
>CAIPBT010000096.1 GCA_903863375.1 uncultured Ferrovum sp.
AGTGCGCCAGCAGTTCGTCCGCCCCGGTGGTGTGCGCCAACCTGCAGAGCCAGGCCAGCCTGACCACCTCGTCCTGGTCGAGTTTCGGGGCGCCCTATGTGCCACCCAGCGTGAATGGCGCCAGCGCATTGAACATCTCCACCAGTGGTGGGGCCGGCAATTACTTCGCCACACCGCAACTCTATGTGGCCTATCTGGGCACCAGCGCCAACCAGCAGGGCAGGCTGTATCAGGTCACCGCGATTGGCTATGGCGGCAATGCCAATGCGGTGTCGGTGGTGCAGAGCACGTACGCCGTCAGCTGTCTGGTGTGTGACACAGGAGGACTCTGAACATGATCCGCCATCTGCAAACGCCCACCGTCGTTCGAAACCCGACACCTCGGCTAACGGCCCTGACGACAGCCCTGGCCGGCTGCCTCGGGCTGGCCGTTGCGCCGGCAGCCCAGGCCATCAACGTGCAGGATGACCTGACGCAGGCAGCGGCCCAGCAGCCCTGGATTCCGCTCAACGGGGCCTGCCTGACGGCAGGCAATGGCAGCGGTACCGTGCCGGCCTGCGTTGGCCTGCCTTACTACAGCGGCGACAGTCTCGCCACCACGGGCGGCACCAGCGGCACCATTCCCGATGTGGCTGGCAAGGGCGCCCTGCGCTTCACCGACAATAAAAGCCAGAACGGCGCGATCCTGTCGAACTTCACGTTTCCGGCGGACCAGGGCATCAGCGCCACCTTCACCACCGTGACGTACTACGGCGACTCGGGGGGGAGCGGCAAGGATGGTGCAGACGGCATGTCCTTCTTCCTGATCGACGGCTCCCTGCCGGCACCAACCCAGACTGGCTCCTGGGGCGGCAGCCTGGGCTACAGCTGCTCCAACACCAACACTCCCTACCAGGGCCTGACCGGAGCTTACGTCGGCCTTGGCATCGACGAATACGGCAACTTCCTCAACCAGGGTGACAACACGGCCACTGGCTATGGCTATGTGCCAAACCGCATCGGCCTGCGCGGCGCCGGCAGCATCAACTACCCCTGGCTGAGCGCGAATTACCCCAATTACTATCCGGCCAATCTGAGCACCGCCAACCAGACCGCGGCGGTCCAGGCGACCTGCAGCAGCGGCACGCTGTGGAACTACAACAATTACACCTCGAAGCGCGGTGAGTCCACGTTGAGTCCGGTCAACACCCAGATCAGCGTTCCCGACTACAACGTCATCCCGAACGCCAACGCCACCATCAGTACGGTGATTGCGAACGAAAACTCGGCCCTGCGCGGAAATGGCACACCGATCACCTACAACCTGCAGATCACCCAGGATGGCCTGCTCAGCCTGTACTACAAACTGAACGGTGGCACCTACATTCCGGTGCTGACCAAGCAGTCGATCAGCGCCGCCAACGGCGCCCTGCCCGCCACCCTGCGCTTTGGCTTTGCCGGCTCGACCGGCGGCTCGCGCAACATTCACGAAATCACCTGTTTTCAGGCCACCCCAGCCGACCAGTCCGATTCGTCTGCCGGAGTCAACACCCAGCAGGCGGCCCAGGTACGCACTGGTACCCAGGTCTATCTGTCCTACTTTCACCCCTCCAACTGGTGGGGTCAGCTGACCTCGCAGAACCTGACCGTGAACAGCAGCACGGGCGCCGTCTCGATCAGCCCCACCGTGAACTGGGATGCCTCGTGTGTGCTAACGGGCGGGCTGTGTGCCAACACCGGCCTGACTGCTACGGCGGAATCGCCAAGCAGCCGTGCGCTGCTGACCTGGAACGGGACACAGGGCATCCCCTTTGAATACACCAACTTGACCAGCAGCCAGATCAGCGCCCTCGATGCCGGGGACACCAGCACCACCGCCAACCGCCTGAATTTCCTGCGTGGCGACCGCAGCAATGAGCTGACCTCGTCAGGCAGCGGCCTGTTTCGCATCCGCACCAGCGTGCTGGGTGACATCGAGCACTCCAATCCGACCTGGGTGGGCCCGCCGCAAAGCCCCTACAACGTCAACTGGTCCGACAGCCTGTATCCCTCCAGCACGCTTGCCGAAAATGGCACGTCCGCACAGACGTATCTCAGCTTTGCCAGCAAGTACGTGTCGCGCGCCAACATCGTCTATAGCGGTGCCAATGACGGCCTGCTGCACGCGTTCCGCAGCGGTGCCTACGATGGCCAGATCAGCTCCGGCAACCCCTACGGCAACTTCACCAGCAGCAGTGTGCCCAACGATGGCTACGAGGTGCTGGGATACATGCCAGGCGCCATCGTCCAGTCGATCCACAGCGCCACCAACAGCACCGTCGATTACGCCTCGCCGCAGTACTCGCACGCGTTTTCCGTCGACGCCACGCCGGGAACCGGCGACCTGTTCTATGCGAATGCCTGGCACAGCTGGCTGGCTGGCAGTCTGGGCGCCGGCGGCAGCGCCGTGTTTGTGCTCGACATCACCGATCCATCCAAATTTTCGGAGGCCAACGCCAAAGGTCTGGTGATCAGCGAATGGACCGGCGGGGCCGGTTCCAACCTGCCCTGCGTGGTCAGCGGCTGCGGTGCCAACCTCGGCAACACCTACGGCACGCCCAGCATCCGCCGCTTTCACAATGGCGCCTGGGGCGTGATTTTCGGCAATGGCTACGCCAGCAGCACGGGTCGTGCCGGGGTTTTCGTGGTGCTGATCGACCCCAACACGTCGGCCATGACCGCCTACTATCTCGATGCTGCCGGTGATCCGGCCGGCGCCCACCGGGCCAATGGCATCGCCTATGTCACCCCGGTTGACCTGGATGGCGACCACATTGTCGATTATCTGTATGCCGGCGACCTGCTGGGCAATGTCTGGCGCTTCGACGTTACCTCGAACAACCCGTCCACCTGGGCAGTCTCGAAATTCGGCGGCACCAAGGCGCAACCACTGTTCACCACCCCGGGTACCGTGGTCAACGGCGGGCTGGCTGCTCAGCCGATCAGCACCCGGGTCAGTGCACTTACCGTGCCGAACGCCACGGGCAGCAGCCGCCGGCTGATGATCGAATTCGGCACTGGCCAGGAGTTTCCGGCCACCACCAGCTCGGCCACCAGCTATGCCGCCGGTCAGCAGGCGGTGTACGGCATCTGGGACTGGGACATGAGCAACTGGAACAGCCTGAACCCCGGCGCCGCCCTGCTTGCGCTCAGTGGCAGCACGGCACCGAATGCCACGCTGACCTACAACAGCGCGGCCAGTTATCCCGTGCTGGCCGCCCAGACCATCACCCAGATCGCGGCCAGCACCGACTCCACTCCCGGCACCCGCATGGTGAGCAACAACACCATCTGCTGGACCGCCAGCAGCACCTGCACGATCAGTGCCAGCAACAACCAGTACGGCTGGCTTGCCAACTTGCCGACCACGGGCGAGCAGGTGATCTACAACCCGGTCGCCTATCAGGGGTCACTGGTACTCAACACCACCATTCCACCGAATAATTCCGTGTTTGCGTGCAGCTCCACCCTGCCAGGCGGCTGGACCATGGCCTTCGCGCCCAGCAATGGCGGCACGTTCAGCAACTCGTACTTCCCGAACAGCAACAACCAGTTTGTTCAGGTGACCAGTCCCACCAACAGCGCGCAGAAAGTCAGCGTCACCGGCATTGCCCTGAATGCCACCGGCACCCCCTCGGTGGTGAGCGCCCTGAACAATCCCTATCTGGTCAACCAGACGTCTTCCGGGGTGGGCACCGCCACGCAGATCAACCCGCCGAAGAATGTCGTGACCAAGCGACTCAACTGGACACAGCTGCGCTGACATGAACCCTCTGCCCAACCGCCCCCGGCGCGCCTTTGCCGGCTTCACGCTGATGGAACTGCTGGCCGCGCTGGCCGTGGTCGGCGTGCTGGCCGGCATCGCCATTCCGACCTACACCCAGCAGATCCAGAAGACCCGGCGCAGCGATGCCAAGAATGCGCTGCTCGACCTGGCAGCGCGCGAAGAACGCTACTACGCCACCAACAATGTCTACACCGCGACGGCCAGCGCCCTGGGCTATGGCACGGCGTTCCCTGTCGCCGTCAGCACCTGGGGCGTGACGTCCTACTCGCTCAGCGTGACTGTGGCCGCCAGTCCGCCCACCTTCACCGCGCTGGCATCGCGCACCGGCGCCCAGACCAGCGATGCCTGTGGTGATTTCCAGCTGACCGATCAGGGCACCCAGAGCAACCTCAACACCACCAACGCGCCACCAACCTGCTGGTAACAAAGCCCGGCGACGGTGGCGTTACCGCCGCCGTCGCCGGGCGGAAAACTCATCGCCGCCCGCCTTCCCGTGCAGCTTTCAGGCCCGTGCGGCTTTCAGGCTCAGGCCGGCAGCGGTGTCGGCATGGGGGGCAGGCGCCCATGCTGGTGATAGAACTCGCAGCGCTCGATGTATTCCTGGGTGCTCTTCGGCATGGGTGTCCGCGCCCGGGCGATGTAAAAGATCAGGGCTCGGCCGCAGCGGATCAGCTGCAGGCCATCGGCTACGCTGTGCGGACCGCGGTTCAGCGATCGCTCGGCATCGCTGGCTGCGGTCTGCGTTGCCGGCAGGAAATCCGCCATACGCTCTCCGGCAGTCACGAACGCTGCCCAGACATCAAACACCTCCGGATCGCCGCGCAGCGTCTCGACTTTCACCCGGGCTGCGTGCGCCAGGTCTGCCACCACCGGCTCCAGCGCGGCAAACACCGGGATGGAACAGAAATTGGCCACCATCGCCGCCGCAATACGGTCCATATCCCGCATGGCCTGGCCGGTCTTCATGTAACGGCCTTCGAAGAATTCCTCGAGCGGAATCGAAAACACCTTGAAGGGTTCTCCCCACAGTTCGTCGATGCCCTCCTCGCCACTGCGGTGATGCACCAACCGGCTCAACTCCAGCGCCTCGATCAGGCAGCGCCCGCATTCCCTGACCAGCGGGAAATCGGCACGGACATCGACACCGTCCGACTGCAATTCGACCAGCCGCCGGAAGATGTCCGTTGCCCGGTTGACCAAGGCCCCCGCCAGCATGGCGCCCTTCACCCGCCGCCGGGCAGTATCCTGCTCGGCATCGTAGGATGCGCGTGCCTCGTTGAGGCGGCAGCCTGGCACATTGACGCCGTGCTCGGTGTGGTTGAACAGGCGACGGGTGAGCGCCGTGATCAGCTCACTTTTGGCGCGCAGGGCGTCGACTGGCACCGGATAAGTCTTGATCCAGTACCCCGCATAAAAAACGCGTTCAACAGCGCCAAACAGCCGCCGATCACCTTCGGCCGGCACATCGGCGGCAGCCCCTGCATCAGCCGGCTGGGGAACAACTGTGCCCATGACGTGAATTCCTGAACAGACCTGTCAGACAAAGCAAAAATCATACTGGGTTGTCTGTGTCAGGCCAAACCCGGCGATCGCCGCGGATTGCCGCCATTGCCAAGCGCCGCCAGCGCGGCTGCAGCCCGCGCGGTGCCGCCGCAGCGCGGCGGGAGTTGCCGCCGGGCGGCCAAATCGCCCCCGGCACGCACCAGACCGATGCACGACGCCTTGGCCAACCCTCTGGACGATCTGGCGCCCGGCTTCTGGCAAGATATGGATTCGCTGCACTTCACCATGGCCATGCCCGCAGGGCCACCTGTTCAAGGATGTCTTTCTGATGAGCTGCCGATTTCCCCTCGTTTCGTTGCTGTCTGCGCTTGCCCTCAGCCTCGCGTTGGTGCCGGCGTCCGGAGCGGCGACCGCCACCCCGCTGCCACCCGTCTCCGGGCCGGACGTGCCTGGTCTGACCACCCTGTCGGTCGATCTGCGCGATATCCAGCACAAGGTCTTTCATGTGCAGGAGGCCCTGCCCGTTCGGCCCGGCCCCCTCACCCTGCTGCTGCCCAAGTGGATTCAGGGCACCCATGCCCCCTGGGCTGGCATTGCCAGCGTGGCGGGCCTGCACCTCAGCGCGGACGGCGTCGATGTGCCCTGGCGTCGCGATGCGATCGAAATGTTTGCCTTCCATGTCACGGTACCTGCCGGAGCCAGCCGGCTGGACATCCGCTTCGACTACCTCACGCCAACCAGCGGCGAGAAGAACTGGGATGGCCTGCTCGCGTCGGCACACCTGGTCGATCTCGAATGGAACACCGTGGTGCTCTATCCGCGCGGCACTGACTATCGACGCATGCGCCTGGCGGCCAACGTGCAGCTGCCCCCAGGCTGGCACCATGCCTGTGCCCTGGACGGTGCCCAG
>CAIPBT010000097.1 GCA_903863375.1 uncultured Ferrovum sp.
GGCACCACAGGAGGAGTGCGTGTGAATTTTTCTCAGGTCATCAAGGAAATCGGGCGGGGTGAGCGTGGCTCCCGCGATCTCGAGGAAGACGACGCCCATCGGCTGTTCGGTGCCATTCTGGACGGCGGTGTGCCAGAGCTGGAATTGGGCGCCATCATCCTGTCCCTGCGCAACAAGACCGAGGGGGTGAGCGAGCTGCTGGGGTTTTCGCGAGCCGTCAACGAGCGTCTGGTCCGCCTGCGCCTGCCGCCAGGCGAGGTCAGACCCGTGATCATCCCAACCTACAATGGCGCGCGCCACCAAGCCAACCTGTTGCCGCTGCTGGTGTTGCTGCTGCGCCGGATCGGCATTCCCGTGCTACTGCATGGCTGCCTGGATGGCAATGGCCGCGTCGCCAGCGCCTACATTCTGCGCGAACTGGGCGTGTTGCCCTGCACGACGGCGGCGCAGGCGCAAAAGGCACTTGATACCAACGGCCTGGCATTCGTGCCAACGGCAGTGTTGTCGCCTGGTCTGGCAGCCTTGCTGTCCCTGCGCGGCCGGCTGGGGGTGCGTAATTCGGGGCACACCCTGGTCAAGTTGATCGACCCTTTTCAGGGCGATGGCATCCGCCTGTGCAGCGTCAGCCATCCGGCTTACCTCGAAAAGCTGGCAGAGTTTCTGCTTCAATCTGGTGCGCATGCACTGTTAATGCGCGCAACAGAGGGAGAGGCGTTCGCGAACCCGAAACGACGCCCTCAAATCGTGCATTACCAACATGGCAGCGCCACGGTCCTGTTCGAGGCCGAGTTGGGACCGATCCGCTCCCTGCCGGGCCTGCCAGAGAGCATCGAGCCGGCGCCGACTGCGGCATGGATTCGCAAGGTGTTGGGCGGCGAACTGCCGCTGCCCCATCCGCTCGCCAACCAGCTGGCCTGCTGCCTGTTTGCGTGCGGCTACACCCAGGACATGCATCAGGCCAAGGCGATCGCGGCTGTAGAGGCGGGGAGTCTGGTGGCCTGATCCAGCCATGCTAGACTTTCAGCATGTGGCGGTCTTGCCAGCCACCCCGGTTCTCCCCCCCAGCCACTTGAGGTTTTCGCATGGAACATACCCTGCCCACGCTGCCCTACGCGCTCGATGCGCTGCAGCCCCATATCTCCAAGGAAACCCTGGAGTTTCATTACGGCAAACATCACCAGACCTACGTCACCAATCTGAACAATCAGATCAAGGGTACGGAGTTTGAAGCGCTCGGCCTGGAAGACATCATCCGCAAGTCGTCCGGCGGCATCTTCAACAACGCGGCACAGGTTTGGAACCATACGTTTTACTGGCATTGCCTGTCGCCGAACGGCGGGGGTGTGCCGACCGGTGCCCTGGCAGCCGCCATCGATGCCAAGTGGGGCTCGTTTGACGAGTTCAAGAAGGCCTTTACGGCCACCGCCGTCGGCACCTTTGGTTCGGGCTGGGGTTGGCTGGTAAAAAAGGCCGACGGTTCGCTCGATCTGGTCAGCACCAGCAACGCCGGGACACCGCTCACTCACGAGGGCGTGAAAGCCCTGCTGACCTGTGACGTCTGGGAGCACGCCTACTACGTCGATTACCGCAACAAGCGGCCCGATTACGTGGCGGCGTTCTGGAACCTGGTGAACTGGGAGTTTGTGTCGGCCAATTTTGCCGCCTGAGTCTGGCAGTTGCCGCTGACCCGCGGGTCACCCCCCGGGTGACCACGCAGGGCGGGATGGACGCCGCCAGTGCGGCCTCTCGTGGCAGCCGGGACGGCAAAAGCCGTCGCTGACGGAGCCGGCCCGGCCGGCTCCTGCAGCGCTGGCCTGGTGACGTTATGCGCCCCGTCGTGCGGCGCCCCGTCATATGGCATCCCGACATATGGCATTCCGTCGTTTTGGCCCCTGTCGTATCGCTCCCCGTCGTCTGGCTGCCCGTCGTACGGCCTCCCGGCTCGCAGCACTCCGCTCACCGCTTGGCTGCTGGGTTGGACGGCCGAACCATCGATGCGGAACAAGGCGACGGCAGCCGCCAGGCTGCGCGCCTGTTGATCGAGCGCCTCGGTGGCAACGGCTGCCTCCTCCACCAAAGAGGCATTCTGCTGGGTGACCGAGTCCATGTGCGCAATGGCCTCGTTGATGAAATTGATGCCTAGCGTCTGCTGGGCCGACGCGTCCGTGATGTCGTTCATGATCGTGGCCACGTGGCCTACCGCACCGACGATATCGAGCATCGCACTGCGTGCCGCCGTGACCTGGTTTGCGCCCGTTTGCACGCGGTCTTCGGTTTCGGTCATCAGGGTACGGATTTCCCGGGCCGCCTGCGCACTGCGCTGGGAGAGCTTCCCCACTTCGGCGGCCACGACGGCAAATCCCCGCCCCTGTTCGCCCGCCCGGGCCGCCTCGACGCTCGCGTTGACCGCGAGGATATTGGTCTGGAAAGCAATGCTGTCGAGTACGCCCAGGATGTCGGCAATCCGGCGCGAAGTTTCGCGGATGCTGCCCATGCTGCTGACTACCTGTTCCATCACGCTGCCGCCACGGTCGGCAATCTGGGTCGCATTCACGGCCAGCGCATTGGCCTGCTGAGCATTGTCGCCATTCTGGCGGACGGTCACGGTCAGCTGCTCCATGCTGGCCGCCGTTTCCTCGATTTCGCGGGCCTGCTGGTCGGTCCGTTGCGCCAGATGCAGCATGCCGCTGGAGATTTCACGCACGGCCGACTGGATCAGGTCGGTTGCCTCATGGATGTGCCGAACGATGTCGATCAGGCGATGGACGGTGTCCCGGGTATGGCGCTGCATGTCACCGAAGACACCGTCCAGGGTCGGGCCCTCTGCCGCCTCGAGTCGTCCTTCGGCAAGCAGGGCAAGCGCCCCGGCGACTTCCTGCATGCCGCTGCGGCAATTGCTGAGCAACTGGTTGATGCCGGCCGAGACGTCGCGGTTGAAGCCGCGTTTGTCGTCCAGCGGCAGTTCGTCGTCGAGCATGCCGGCCGCCGCACGATGCACCAGTGCGGCAATTTCTGCCTGGGTGGCAAGCTCGTCCGTGCGGTCACGCCATTCCATGGCGTAGCCCAGGAATTGTCCCTGCGCATCTTCCACCCGGGTTGCGCTGATCTGCAGTTTCAGGTCGCCATACGTCGCTTCCCACCGTGCTGGCCCCGTCAGCGACGTCAGTCGTTGCGACAACGGCGGATGCATCGGGCCGCTCAGGCAGTCGCAATGGCCGCCAGCCAGCGCTTCGTCGATGGCGCTGTGCACCCCTGGCGTTGCCTGCAGTCGTGCCTGCAGGGTTTTCTGCATGCTGCCGTTCAGCAGCCGGATATGCAGATCTTCGCCGATCAGCACCAGGTTTTGTGAAGACGAGCGGATGGTGGCGAGGGCGCGCGCCGCCTCGCGATACTGGGCCTGTTCACGGCTGCGGCTCGCCTCGGTTTCATCGCGGCTGCTGCGCAGTTCGCGTTGCAGCCCCTCCAGTCGGCTGCGCTCGGCTTCCCACAAGGCTGTCTTGCGCGCCAGCACATGGCGCTCGCCGGCCACGCCCGCCAGCACGGCCGCCCCGAGCAGTGCCATCCAGAGCGGATTGCGTGGCAGGCCGCCGACCGCCGCGGCCAGAAACAGGGTGACGCCCAGTAGGGCCTGCAAGCCGAGCAGGCGCCCATGGGTGCGTAACAGGCGCTGATGAAACAGGTTCTGGTCAGGCTGGTTCTGGTCAGGCAGGTCCATGGGCGCGCTTGCAGCTCAGTTGAAGCATGGTTAACGGCGCGGACAGCGCCAAGTTAAGCGCGGCGTGCTGCGCATCACGGCAAATTGATGCCCCTTGTCGCAACGGCAGCAGCCCGCCACCTCTGCTGAAATGGCGTCATCGCTGTTCGCTGGAGCTGTCTGACCATGGCCTTCCTGTCCTATTCCGGTCCCCTGCCTGCCGGGCCTGCCGGGCCCTCCGCACCCCGCCCGCACCGCGCGGCTGCCACCGGCGGCGTGCCGGCGGGGGCGCCCGCCATGGCCCATGAGGGCCTGCCGCCGGACGCCTATGAACATCTGAGTGGCGCCGCGGTGGATCGGGCACGCAACCAGGGGCTTGCCTTGCTGTTTGGCGCGGCTTTTCTCATCAGCCTTGTGGCGGTGGTGGTGCTTGCCCTGCGACCGTCCGTCCAGCCCTTCATCCTGCAGGGAGGCAGCGACGGGGCCGTGCAGGTCGCCGCCAGCCGCCTGGTGCCGTATCAGCCTGGGGATGCCGAGAAGCGCTATTTTCTGGCGCAATGGGTCACGCACCTGTTGGGTATCGATGGGCAGCTGTCGCCGCGTTGGCTCGCGCAGGCCTATGAGCAGACTCGTGGTCAGGCACAGGTCGAATTCACCGACTGGGTGCGTGCTAACAGTCCTTTGCAAAAGCTGAAGGACGACCCCCTGCTGGTGCGCAGTGTGCACGTCTCCAGCGTCTCGCTCATTGGTGACGGCGTGGCCCTGGTGCGCGTGCAGTGCAGCCGCCGCAGCGGTGCCAATCCGGCTGCGGTGGTCGAAAAACGGCTGCTGACGGTGCATTTCCAGTCCATCCCGCCACAGACCGAAGAGGGCGTGCTGCGCAACCCGATCGGTCTGCAGGTGACCCATTTCCAGGTCGGAGAGGACCTGGAGCGATGAAACCGGTTGATCATCTCCCCGAGATTCACGGCCGGTTGATCCACAGCCTGATGATCCACGTTCCGCTGATCCACGTTCCGCTGATCCACAGCCTGCTGGGCCAAGCCCTGGTCCTGGGCTTGGTTCTGGCACCGCCAAGCCCGGCCCAGGCGGCTGCCCGTCCCTCCGCCGAGCCCTTGGCGCGTCAGGGTGCCGAGGGCAGCAGTCACATCCAGCATTTCCGCTACGATCCCGAAGCCAGCTTTGCGATCGTGGCGCTGCCCGGTGTACCCACCGACCTGCAACTTGCGCCGGATGAGCACGTCACGGGTTTTGCCCTGGGCGACACGGTGCAATGGCTGGTCGAGGAACTGGCTGGGCACGTTTTCGTGAAGCCGCTCAAGCCTGCCCTGTTCACGGCCGGAACGCTCGTTACTGACCGCCGTACCTACCAGCTCACCCTGAAGAGCGTACTTGCTGGCGATGACTGGATGCAGCGTGTCACCTGGGTCTATCCCGACCTGATCGTGCTGCGCACGCCGCCCGCACCCCTGCCACACGGTGCCGAGTGGACCGCGCCTGCCGGTCGGGTGGTGGCGACGCCGGGCGGAACTGTCCCGGTGTTCAGCGGCACCAGCGCTGGCGCTGGGGCGACGGCAGGGCCTGCCGCAGGGGCAGCCAGCCGTGGTCTGCCGGCTGGCATCACGGTGCCGGGCCCGGGCGACAGCCATGCCCTGCCACCCACGGAGGGGCTCGATCCAACGCGTCTGGATTTTGATTACCGCCTGGTGGGCACTGCGCCGTTCCGACCTCAGGTGGTCTTCGATGACGGCCATTCGATGTGGTTGCGCATACCGCCCCACGAAAGTCTGCCGGCCCTGTTTCAGGCTGGTGAGGACGGCCTGGTGCTGGTCAATTACGCGGTGCGCGGCGACTGGGTGGTGATTCCGCGAATCCTGCCCCGGCTGGTGCTGAAACTGGGCAAGTCCGAAGTTGATATTCAGCGGCATGCCAGTGGCCGGAGCGCGGAAGGAGGTCAACATGCGCCCTGGTGAACCGTCGCCTGAGCTTCCCGGGCAGGACGATGCCCATGGGACGGGTGTCGACCGCCACACGTTCCTGGCGTCTGCGGCAGCCGCCTTCGATGCCCGTCACGGCCCGGATTCAGCGGCAGGGCCTCCGGTCGATCCGGGGCTGGAGGCCTTTCAGGCGCTGCTCGAGGAAGCGGATGATCCGCTGGCCCTGCGGCGTAAGCCCCCCCGTCGTCTGCACCTCTGGTTTGCCGTGGGACTCGGGTTGCTGGGAGCGTGCGCGGCGCTGGCCCAGGGCCTGCTGCAACGGGCTCCTGTTCATACCCCGGCCAACCCGGCGGCCGATGGCGCGGGCGTGGCGGGCGATACGCCCTCCCTTGCACCACTCGGGCAGGCGCTGCGCGAGCCACTGGAGGCCGGCACGGCACCCCTGGCTGCCGCTTCTGCCGTTCAAGCTGCGCCGGTGGCGCCGTTACCGGCAAGCCCGCTCGCGGCTAAAGGCGTGACAGCCGATAGGAGCAGCGGCCTCGCAGCGCTTGCGACCGATCCGCAGCAGTCGGATCTGCCCGCTGACCTGCTGGAGCTACCCGGTGTCGGCGGGTCTGCCTGGTTAGCCGGTTCGGATGGGGCGGGCCGGCACCCAGCGGTTCCGGCCGATCCCACACGCAATGCCACGGCAGCCGACGCGGCACGCTACGAGCAGGAAAAGGCGCGCAGCCTGATCGCTGGCAGCCACATCCTTGCCATCAGTCATGTCAGCGCCGGCAGCAACAGCCTGACCTCGGGCGATCCTGGCCCGACGGCATCGCCCGCCGGACCCCTCGCCGGATTTGGCCGGCTGGGCGATGCCCTGCAATCCAGTCCTGCCCTGCTCAGTGCGGCCGGCAACTGGCTGCGTCAGGCCCTGCCGGGCGCCGACGGGAAACGCGGGCCGATGGACAGCGCGTATCCGTCGGCCACAGCCGCCGGCGCTGGCGGTGGCACGGCCATCCCCGGAGCGTTGGCCATTCGTCCGCCGACAGGAACGTGGCTGGTGCTCGAGGGTACGGCGATTCCCTGTGTGCTGGTCAATGAACTGCGCAGCGACCTGCCGGGCATGATCCTCGCGCAGGTCACCCAGGACGTATTCGACAGTGTCTCTGCGCAGGTTCGTCTGATTCCGCGCGGCACCCGTCTGGTGGGACGGTATGACAGTCAGGTCAGTGCCGGCCAGCAACGGGTGATGGCGAGCTTTCATCGGCTGATTTTTCCGGATGGCAGCAGCATTGACCTCAACCGCATGGAGGCCGCTGACCCGGCGGGTGGAGCTGGTCTGCAGGATCAGGTGGACACCCATTTCTGGGACCGATTCGGCTTTTCCTTCCTGACGGCAGGTATCGCGCGGGTGGCGGAGCGCCCGTCCGCCAGTATCGCAGCGCCCGGAGGCAGCGTGCTGCCCACGCCGGACGCCACCGGCCAGATCCTGCTGGACACGGCGCGTGCCGGGTTGCAGACCCAGGGCAACCTGCCCCCCACCCTGGTGATCCAGCGCGGTCATGCCTTCCAGGTCATGGTCAACCGCGATCTGCCGCTGCCGCCACTCACCGAGACGGCCGCCCCATGACATCCTTGCGCCGGTGGGTGGGCCGGCTTGCCTCCATCTGCCTGCTCGCCGTGGCAGGGCCGTCTTGCGCCAAACCGGCAACCGGTGGGCGGGTGGATCCGCCGGTCGTTCAGCGGCAGCCGGTCGATCTGGTACAGGTGACCAGCCTGACCGAGCTGCTGGTGCGGGCATCCGACGGGCTGCACGTCGTTCCGGTGCAGGGCGTCCATGCGGATGGGGCCTGCCATCCGGAGGCCCATCTTGCCTGGGCGCGCCAGATCCTGCCGCCGGGTACCCCCCTCTGGGTGGAGCGGAGCGACCATGGCGTGCCGCTGCGGATCTGGTTTGCCTGGCACGGGCAGCGCATCGATTGGTCCTTGCTGCTGCTACGCCTGGGGCAGGCCATGTTGCCTGTGAGCGGTCGCCCGGCGCGGGTAGGTTTGCGTCCCTACGTGTTTGCCCAGCAGGAGGCACGTGCCGAAGGTCGCGGCATCTGGGGCGAGTGCGGGCGTCGCCACATCCAGTTCGGTCCGGCGGCTGCGGCCATCGGCGTATCGCCGCAGCTGCTGCTGGCCATGGCAATTGTCGAGTCCGGCATCGGCCAGCAGCCCTGGCCGTGGACCCTGAATGTCGCGGGGCACTCATACTTTTTTCTCACCCGTTCGGCTGCCCTTGCCGCCGCGGCAAGACTTCAGTCTCAGCACTTCGACCTATTCGATGTCGGTATTTTGCAGGTCAATTGGCATTATCATCGGTCGAGGTTTCCAGATCTGGCCACGGCGCTCGATCCCGAATCCAATCAGCGTGTTGCGGCGCAGATTCTGGCTGAGCAGCGCGCACGTTCGGGCAGCCTTGCCGAAGCCGTTGCGCGGTACCACAGCGCCGATCCGGTTCGAGGTCAGCGCTATCTGGCCCGGGTTCAGGCGGTCTTGCAGAGCCTCTGCGCCGATCGATCGGCGGGGCGGATGCCGGATGCCGGGAACGGTTGGGCCATGCGCGGGCAAACCACGGGCAGGCAACCCAACAGCAAGCAATCCAACAGCAAGCGAACCACGAGCAAGGGAGGCGCAGGATGAGCAAGAGCAGGATCCAGTATCCTTCGTCGGCCGCGACGCCAACGCGACAGGCGCGCCTGCCCC
>CAIPBT010000098.1 GCA_903863375.1 uncultured Ferrovum sp.
CCGATCGGGCTGCCCATCATGCTGGCGATCGGGCCGAAACGGTTTCACGAACTGCTCGCCGGTGCCCGCGCCATGGATGAGCACTTCCGCACCGCGCCTCTGTTGGCCAACCTGCCGGTACTGCTGGCGTTGACTGGGGTCTGGAATGCCAACGTGCTCGATGCCCGCACCCTGCTGATGGTGCCCTACGATGCCCGCCTGGCCGCGCTGCCAACCTACGTGCAGCAACTCGACATGGAGAGCAATGGCAAGGGCGTCGACCTGGCCGGACAGCGGCTAGAACGTGCGTCTGGCCCGGTGGTCTGGGGCGGACTCGGCATCAACGGCCAGCACGCCTATTTCCAGCTGGTGCACCAGGGAACCCAGAAAGTGCCGGTGGATTTCATCGGCGTGCTGCGCGCACCCCAGCAGGATCTGGAGCACCAGCGCATCGTGTTCTCGAACATGCTGGCTCAGGCGGAAGCCCTGATGACCGGCCGCACGCGCGAGCAGGCCCTGGCCGAGATGCTGGGTCAGGGTATGGATGCCGGCCGCGCCGAGGTGCTGGCCGGTCATCGCACCTTCCTGGGCAACATACCCTCCAACACGCTGCTGCTGGATGACTTGAGCCCAGCCCGCCTGGGATCGCTGATTGCGCTGTACGAACACAAGGTGTTCACACAAGGGGTGATCTGGGGCATCAACTCGTTCGACCAATGGGGTGTCGAACTCGGCAAGGTGCTGGGGCGGACCATCTATCAGGAGCTGTGCGAGAGCCCGGATCCGCTGGCGCACGATGCCTCGACCCGGGCGCTGGTTGCCCGGGTGAAGCAGGCCTTGGGCTGACGGCAGGGGCTCACCGCCAAAGGGTTCGCCGGGCCGGGACTTCTGGGCTAAGCTCTCGGCTGACATTGCATCGCACCATCCAGGAGCGATGCCGCCGGATCGACTGAGATGAAGAAACCGTCCACGGGACGCGCAGGCAGCAGGACCCCCGGCAAGGTGCCGGCGGGCAAGGGCAGTCAGGGCTCGGCGGTGGGCCGTCCCAGCCAAGGCATGGCCGTCGGTGGCCGTGGTGGCCCTTCCGGCAACACCCGCAGCCCCGCAGGCAAGTCTGCTGGCGCTGGGCAAACCTGGGGACAAGCACCGGTGCCAACGCGGGCCGGCCCGCCCGCCCTGTCGATCAGCGCGCCCTCACCGCGCCTGCCGGCCAGCGCAGCAGCCTTGCGCGGCAGCAGCGCACGCGGTGGCAAAGGCGGCAAAGGCCCCGGCAGCAAATCTGGCCGGGAGGGCGATCGTGACCAGGAAACCCTGGCCCATCTGCCGACCCGACTGGATGGCTTCTACCCCAAGGCGCGCGCGATGAAGCGGCGGCTGACCCTGGTGATCGGCCCGACCAACAGTGGCAAGACCTATCGCGCGATGGAACGCCTGCGGCAAGCCGGTTCCGGCCTGTATCTGGGCCCGCTGCGGCTGCTGGCGCTGGAGGTACGTGACCGCCTGACCGAACTGGGCCTGCTGACCTCGCTGGTCACCGGTGAGCTGATCGAGGAAGTCGATGGCGCCACCTTCACGTCCGCCACCGTCGAGATGATCGACTTCGATCATGAAGTCGACGTCGCCGTGATCGATGAAGTGCAGATGATTGGCGACGAGGAGCGCGGATCGGCCTGGCTGCAGGCCATTCTTGGCGCGCCCGCGCGCGAGGTGTGGATGCTGGGTGCCCCGGAGGCGCGCAATGCGGTGCTGGCGCTGGCGGAATGGCTGGACGAGCCGGTCGAGATCGTCGAGCTGGAACGGCTGTCCGAACTGGAAGTGCTGCGCACCCCAACCAAGCTGTCGGAGCTGCCTCGCGGCAGCGCCGTGGTGGCCTTCTCGCGCGGGCAGGTGATCGACATTGCCGGCGAACTGCGCGAGCGCTTCCGCCGCTCGCCGGCGCTGGTCTACGGTGCCCTCTCACCCGAGGTCCGGCGCGAGCAGGCCCGGCAGTTCCGCGAGGGCGAAGCCGACATCCTGGTCTGCACCGATGCCGTGGGCCTGGGCCTCAACCTGCCCATCGCGGCGATGTTCTTCAGCGCCGCCACCAAGTACAACGGCAAGGAAGAAATTCCGGTGCCACGCGATCTGGTCTGGCAGATCGCTGGTCGGGCCGGCCGCTATGGCATGGCCGAAAAGGGCCACGTCGGTGCCCTGTCGGCGGAAACCCTGTCTTTCGTCAAGCGCAGCCTGTCGCGTCGTCCCGATCCGGTGCCCGTGCATTACCGCTACGAAGCCAACTGGATCATCGTCGATGCGCTGTCGCGCTTTCTCGGCACCGACCGTCTCGCTGAAATCCTGTTCTATTTCTGGCGCGAGCTCGCGCTGGAGCGCAGCCGTGAGTTCGAGCCGGTGGTGCCACCGAGCCAGGCGGGGTTGGCCTGGCGCATCGACCGCTACGCGCTCGACCTGCGCGTGAAACTGACCCTGTCGCGCGCCCCGGTGCCAATGGTGCGGGATGAAGCCGTGCCTGAATTCGAATTGTTCGTGGCCGCCATCGCCCGCCAGGAACCCGTGCTGCTGACGAGTTACCCGATGTTGCAGGCGCGACTGCAGCAGCACGACCACGAGCACGCCGAGCAGGCCGTGAAGCTGCTGACACTCTATTGTTGGCTGCATTACCGGCTACCCACGATGTTCCCTCAGTTCGAAGAGGCGCAGGCCGAACTGACCCAGCTGAATACCGCCATCCTCGGCTTCATCGGCAAGAACAAAGGCAAAAAATGCCGCGAGTGCGGCAAGCCGCTCGACTGGCAGACCCGATTCCGCCTGTGTGAGCCGTGTTTCCGCAGCAGTTGAACAACGGTATGGCAAACGGGAACAGCCCGACCCTGCAACGCGCCCTGAGCACCCTGCGGGCGGTGTTCGGCTATCCGGCTTTTCGCGGTGCACAGGCCGAGGTGATCACCCATGTGGCAGATGGCGGCGATGCCCTGGTGCTGATGCCGACCGGTGGTGGCAAATCGCTGTGCTATCAGGTTCCAGCGCTGCTGCGCCGGGGCTTGACCATCGTGGTGTCGCCGCTGATCGCGCTGATGCAGGACCAGGTCGATGCCCTGAAGCAGCTCGACATCGAGGCGGATTTCCTCAATTCCAGCCAGGATGGCGAGGAAGCCCGACGGGTCTGGCGCAAGGTGCACGAAGGCACACTCACCCTGCTGTACGTATCGCCAGAACGGCTGGTGCTGGAGGGCTTTCTGGATGTGCTGGACGGGCTCGCGGCGCGCGGCGAGCTGGCCCTGTTCGCCATCGACGAGGCGCATTGTGTCTCGCAATGGGGCCACGATTTCCGGCCGGAATACATGCGCCTGTCGGCCCTGGCTGCGCGGTTTCCCCAGGTGCCGAGAATGGCACTCACGGCGACGGCCGATGCGCAGACACGGGCGGAAATCGCCCAGAAACTGGGATTGACCGAGGCGCGCCATTTTGTCGCCAGCTTCGACCGCCCGAACATCCGCTACCATGTCACCGAAAAGGATGACGCCCGCCGCCAGTTGCTGCAGTTTCTGCGGCAGGGCGCCGGCCGCGCCGGGCATGGCGGCCACCTCGGCGAATCGGGCATCGTCTACTGCCAATCGCGCAAGAAGGTCGACGAGACTGCCACGTTCCTGCGCGAACAGGGCGTCAGCGCCCTGCCCTACCATGCCGGCATGGACGCCGCGCTGCGGCGCGACCACCAGCAGCGTTTCATCCGTGAGGAAGGGCTGGTGATGGTGGCCACCATTGCCTTCGGCATGGGCATCGACAAACCCGATGTACGTTTTGTCGCCCATCTCGACCTGCCCAAAAGCCTGGAGGGCTATTACCAGGAAACCGGGCGCGCCGGCCGCGACGGGTTGCCGGCCGAGGTCTGGATGGCCTATGGCCTGAGTGAAGTGGTACAGCTGCGCAAATGGATCGAGGAATCGGACGCCGGAGAGGATCAGAAACGGGTCGAGCACCTGCGCCTGGACAGCATGCTGGGCTTCTGCGAAGCGGCCCAGTGCCGCCGCCAGGTGCTGCTGCACTACTTCGGTGAAGCGTCGGCCCCCTGTGGCAACTGTGACAACTGCCTCGACCCGCCCGCCACCTGGGATGGCACGGATGCCGCCCGCAAGCTGATGTCGGCCATCGTGCGAACCGGCCAGCGCTTCGGCGCCGGCCATCTGATCGATGTGCTGCGCGGACGCACCACCGAACGGATGACCCAGCAGGGACATCACCTGCTGCCCACCTTCGGCATCGGCGCCGACCTGGACGACAACCACTGGCGCAGCGTGCTGCGCCAGCTGGTGGCGCTGGGACTGGTCTTTCCGGACGTCAGCGCCTACGGTGCCTACCGTCTGCACGAAGCGGCGCGGCCCGTGCTGCGCGGTGAGCAGGCACTGATCCTGCGCCAGCCACGCGCCGCCACCCCGAAACGCAGCACCTCGACCCGGTCCGGCGTTCCCGCCGGCATCGATCTCTCGCCGGCTGGCGAGCGCCTGCTGAATGCCCTGCGCGCCTGGCGACGCCGCACCGCGGCCACCCAGAACGTGCCAGCGTATGTCATCTTTCAGGACACCACCCTGCTGGCCCTGGTCGAATCGCGGCCGGACAGCCACGACGCCCTGGCGGAGATTCCGGGCCTGGGGGTGAAAAAACTGGAGCGCTACGGCGAAGAGCTGCTCGAGGTGATCGCGAGTTGCGACTGAGCGGCACCGGCCACGCCAGCGATCCTGTAACTCGGCGCTACCCTGTCGCGTAATTCCGTTACATACTGCAGCTCCCGCCTTCCCAGTGCTGCAACCATGACGCGTTCGTTTCCCGACAGCTTTCCCCGTCTGCTGGCCGACATCGGCGGCACCAACGCCCGCTTCGCCTGGCAGGCCACGGCCGGCGACCGGCCGGCCCTGGCCACCAGCCTGCCCTGTGCCGACTACCCGGGTCCTGCCGAAGCCATCCGCGCTTACCTTGCCCAGCACCACCTGCCGGCACCGCGCTGGCTGGCCATGGGCGTGGCAACCGCCTTGCGCGGCGACCGGGTGACCATGACCAACAACCACTGGGATTTTTCGGTGGCAGACTTGCAGAAGGCGCTGGGCCTGACGCATGTGCGCCTGCTGAATGATTTCACGGCACTGGCGCTGGCACTGCCGGATCTGGATGCCACGGAGTGCTTGCAGGTGGGCGGTGGTACGGGTCTTGCGGGTGCCCCGCTGGCCCTGCTCGGTGCCGGTACCGGACTGGGTGTCTCGGGGCTGTTCACCGCCCCGGATGGCAGCCTGGTCGCCATCGAAGGCGAAGGCGGCCATGCCACGCTAGCGGCCCGTACGCCACGCGAAGCGCAGGTGATCGAACGGGTGGCACCGCAGTTCGCCGACGAGTCGCTGCACCACGTATCGGCGGAACGGGTGCTGTCCGGCCCGGGACTGGAGGCGGTCTATCGCGCCGTGGTGGCAGAGCATGCCGGTGTGCCGGCAGACCGCCCCGCCGCCGACATCACCGCCCGGTCGGTAGACGGTGACTGCCCGGCCTGTGTCGAATCGCTCGCCCTGTTCTGTGGCTTCCTCGGCACGGTGGCAGGCGATCTGGCGCTGACCCTGGGTGCCCGCGGTGGCGTCTATATCGGTGGCGGCATCGTGCCGCGCCTGGGCCAGGCCTTCGGTGATTCCGGTTTCCGGGCGCGCTTCGAAGACCGCGGCCGCTTCAGTTCCTATCTGCGCGACATTCCGGTGTGGGTGATCCACACGCCCTACCCCGCCATCCTCGGTGCCGCACGCGCCCTGCAGCAGGACGCCGCACGGCGGAGCGGGTCATGATCCCGCTGCCGCCAGCGGGCCCGCAGGCAGACGCCCTGGCCAGCCGGCGGCAAGGCCTGCTCGCTACTTTTCCGGTTGCAGGCGCGATGCCGGCTGCGGCGCAACGTCCGGCGCCGCTGCACCAGCGCAGCATCCTGCTCGATGGCCAGCTGCAGGACTGGAACGGTGCCATGCAAGAGGTGCTCTCGCCGGTACAGGTGCGGCAGGCCGATGGCACCCTGCGGGCCGTCGTGCTGGGCAGCTATCCGCTGACCGGCCTGCCAGAGGCCGATCAGGCGCTGAATGCCGCCTGTGCGGCCTGGGACAAGGGGCGTGGCACCTGGCCCACGCTACCGACCGCCGACCGCATCCGCTGTGTTGAAACCTTCACCGCCCGGCTGCTGCAGCGACGCGATGCGATCGTGCGCCTGATCGTGTGGGAAATCGGCAAGAGCCTGGCTGATGCTGGCAGGGAATTCGATCGCACCATCGAGTACATCCACGCCACCGTGGCCGACCTGAAAGCCATGGAAAATGGCAACTCGCGCTTCGAGGAGGTGGACGGCACCATCGCGCAGATCCGCCGCTCGCCGCTCGGTATCGTGCTCTGTATGGGGCCCTTCAACTACCCGCTGAATGAAACCTTCACCACGCTGATCCCGGCGCTGATCATGGGCAATGTGGTGCTGTTCAAGCCGCCACGCTTCGGGGTGCTGTTGTACGAACCCATGCTGGAAGCTTTCCGGGTGTCGTTCCCGGCGGGCGTGCTGAACCTGGTGTATGGTCCGGCCCATGTGGTGGTGCCCCACCTCATGGCCAGCGGACACGTCAGCGTGCTCGCCCTGATCGGCACCAGCAAGGTGGCCAACGCCCTGAAAAAGGCGCACCCAAAAGCAAACCGCCTGCGTGCCGTGCTGGGACTGGAGGCCAAGAATGCCGCAATTGTCCTGGCCGATGCCGACCTCGAACTGACGGTGCGCGAATGTCTGGCGGGCGCGCTCACCTTCAACGGCCAGCGATGCACCGCCCTGAAGATGCTGCTCGTGCACCGCTCGATCGTCGATGATTTCCTGCAGCGCTTCTGTGCTGCCCTCGAATCCCTGAAGATCGGCATGCCCTGGGAACCCGGCGTGATGCTCACACCGATGCCAGACCCGGTGCGCATCGACTATTTCGAGACGGTGGTGGCCGACGCCATTGCTCAGGGTGCCCAGGTGATCAATCCCGGCGGCGGCAGCCGCTGCGCGACCCTGTATTGGCCGGCTGTGGTGTACCCGGTGCGGCCTGGCATGCGCCTCTACCGGGAAGAGCAGTTCGGCCCGGTAGTGCCGGTGGCGGCGTTTGACGATGTCGAGGAAGCGCTCGAGTACGTGATCGGCGCGGATTTTGGCCAGCAGGTATCGGTGTTCGGCCAGGATTCCCGGCAGATTGCGGATCTGATCGATCCGCTGGTCAACCAGGTCTGCCGGGTGAACCTGAACTGCCAGTGCCAGCGCGGCCCGGATGTTTTTCCCTTCACCGGCCGCCGCGACTCGGCGGAAGGCACCCTCTCCGTCCACGACGGCCTGCGGGCGTTCTCGATCCGCACCATGGTGGCGGCAAAGCAGGGCGAAGCCACCCGCCAGTTGCTGGATCAGATCGTGCGCAACAACCAGTCGAGCTTCCTCAACACGCACTACATTTTCTGATGGCCCGGCCCACCCGCGGACGGCGATGTCTGACCGACACCGGACGGCGATTTCTGACCGACACCGGCGGCCGCCGGCCACACCCGCCTTTGCCGGACCGACCGGCTTCGCCATAATGGCGAGTGGTCGCGCCTGCTCCGACACCCCGTCAGAAACACGGCAGACCGCTCAACCACAGGGATGGTCATGCACAAGAACATGCGGAACAGGCAGGGGATCAACATCACGGCCGGACTGGCAGCAGCCACCCTCACCCTGCTGACAGGATGCAGCTCGGTATCGTCAGTCAGCGCCTACCTGAACGATGCCACCAAGCCATCCGCCACGGCGGCCACTGCAGGCGCTGGCGATGCGCGCCTGCCCGCCTTCCCCGGCCCAGGGCAGGAGGTTTACCGCGGCCGCTTCAGCTATGTGCGCCTGGTGCCGAGCGAGAGCGGAGCGCTGACCACGGCACCGCTGCTGCTGGAGGAGGAACGGGTGCGCACCCTGCTGAAAGATCTGCTCGGCGGGCCGGAGGCCAGCTTCAGTGACCGTCCGTTGTTCGCCCGCAGCG
>CAIPBT010000099.1 GCA_903863375.1 uncultured Ferrovum sp.
GCTCGATCCGGCCGTGCGCATCGTCTGCTTTGGCCATCTGGGCGATGGCAACCTGCATTACAACCTCTTCCCCGGTCGCAGTCCGGGCTCCATCTTTTCTGACATCCCCGACATGCCCAACACCACCAGCAACCGTGCCGGCGCGGACCACGCCATCGCCCTCGGCAACCCGGCCACGCTGGATGCCGATCACGCGTCCCTGTCACGGATCGTGCTCGACCTGGTCACCGAACTGCAGGGCAGCATCAGCGCTGAGCACGGCATCGGTCAATTCAAGACCAGCGAGCTTGCCCGCTATCGCGACCCAATCGAGCTTCAGCTGATGCGCAGCCTGAAGCAAGCCTGGGATCCCGCCAACCGCATGAACCCCGGCAAGGTGCTCACGCTGGCGCCGCTTGCGCGGACGCCTATGGCCGGCGTTCCGGAAGGGGCACTGCGATGACAGCCCTGTCCGCCGGGGCAAACCATCCCCCCGCTTGTGCGGATGCGGTGATTCCGCCGTCTCCCCTGCGCTGGCTGGCGGATGACCAGGCCATCGAGGTGATCGACCAACCGCGCCTGCCGCATGCCGTGGCCTGGTGTCGCCTCTCGTCGCGCGATGCGTGCGCCGAAGCCATCCGCAGCATGCAGATTCGCGGAGCACCGCTGATTGGTGCGGTCGCCGCCTGGGGTCTGGTTTTCGCCCTGCAACAGGATGCCGGGGATGCCTATCTCGACGCCAGCCTGACCCTGCTGGCTGCCACCCGTCCGACGGCGGTCAATCTGGCCTGGGCGCTGGCCCGACTGGAACGCCGCCTGCGCCCGTTGCCGGTGGCAGACCGGGCGGCGGTAGCCGCGGCCGAAGCGCGTGCCCTGTGCCAGGAAGACGTGGACCAGAACCGGCGCATCGGACAGCATGGCCTGCAGCTGATGCAGGGCATCCACGCCCGGGTGCAGCGGCCGGTTCGGGTGCTCACCCACTGCAATGCCGGCTGGCTCGCCACGGTCGGCTGGGGTACGGCGCTGGCACCGGTGTATCTGGCCCATGCTGCCGGGGTGCCGGTCGAGGTGCTGGTAGACGAAACGCGTCCGCGCAACCAAGGTGCGCTGACTGCCTGGGAACTGGGCCAGGCCGGTATTCCCCACCACTATCTGGCCGACAATGCCGGTGGACACCTGATGCAGCATGGCCTGGTCGATATCGTGTTGGTCGGTGCCGACCGGGTCAGCCGTCAGGGGGATGTCTGCAACAAGATTGGCACCTATCTGAAAGCCCTGGCCGCGCAGGACAACCAGGTGCCGTTCTATGCGGCGGTGCCGTCGCCCACCATGGACTGGGCAATCACCGATGCGCTGCACGAGATTCCCATTGAGGAACGCAGCGCCGAGGAAGTGCGCTGGGTGGCCGGCAGATTGTCCAGTGGTGCGCTTGCGCAGGTACAGGTCAGTCCCGACGGTTCCCCCTGTCGCAATCCGGCATTCGATGTCACGCCGGCGCGCCTGATCACCGGCCTGATCACCGAACACGGGGTGTTTGCCACCACGGCCGATGGCATGCGTGCCCTGCAACAGGTCTGTCAGCCGCTGTCCCGTTGAATCCCGGCAGCCGACGCGCGATCTGGCTTAGTGGAAATCGCGTGACCGGGCCGTGTTGGCGAGTTCGCCCAGCAACGCGGACTGGTCGACCAGGCGGCGCGCCACCAGATGAACCACGCTGCCCTGGCGCTGCCACACCCCATAGACCGCCAGCAGCACCGCGCCCAGCAGTTCGCGGCGCTGCCGCTCGGCCAGATCGCGCCACACCACCACATTGATCATGCCGGTCTCGTCCTCAAGGGTGACGAAAGTCACCCCGGAGGCGGTGCCAGGACGCTGCCGACAGGTGACGATACCGGCTGCCCGAGCCACCGCACCATCGGCCAGACGATCGAGCTGGGCCGCACTGAGCAGACGCGCTGCCGCAAGCCTCGGCCGCAGCAAGGCCAGTGGATGGCGGCGCAGCGTCAACCCCAGGCTCTGGTAATCGGCCAGGATGTCGCGTCCCTCGCGCGGATCGGACAAGGCCTGGATGCCCTCCGACAACATCGGATCGGGCGGCGCATGGGCGTTGTCAGGGGCATCGGCACGCGCTTCCAGCAGGGCAAACAGCGGCAGAGGTTCTTCTACGGCCTGCACAGCCCAGCGTGCGGCATGGCGGTGTCCCGCCAGTCCTGCCAGGGTGTCGGCGGCAGCCAGGGCTTCGAGCTGGGCGCGATTGAGATGGGTGCGCCGGGCCAGGTCCTGCACATCGCGGAAGGGTCGGCTGGCGCGAGCGGTCAGCACCCGTACCGCCACTTCCTGCCCCAAACCCTGCACCCGTTGCAGACCGAGCCGGAGGGTCTGCGCATCCACCAGCGTGCTTTCCCAGGCACTGTGTTCCACCCGGGGCGGAAGCACGGTCACGCCATGGCGTTGTGCGTCCTGCACCAGTTGCGATGCCGAGTAAAACCCCATGGGCAGGGAGTTCAGCAAGGCACAGGTGAAGGCTGCTGGATGATGATGCTTGAGCCAGGCCGAGGCATACACCAGCAGGGCAAAGCTGGCGGCGTGTGACTCGGGAAAGCCATACTCCCCGAAGCCCTGGATCTGCAGGAAAATCTGCTCGGCAAAAGCCGGGTCATAACCCCGGCTGGTCATGCCTTCGATGATGCGCAGACGGTAGGGATCCAGTCCGCCCTTGCGTTTCCAGGCCGCCATGGACCGACGTAACTGGTCAGCCTCTCCCGGCGTGAACCCTGCCGCTACAATGGCCAGCTGCATCACCTGCTCCTGAAAGATCGGCACCCCGAGGGTGCGCTGCAGCACCTGCTGCACTTCCGGACTGGGATAGGTGACGGCCTCCAGACCCCGCCGCCGGCGCAGGTAGGGATGCACCATGCCACCCTGGATCGGCCCTGGGCGCACGATGGCCACCTCGATCACCAGATCATAGTAGGTGCGCGGCTGCATACGCGGCAGCATGGCCATCTGTGCCCGTGATTCAACCTGGAAAACCCCGATCGAATCCCCCCGGGACAGCATCTGGTAGACAGCAGGATCCTCCGCCGGAATGTCCGCCAGTCCGAAGGGACGTCCCTGCAGGCCGGATACCAGATCCAGCCCCCGGCGCAGCGCCGTGAGCATGCCCAAGGCCAGACAGTCGACTTTCAGCAGTCCCAGCGCATCCAGATCATCCTTGTCCCATTGCAGGATGGTGCGGCCCGGCATGGCGGCATTTTCGACCGGAACCAGCTCTGACAGCGGACCGCGCGAAATCACGAAGCCACCGACATGCTGGGAGAGATGGCGGGGAAAACCGACCAGGGCGTTCACCACCAGCATCAGGCGCTGCAGCAGCGGCGCATCGGGATCAAAGCCGGCCTCGCGCAAACGCTCCGCCGACATCTGTCTGCCATCCCACCAGGCCTGCGACCGCGCCAGCTGGTCGACCTGGGCCGGATCAAAGCCCAGGGCCTTGCCGGCATCCCGCACGGCACTGCGGGGTCGATAGCAGATCACGGTGGCTGCCAGGGCAGCGCGCTCCCGGCCGTATTTGGCATACAGGTACTGCATCACTTCTTCACGCCGCTGATGCTCGAAGTCCACATCGATATCGGGTGGCTCCTTGCGCTCGCGCGAGATGAAGCGTTCGAACAGCATCTCCATGCGCGCCGGGTCCACCTCAGTGATGCCAAGGCAATAGCACACCGCCGAATTGGCCGCCGAACCGCGCCCCTGGCAGAGAATGCCGCGGCTGCGCGCGAAGCGCACGATATCGTGCACCGTCAGGAAAAAGGGTTCGTAGCGCAGCTCGGCGATCAGTGCGAGTTCGTGTTCCACCTGCGCACGCACCTTGCGATAGCCCATGCTGTTCTCGTCCTCCAGCCGGGGAAACCGGCGCTGAAAACCTGCCTCGGTCAGCATGCGCAGATGCTGGGTGGCGGTCAGGCCGGGCGGCACCAGTTCCTCCGGATATTCGTACCGCAGTTCCTCGAGGCTGAAGTGGCAGCGTTCGGCAATCTGCACGGTGGCGGTGATCCGTTCGGCGGCGTGGATGCGGGCGATCCGCTCACGCGGGCGCAGATGCCGCTCACCATTCGGAAACAAGGCGAAACCGGCCTCGGCCAGTGGCTTGCCGATGCGGACGGCAGTCAGCGTGTCCTGCACGACGCGTCGCGAACGTCGGTGCATGTGCACATCATTGCTCGCCACGGCCGGCAGGCCGCAGTGCTCGGCCAGCGCAGTCCGGATCCGTTCACGCCCCGCCTGTCCGGGCGTACCAAACTCCTCGCAGCCCAGCCAGATCCTGCCGGCAAAGACATCCGCCAACCAGGCACCCTGCTCATAGAGATCGTCAAATGCAGCGGTGGTGTCGGGATACCAGATCAACAGGCAACCGGGCAGGCCGTCGGCAAAGTCCTCCAGCCGGACATCGTAGTTGCCCTTTTCGGCGCGCCGGCGTGCCCGGGTGATCAGGGCACACAGCCCGGCATAGCCGCGACGGTCCTCCGCCAGGACCACCAGTTTCCAGTCAGGCAGAACACTGCCGGCAATCCGCCAGGGAAAGCGGAATTCAGCCCCGACGAGCAGATGCATGCCCAGGCGCACCGCCTCGGTGTGGGCACGCACGATGCCAGCCATCGAGCATTCATCGGTCAGCGCCAGCGCGCGATAACCGAGGTGATGGGCATGCGCCACCAGTTCTTCGGGATGCGAGGCACCGCGCAGGAAACTGAAATTGCTCAGGCAGTGCAGCTCGGCATAGGCTGGCAGTTGGGACATGGTTGGTGCAGGCAGCGACATACTGTATAAATATACAGCCTTGTGCCTTGCTGTCCATGGAAAGGTTTGCCGGGTGGCGCCCGGCGGTGGCACAGTCTGCACTCGGTCGGGCCGGATGTTCCCATGGCGCCGCCCAAGCCCATCTCCTTCCCTCCTGCAGGTGTCCGCATGTGCCGTTTCCTGTCCCGCTTCACCCTGCTGCTGGCCATGCTCTGCATGGTGCCTGCCCTGGTGCTCCTGCCATGCCAGGCTGCCCGGGCGGAGGAGCACGCCTCGATCCGGGAAGCCCTGGGCAAGCTGGCCTGGCAACGCGGCCCGACCCAGGGGGCCATCGCGGGCAAAGGCACCATCACGGTCCCGGCGGGCTATGCCTTCCTGGATGAGCAAAACACCCAACACTTCCTGGAACTGATGGGCAACCCTCCGTCGGCAGGCAACTACCTGCTGGCACCCGAGACCTTGCAATGGTTTGCGGTGTTCTCGTTTGATGAAACCGGGTTCATCAAGGACGACGAGAAAATCGATCCGGATGATCTGCTGAAGAAACTGAAGGACGGCGATGCCGCAACCAACGAGGAACGCAAAAAGCGGGGGTTTCCGGCCATCCACACCGATGGCTGGATGGTGCCGCCACATTACGATGCCGACACCCGCCGCCTGGAATGGGGCGTGCGCCTGCGCAATGACAGCAACGAAGTCAACGTCAATTACACCAGCCGCATCCTGGGGCGCAGCGGGGTGATGCGGGCCATTCTGGTCGACGATACCGAGAACCTGCATGCCGACCTGAAACCGTTCAAGGCGGCCTTACAGGACTTTCACTACAACCCGGGCGAGACCTATGCCGAATTCCGTCAGGGTGACAGGATCGCCGAGTACGGACTGGCAGCCCTGGTGCTGGGTGGCGCAGCAGCAGTAGCAACCAAAAAGGGACTCTGGTCAGTGCTGGCGGGTGCCCTTGCCGCCTTCTGGAAAGTGATCGTGGGTGTGGTGCTGGCCCTTGCCGCCAGCGTGAAAAAATTCTTCCGCAAAGATCTGCCGTAATGCCAGGCCCCGGGACCCAGCTGCTGCTGCTGGCCATCGCGCTCTACTTGCAGGACGCACTGCTGCTGTTGCGACCGGATCAGGGCGTACTCGAATGCAGCCAACGCGGCAGCTGGCGACTTGGGTTGAGTTCGGACAGCCTGCGCGTGGGCCGGCGACAGCTCTACATCCCCAACCTGCTGCTGATTCACCGGCCGCTGTTCCGCGGTTGCTGGCTTTCCGCCAGCGCGGATCCTGCCAGCGACAGCGTGGTCACGCGCTGGAATGCTGCGGCCAGCATCTACACCGCGCTGAGCCCATTCGTATTGGGTTGCGCCGGCGTGTTTTTCGGGATCCTGCCGCTGGCGTTCTGGTGGGGCGCATCCGACGGGGTGCTGTTCGGCCTGCTGGGCCTTGGCTACGGACTGATCCTGGTGATCGTCGGGCTGCTGGTGCAGCGTCGCGTCACCTTCGGTCTCACCCTGCCACAGGCGCTCACCCTGGCAGCCGAATGTCTGCTATGCCCGCCGGTGGCCGTCAATCTGATCCGGCGCTTGTCGCTCGCCCGGCAGTTTCCGGATGACTTCCTGCAGGTGATCGAGGTCCTGCTGCCGCCGCCCGCCTGGGCGCAGGCCCGGCAGGCGCTGCAGCAACGCGTGCAGATGCTGCAGGACGAAAACGGAACGGATTCGGATGACGGGAAGCGCGCCAGCGTCGTGCTGGCGCGCATCGGACGAGAGGAAAACCCATGAACGGTGCACGATGAAAGCGGTATTGCGTGGCCTGCTCCTGCTGCTGACGGTCGGCAAGTTCAGCAAGGTGCTGCTGTCCGGTGGCAGCATGGTGCTGGCGGTCTTCACCTACGCCATGATCTATGGATGGCGTTATGCCGTCGGATTCGTCGGCCTGATCCTGATCCATGAAATGGGCCACTATCTGGCCGCGCGCCAGCGCGGGCTGGCGGTTGGCCTGCCCACCTTCATCCCGTTCCTGGGCGCCTGGATCCAGCTCAAGGAACAGGTCATGGATGCAGAAACCGAGGCTTATGTCGGCATCGCCGGCCCCATCCTCGGCAGTGTCGGCGCCTTCGTCTGCTATCTGGTCTACAGCAGGTCCGGCGACCCGCTGTATCTGGCCCTGGCCTATGCCGGTTTCATGATCAACCTGTTCAACCTGATTCCCCTGTCGCCCCTGGACGGCGGCCGGATTGTGGCGATCATTTCCGAGCGGATCTGGCTGGTCGGGGTGCCGGTGCTGGTTGGCCTGCTCATCCTGCACCCCAGTCCGGTGCTGGTGATCGTGCTGGTGCTGGCGGCCCCAGGCGTACTCCGGCTGATCCGCAACAAAGGCCAACCCACCACGGACCGTCCGCAGGCCCCGCTGAATGCACGGATTGGCTATGGGGTGCAGTACCTGATCCTGCTCGCGTTCCTCGGACTGATGACCGCGGAAGTCGGCCGCAAGCTTGACCACGGCAGGGACGATCCCTCGGGGCCTGCCGCCGTGTCGGCAGCCCTGGCTGCCAAGGTGGTGGCATGATGCGCACCGCCCGGGAGGCGAGGCCGGATGCCGCCCTGAGCGCGCTGGTACGGACCTTGATGCTGCTGGTGCTGCTGGCGCCGCTCTTGCGCTTACCGGCCCATGCCGAGATCGCCGTGCCCTTTGACGACCTGCCGGGTGCCGTCCTGCTGCCCGACAACTGGCGTCCGATCCCGCGGGCGGAAGTGCAGGAGGCACGCGAGCGTGCCGCCCAGGCCAACCAGGGGCGCCTTGCTCCCCTGCCCGTTGCCGCCTTCCAGCGCCTGCCCACCCTGCAGTGGTTCACCCTGCCGCACGCCCTCGTGTATTGGCAGGCCGGACCGCCGACGGCGGCGGAGCCGGCAGAGACCGGTGCCTCTGCGACCGAGGCGGTACCGGCACCCGACCTGCGGCTCAGCGTCAGCGACGGACGCAGCCCACTGGGCACCGTCCATGCGTGGCATGGCACGGTGATCCGTCACGATGGGCGCTTCACCCTCGACCTGTACACCCGCGATGACGACGGCCGCGCGCTGTGGATGGGCCTGGCGGCCGGGTTGCGCGACACCCCTTGAGTGCCAAGGCGGGCGGCGAATTACAAAACTACACCAGAAAACCGAGGTAAATTTATGAAAAGAGGGAATAAGTAGCGTTTAATCGTCACTCCAGCCGTCGCCAAGGCCCTCTTTTGCTTTCCGCCTCCCTTCCGTTTGACGAACCCAGCCGCCTGGCTGCCCTGCACCACCTGCAGGTTCTCGACAGTGTGGCCGAACCCGCCTTTGACGCTCTCGTGCAGGCTGCCTCCGCCAGTTGTGGCGTACCAATCTCGCTGCTCAGCCTGCTCGATGCCGAGCGGCAATGGTTCAAAGCCGGCATTGGTCTGCCGGGTGTGCACGAAACGCCACGCAACCTCGCCCTGTGTGGTCATACCCTGCTTGAGAACGACCTGCTGGAAGTGCCGGATACCGCACTGGACCTCCGGTTTGCTGACAACCCGCTGGTGACTGGTCCGACGGCACTGCGATTTTATGCCGGGGTGCCGGTGCGTCTGCAGGACGGCCATGCCGTGGGCGTGCTGTGCGTGATTGACCACGTGGCGCGACAACTCGACGACGTGCAGCGCCTGGTGCTCCGCAACCTTGCCGTGGTTGCCGGGCAGTTGCTGGATGGCAGGCGGGCGCTGCAAGCCGAGCGCACCCGGGCAGACAAGGAACGCGACATGCAGCAGCAGCTGAAGGAAGTGCTGCGCGAGGTGGCCGACCTGTATGAAAACGCCCCCTGCGCGTACTACTCGCTCGATGCGCACGGACACTTCATCCGCATCAACCAGCGCGCCCTCGACTGGCTCGGCTGCAGTCGCGAGGAGCTGATCGGGAAGCTCAGTCCATGTGACTTTCTCAGCCCGGAAACCCAGCGCGCCTTTCAGGATTTTTTCCCGGTCCTGCTGCAGCAAGGCCGGGTTGAAAGCATCGAGGCGGAGTACGTGTCGCGCAAGGGCAGCCGGCGCTGGGTCAGCGTGCATGCCAGCGTGGTGCGCGACAGTCAGGACCAGGTGGTCAGCACCCGCACGGCGCTCTTCGACATCACCGACAAGAAAAACGCCGAACGTGCCTTGCAGCAAAGCCAGTCGCTGCTGGAGCGGACAGGAGAACTGGCCGGTATCGGCGGCTGGGAATATGACCCCCACACCCGCACCCTGACCTGGTCCCACCATTCCCAGCAGCTGATGGAGGCAGCAGATTCCGAGCCCCCCCTGCCAGCGGTCTTTTTCAAGCTGCTGATGCCGGAGGCGCGCCGCACGCTGGGCAAGGCCTTGCGCGCAGCGCTGCGTGATGGCGTCGCATTCGACCTGGAACTGCAACTGCACACCCTGCGCGGCAGGCGCTTCTGGGCGCGGATGGTCGGTTCGGTCGAAGCTCAGGAGGATGGACAGCTCCGCCTGGTCGGTGCCTTGCAGGACATCACAAACCGTCATGCCATCGAGGTGGAAGCGCGCCGCCTGAGTCAGGAAATGCGTCACCGCGCCACCCACGATCCGCTGACCGGACTGGTCAACCGGGCGGAATTCGAACTGCGCCTGAACCATCTGCTCAGCGAAGTGAAAGCCGGCCACCCGGACGTGCATTCGGTCATGTTCATCGATCTCGACCAGTTCAAGCTGGTCAACGATACCTGTGGACATGCCATCGGCGATCAGCTGCTGCGGCAGGTGAGCCACCTGCTGAAGCAGGCCATTCGCGGTCACGACACCCTCGCGCGGCTGGGCGGGGATGAATTTGGCGTGATCCTCGAACGGTGCACGGGGGACCAGGCCGCGCGGGTTGGCAGGAAGATCTGCGACCACCTTGAGGTGTACCGGTTTGTACATGAGGACCACCGGTTTCGCATCGGGACCAGCATCGGCCTGGTCGAAGTGGACGCGAGCTGGCCATCGGTCGGCCTGCTGCTGCAGGCCGCCGACAGCGCCTGTTACCGGGCCAAGGACGAGGGACGCAATCGCGTCCACCGGCTGCACAACAGCGATGAACTGATTCAGGCCCGCCAAGGCGAGATCCACTGGGTGAACCGGCTCGAGCACGCCATGGAGGAGGATCGCTTCGTGCTGTTCGGCCAGCGCATTGAGGGGCTGCAGAGAACCGCGCGCGGACTGCACTGCGAAGTGCTGCTGCGGCTGCAGGACGACCAGGGTGGACTGGTGCCTCCTGCCCTCTTCATTCCGGCCGCGGAACGCTACCACCTGGCAGCCCGGCTAGATCGCTGGGTGGTACGACGGGTCTTCGCCGAGCTGGGCGATATCCGCGAATACCTCGATCAGGTCGACATGATCGCGATCAACCTGTCGGGCAAGTCGGTTGCCGATCGCGCCTTCCATCGGGACCTGATCCAGATGGTCCGTGCGGCGCGCTTCGACGTGCGCAAGCTGTGCTTCGAGATCACAGAGACCGCCGCCATCACCAACTTTGTCGATGTCCGCCCGTTCATCGAGGAGATGCGCAACCTCGGCGTCCGCATCGCCCTCGATGATTTCGGCGCCGGGGCATCCTCCTTCGCCTATCTGAAGAGCCTTCCCGTCGACTTCCTCAAAATTGACGGGCAGTTCATCTCCCATCTGCTCGAAGATCCGCTCGACCAGACCGCCGTGCAGTGCTTCCAGCAGGTGGCGCAGGTGATCGGGGTGCGCACCATCGCCGAGTTTGTCGAGCGCGAGCCGGTGCGCGCCCGCCTGACGGAACTCGGTGTGGATTTTGCCCAGGGCTATCTGGTCCATCGACCGGAACCCCTGTCCGCGCTGCTGACGCGATCGGCCTGCCAGTTGGGCGGGCACCGTGCGGCGACCGGCCAGGACAGGTGCTGATCGCGGCGCGCCATCCACTGGCAACCCCATGTGGTCGACCAACGATTTCTGGGTGTCGATGCAGAACGAACCGGACGGAAACTAGTCCCAACCGAGGCGACGTCGGCCACGGCGTTGCCCCTCCTTCGTTTCTGCAGGAATGCGCCTGATGACCGACACCCAACGCCCGGCGGATACGCCAGGTCTTACCGTGTACTTTGACGGCAGTTGTCCCCTGTGCCAGCGGGAAATCGGCATGTACCGGCATCTGGCCAGCCGCGAGCCCATTGTCTGGATGGATGTCAGCCAGCCGGCTGAGCTGGGCCAGGGGCTTGATTGTCGTCTTGCCATGCGGCGCTTCCATGTGCGTGATGCCCAGGGGCGTTTGTACAGTGGTGCCGGCGCCTTTGCCCAACTCTGGCTGCGCCTGCCTGGCTGGCAATGGCTCGGTTGGGTGGGCTCGCGACCACCACTGCGCTGGCTGCTGGAAATTGCCTACCGGGCATTCCTGCCGGTGCGTCCCTACTTGCAGCGCGCCATGCGGCGCTGGCTTGCTGCCTGAGGCCCTCCCCGTGCGCATCCTGCCCCAGTGCCTGTTCTTCCTGGCTTTGACCTTCGCCGCCGGTGATGCGCGCGCCTGGAGCGCGAACGGTCACCAGACCGTGGGCGCCATCGCCGACACGCTGATTGCCGGTTCGCGGGCGGAGCGCGAGGTGGCGGCCATCCTGGGCTCTGCCAGTGGCCATCCGCTCGCCTTGAAAGACGTGTCGGTCTGGGCGGACTGCGCGCGAAGCATCCAGCCCACCCAGAACTTTGCCTACAACCCGGGCAAATTCCATGAGGAGGCCTGTGCCCTCTTTGAGGATGCCACGGGCGAGGAAGAGATGCGGGCCTTCGTGCGTCGCAACAACAGCAACTGTGCGTATGCTGGCAAGACTATGGACTGTCACAAGTCCTTCCATTTCGCCGATGTGGACATCGGCCACGACGATTACGACGCCAGCTACCCCGGCACCAATGACCATGACGTGGTGCATGCCATTCACGCCATGATGGCGATGCTGCAGGATCAGCCCGTTCCCGCGCCTTTCCAGATCGGCAGCAAGAAGGAAGCCCTGATCCTGCTCAGCCATTACGTTGGTGACCTGCATCAGCCGCTACATGTGGGCGCCATCTATCTCTCCGCAGATGGCTCGGAAGTGCACCCGGCCAGCAATCCGCCGGACAGCGCCAATGACACCATTGGTGGCAATGCGCTGCACGGCACGGGTGGCAACCTGCATCACCAGTGGGACACCACGAAATTTGCACTGACCGATCCCGCTGCCCTCGGGCAACTGGTGGCCCAGGCACAAGGGAGCGGTGTGACGCCCGGTGCCTTTGGTGGATGGCCCGAGATCTGGGCCAGCGACACGGTGGCCGCCGCCAAACGGGCGTTCGCCGGGATTGAATTTGATGCCGCCGATGGCAAAGGCTGGCCGATCACCTTTGACGATCGCCGGTCGTACACCCAACAGAGGATGGTCCTGCAGAAGACGCAGGTCATCAAGGGCGGCGCCCGACTCGCCGCCCTGCTGCAGGCCATCTGGCCGGACTAGACCGCAGCTTCACCCTCTGGGCCAACCCGCTGGCCCTCGGGCAACACCGCTCTTACCGCTGCCGATCCATCCGCCTCGGCGGGTCCCCCCGGGTCGACCGCCAGCAGCCCCTATGCGGTGGTTTTCCGCGGGCTGGCCTGCGGCCTGCACAAACGCACCAGCCATCGGGTAACGGAGGCTCCGACACCCAGCGGCGGAGCGCTAAAAACGGTCGCCGCTACGCAAATCGATGGCATTGCAGCGCCAACCGCGTGTCCAACGGACCGGCCACCCCAGCCCTGTACTGTGGTCCGGGACGGAGTAGGGTCCGAATACAGGCCGACACGGGCGCGTTTAGGGGGAAACCCGCGCATCCCACCCATTTGGAAAAACAAAAAAAACCCTACCATGCTGAATAGGACAGTTTGTCGCGTGCGACAGGCCGTTCTTGGTGTTTTTGCGGTTCGCGCCACACCGATCTCTATGCAAGACTTTACCGGGATACCGCTCGAAATGAACTTCAAGACCAGCCTGAAGGGCCTCTTTGCCATCACCCTGCTGACCGCAGGA
>CAIPBT010000100.1 GCA_903863375.1 uncultured Ferrovum sp.
CTGGAAATAATTTTTGAGCACGAAGTTGTGATAGTCGAGCACCTCGCCCAGCTTGGCGGCCAACCGCTCGCGGTGGAACACGTCCTGCAGGCGGATGGCGCGCCGCGCCACCTTGTCTTCATAGGCGGGGCCGATGCCACGACCGGTGGTGCCGATCTTGCCTTCGCCACGGGCGCGCTCGCGCGCCTGGTCGATGGCCACGTGATAGGGCAGGATCAGCGGGCAGGCCTCGCTGATGCGCAGGCGGCTGGCCACCGGAATGCCGGCGCTGGCTTCCAGCATGTCGATCTCGCGCAGCAGCGCGGCGGGTGAGAGCACCACGCCATTGCCGATGAAGCACTCGACATGCTCGCGCAGGATGCCGGCCGGAATCAGCGACAGCACGGTCTTCTTGCCACCGATCACCAGGGTGTGGCCGGCATTGTGGCCGCCCTGGAAGCGCACCACGCCGCCGGCGCGGTCGGTCAGCCAGTCGACGAGTTTGCCTTTTCCTTCATCACCCCATTGCGTGCCAATGACGACGACGTTTCTTGTCATGTTGTGCGAGTCCTGATCGTAAAGCGGATTTGAAAAGGGAGAATCGGGAGGATACCGCCGCGCTCAGCCGATGGCCTGCGGCGCCATGGTGCCAGCCCCCGGATCCCGGGTGTTCCGGACCGGGCGGCCGTCAGCCTGCCATCTCCGGGCTCAGGGGCCGCACCTGCAGGCTTGTCCCGTCTGTCCATAACATCTGCGCACAGCGTGGATCGGGCGAACCGCTGTCGCCGGCCAGTTCGGCAATCACGACGTGGCCAGTGGCGCGCAGGGCCTGCAGTTCGGCCGCCAGGGTCGCGGCAGGCAGGGCTTGTGCCGTGACCGCCGGCAGCCAGAGACAGCGTGCCGGCGGCGGCGCAGCGATCACCGGCAATAGATCACGCAGGTCGATGCTGAAGCCGGTCGCCGCGCGCGCGCGTCCGAAGACCAGTCCAATGGCGTCGTAGCGTCCCCCGCGCGCCACAGCCCCGGGATAACCGGCGGCATACACCGCAAACACCATGCCACTGTGGTAACTGTAGCCGCGCAGTTCGGCCAGGTCGATTTCCAGGCGGGCGCGCCCCTGCAGGTGGCGGGCCGCCTCTTCCAGCGCATCCAGTGCCGCCAGCACCCCCGGCAGCGCCGGCAGGGCGTGTCGCGCCCGGCCCAGAACCTCGACGCCGCCACACAGCAGCGGCAGCGATCGCAGGGCGGTGCGCCAGGCGTCCTCCAGCCCCTCGGTCAGTTCGTCGATGCGCGGAATGTTCTTGCCATGCATGGCGGCCAGCAGGTCGGTCACCAGCCCCGGCTCCAGGCCCTCGGTCAGGCTGCGGAAAATGCCGACATGCCCCAGGTCCAGCACAAAATCGCGCAGGCCGAGCTGGTCCAGACCGTTCAGCAGCAGCCCCTGCACCTCGAGGTCTGCCGCCAGTCCGCCATGACCGAACAGCTCCGCGCCCACCTGGTAGGGCGCCCGCGAAGCCCCGGCGCCGGTGACCAAGGCGTGATAAACGTGGCCGGCATAACACAGGCGGCTGACGCCGGCGCGGTCCAGCCGGTGGGCATCGATGCGCGCCACTTGCGGGGTGATGTCAGCACGCAGGCCGAGCAGCCGGCCCGACAGCTGATCCACCACCTTGAAGGTCAGCAGGTCGGCATCCTCACCCGAGCCGGTCAGCAGGCTTTCCATGTATTCGAGCGCCGGCGGCGAGACCAGCTCGTAGCCATGGCTGTGGAACAGGTCAAGCAAGCGGCGCCGGGCGGCTTCGAGCACCCGCGCCTCGGCAGGCAGCAAGTCTTCCAGTTGCTCCGGCAAGAGCCAGCGCTGCGTCACTTGCGCGTCCCAGCCTTGGCCGAACGACCACCGCCCGCCCCTGGCGCATTGCGGAAGTAGCGGAAGTAATCGGAATTCGGGTCGAGCACGAGCACATCGCCCTTGGAATGCAGGCCGGCCTGATACGAGCCCAGGCTGCGGTAGAAGGCGTAGAACTCGGCATCCCGGCCATAGGCCTCGGCATAGATCGACGACGCTTTCGCATCGCCATCACCCTTGATCTTCTGCGCGTCGCGGAATGCCTCGGCGAGGATCACTTCGCGCTGCCGATCGGCATCCGCGCGGATCTGCTCGGCATCGCCGGCGCCGGTGGAACGCATCTGGTTGGCGACGCGCTTGCGCTCGGCTTCCATACGGCGATAGACCGACTCGCTCACCTCCGGCGTGAGGTCGACCCGCTTGATGCGCACATCGAGCACCTCCACGCCAATCTGGCGGGCGTCGCTGTCGGCGCGCGAACGCATGGCCGTGACAATCTGCTCGCGCTCGCCACTCACCGCCTCATGCACGGTGCGCTTGGCAAACTCGGCACGCAGGTCATCGTTGACGGTCTGCACCAGGCGGATCTCGGCGCGATGCTCGTCGCCGCCTACGCTGACGTAGAACTGCTTGACGTTGGCAATGCGCCACTTCACGTAGTAATCGACCAGAACCGGCTTCTTTTCGGCGGTGATGAAGCGTTCGGGGTCTTGCGCATCCAGCGTGCGGATGCGGGCATCGAACAGGCGCACATCCTGCACCAGCGGCAATTTGCCATAGAGGCCCGGACTGGTGTGGGTGGCGACCACCTCACCAAGCTGGAACACCAGGGCCGACTGCCCCTGTTCCACCGTGTAAAGGGTGCTGGAGACCAGCACCAGCACGGCCAGCAGGCCCAGGAGCAGGCTGAAGGGCTGGCGCATCATGGACGTTGCTCCCGATCGCGATTGCGGAAGGCATCGCGGTTGTTGCGGTTGGCGCTGTTGTCGGCGTCATTGGCGGCCGGGGCGCGTGTGCTGCTGTCGAGGGCCGCCGTGCCGGCACTGCTGCCACCAGCGGCCGCGGTGCCGGCTGCGGCAGACGCCGCCCCGCTGGCGGCACTGCCGCCGGCAGAACTGCCCGCCAGACCGGCACCGGCGCCGCCGTCACCCTGGGTATTGGCCTGAATCAGCTTGTCGAGCGGCAGATACAGCAGGCTACCGCTTTTCTGCTCGGCCACCACCTTGCTGGTGTTGGTCAGCACGTTCTGCATCATGTCGAGATAGAGACGCTGCCGGGTGACTTCCGGCGCCTTCTGGTATTCGGCGTACACCTGTTTGAAGCGGCTGGCATCGCCCTGCGCCTGCGCCACCACGCGCTGGTTGTAGCCATTGGCCTCGGCCATCAGCCGGGCCGCATCGCCGCGTGCGCGCGGAATGACATCGTTGGCATAGGCCTGCCCTTCGTTCTTCTGCCGTTCGCGATCCTGACCAGCCTTCACGGCGTCGTCAAACGCCGCCTGCACCTGCTCGGGCGGCTGCGCGTTCTGCATGTTCACCTTGCTGATGCTGATGCCGGTGTTGTAGCGGTCGAGCAGCTTCTGCATCAGCACGCCCGCGTTTGCCGCGATTTCCGAGCGACCCTCATACAGCACGAAGTCCATCTTGTTGCGGCCGATCACCTCGCGGATGGCCGTCTCGGCAGCCTGCATCACGGCATCGTCGGGCGCACGGTTGTTGAACAGGAAGGCTTCCGGATCCTTGATGGTGTATTGCACGGCAAACTGCACATCGACGATGTTTTCGTCATCGGTCAGGATCAGCGCTTCGGCTGGCACCTTCGAGCGCAGGTTGCTGCGATAGCCGACTTCCACGGTACGCACCTGCGACACGTTGAGCGGACTGCCATCGGCCTGCGCCTCGATCGGCCAGGGCATGTGCATGTGCGGGCCCGGTGGTGTGACCTCGACCAGGCGGCCGAAGCGCAGCACCATGCCGGCGTGTCCGGCATCAACGATGTAAAAGCCGGTGAGCAGCCAGATGGCGACCAGCAGCACGGCGAGCCCCGCCAGTAGCCGCCCCATCAGGGGACCACTGGGCGTGCCGCCGAAACCGCCACCACTGCCACGCAGGCTGGCGGGCAGCCATTGCCGCAGCCGGCTTCTCAGTCGGCGCAGGACTTCGTCAAGGTCTGGCGGACCTTCGGGATCCTTGCGGCCCCATTGCGGGTCATTTTGCGACATGGGTGATGAATATCCGGAGTGTGTCGAGAGGGGAAAATACCGAAGACGCGATGGGATCAGGACTCGTGCACGGGTGGGTCACCGCCGACGGATCAGGCGGCGGCCGGATCCTCCAGATCCGGTTCGGACGGCACCGAGACACCGTCTGACCAAAGGCTGCCGGGTGGCCGCAATTCTTCCAGGGCAGCCCGCAGCAGGTCGATGCCGGCGCCATCCAGTGCACTCACCCGCAAGGCCTTAATTTTACCATATTCATCTCGCTCCACTCCGGGCTGGCGGCCCGGCAGCTGGTCGATCTTGTTGTAGACCAGCAGGCGCGGCACCTGGCCAGCCCCGATCTCGTCGAGGACATCAATGACGGCATCGAGCTGGGCATCGCGGCGTGGATCGGCAGCATCGACCACCACCAGCAGCACGTCGGCGAGGGTGGTTTCTTCGAGCGTGGCCTTGAAGGCCTCAACGAGGGTGTGCGGCAGCTGGCGAATGAAGCCGACCGTATCCGAAATCACGGCGTTCAGCCCCGGACGCAGGAAAACGCGACGCGAGGTGGTGTCCAGCGTGGCGAACAGCTGGTCGGCGGCGTATGCCTGCGCATGCGTGAGCCGGTTGAACAGGGTGCTCTTGCCCGCATTGGTATAGCCCACCAGCGACACCCGCAGGGCATCGCTGCGCTCCCGCGACTGGCGCTGGGTGCTGCGCACCCGCTGCACCTTGTCGAGACGCTCCTTCAGCACCTTGACGCGCTTGCCGAGCAGCCGCCGGTCGGTTTCCAGCTGGGTTTCGCCAGGACCGCGCAGGCCGATGCCGCCCTTCTCGCGGTCGAGGTGGCTCCAGCCCCGCACCAGTCGGGTGGCGAGCCGCTGCAGCTGCGCCAGCTCGACCTGCAGCTGGCCATCATGACTGCGGGCGCGCTGGGCAAAGATGTCGAGGATCAGACTGACCCGATCGACCACGCGCACCCCGCAGGCCCGTTCCAGGTTGCGCTCCTGCGCCGGCGAAAGTTCGTGGTTGAAGATGATCAGGCCGGCGTTCAGGGCGCGTGCCACGTTGGCGATCTCTTC
>CAIPBT010000101.1 GCA_903863375.1 uncultured Ferrovum sp.
CGGCTGACCCGTAGAAACGGATGATGATGTCATGCAGGAATCCTCTGACCGGCGGCCGGACGTGCAAAGCGATGGTGCCGCATTCTGGACGGGTGCCATCAGTGCCCCCCGGCTGCAGTGGGCTTGGCACCACCGGACTGGTCAACCGTGCGACGGTTGGAGAACAACTCGATCATGGCCGGCATGACCGTAAGGATCAGCACCGGGGCCAACAGGATGCCGCCCACCACCACCAACGCCAGTGGACGCTGCACCTGCGAACCGATGCCAGTGGAAACCGCAGCCGGCAACAAGCCCACGGCAGCCACGACGCAGGTCATCAAGACCGGTCGCATCTGCACCTTGCAAGTGCGCAGGACGGCCTCGGCACGACTGAGCCCTTCTTCCAGATTTTGGTTGAAGTAGGAGAGCATGATGATGCCGTCCATGGCAGAGATGCCGAACAAGGCAACAAAACCGATGGCTGCCGAAATGCTGAACGGCGTGCCGGACAGATATAAGGCGAAGATGCCGCCAATCAGGGCCATCGGGATCACGCTGACCGCGAGCAGTACGTCGACGAATGAGCCGAAGTTAAGGAACAGCAGCAGGCAGATCAGGCCAATGGCCACCGGTACAGCCACTGCCAGACGCGCGATGGCGTCCTGCAGATTGCCGAACTCGCCCACCCACTCCGTCGTGTAGCCACCCGGCAACACGACCTGCTCCTTCACCTTGCGCTGCGCTTCGAGCACGGTGGTACCGAGGTCGCGTCCGCGCACGCTGAACTTGATCGGAATGTAACGCTGCTGCTGTTCGCGGTACACGAACAGGGCACCCGAGACCAGCTTGACGGTCGCAACGTCCCCCAATGGCACCTGGATGATGCTGCCATCGCCGGACGGACTGGGAGCTCCGATGGTGATCCGACCAATATCAGACAGGTGCTTGCGATAGTCCGACGTGAGCCGAACCATCATCGGGAAATGGCGGTCGCTGGCCTGTTCGTAAACGTCGCCTGCTGACTGCCCGCCGATGGCGGCCTGTACCGTGGCATTGATGTCACCCGGTGCCAGCCCGAAGTGCGCTGCACGCTCGCGATCGATGTCGATCTGTACGGTGGGCTGACCCAGTGAACTGAACACGGCAAGATCCGTCACCCCCGGCACGGTGGCCAGCACGTCCTTGATTTTCTGAGCGGTGGCTTCCAGGGTTTTCAGGTCGCCGCCATACAGCTTGACCGAGTTTTCGCCCTTGACCCCAGACGAAGCCTCTTCCACGTTGTCCTGGATGTACTGCGAGAAGTTGAACTCCACGCCGGGGAACTTGGCTTGCAACTTGCCGGTGAGCTCATCGGTCAGCTGCTCCTTGGTGACACCCTTGGGCCATTGGTCAGCCGGCTTGAGCGGCACAAAGAATTCGGCGTTGAAGAAACCCGACGAGTCGGTACCGTCGTCGGGGCGGCCATGCTGCGAGATGATGGTCTGCACTTCGGGGTAGGCACCAATCAGTTTGCGCATGTCGTTCACATAGCCGTTGCCTTCCTCCAGCGAGATCGATGGCGGCATGGTGGCGCGGATCCACAGATTGCCTTCTTCCAGCTTGGGAAGGAACTCCAGGCCGAGCGACCGCACGGCAAGTGCGGCCAACAGCAGCAGCACCCCCATCCCGACCAAGGTCATCCGCTTGTTGCGCAGGATGAACTCAATCAGCGGTTCGTAGACGTAGCGCAAGCCACGCATCACGAAGGTTTCCTTTTCTTCGCCCGTTTCCGGCAACAGAAGCGAACTCAGCGCTGGGGAGATCGTGAAGGTGGCCAGCAGACCACCGGCAATCGCATAGGCATAGGTCTTGGCCATCGGGCCAAAGATGTGCCCCTCGATACCACTCAGTGTGAACAGGGGCACGAAGCCGGCGATGATGATGGCGGCGGAGAAGAAGATCGAGCGGCTGACTTCGAGCGAGGCATTGGCAATCACGGCATATTTGCCGGTCAGGCCGATCGGGGTCTTGGCCGACTGCAGATAGTGGCCGCCGGAGCGCCGATGCTCGGCATTTTCCATCATGTGACGATAGATGTTCTCGACCATGATCACTGACGCATCCACCACCAGACCAAAGTCGATGGCCCCCAGCGACAGCAGGTTGGCGGACTCACCCTTGACCACCATCAGGCCGATCGCGAACGCGAGGGCAAAGGGAATCGTGAGGGCCACCACCACAGCGCTGCGCAGGTTGCCCAGAAACATCCATTGCAGGATGAAGATCAGCAGCATGCCCTCCACCATATTGTGCAGAACGGTGTGGGTAGTGATTTCGATCAGGTCCTTGCGGTCATACACCTTCACCAGCGAAACACCCGGCGGCAGCAGTCCCGACGTGTTGATGTGCTCGATCTCGGCTTCGACGCGCTGAATGGTGGGCAGACTTTCGGCGCCACGGCGCATCAGCACGATGCCCTGCACGATGTCGTCATCCTGGTCGAGGCCAGCAATACCCAGTCGTGGCAGCTTGCCCGGCGTGACGGTTGCCACATCGCTGACCAGCACCGGCGTGCCGTGATTCTGCGCGATCATCGTCTTGCGGATGTCATCCATGGAGTGGATCAGACCCACGCCGCGCACGACGGCAGCTTCCGGACCGATATTGACGGTCTGGCCACCGACGTTCACGTTGGCATTGGCCAATCCCTGCAGCACCTGCGGCAGGGTCAACCCGTAGCTCTGCAACTTCTGCAGGTCGATCGCCACGTCAAACGTCTTGGTCTTGCCTCCCCATCCGGTGACGTCGATCACGCCGGGGATGGCCTTGAAGCGGCGCTGCAGAACCCAGTCCTGCAGGGTTTTCAGATCGGTGACCGAGTAGCCCGGCGGTCCCTTGATCTGATAGCGCATGATTTCACCGATTGGGCTCCACGGCGAAATGGCAGGCTGCGCACCGTTGGGCAAGGCCCCGAGCTGCGACAGCCGGTTGATCACAAACTGCTCGGCCTGCAAATAGGTCAGGTCGTAGGTGAACTGCAGCTTGACGTCAGACAGGCCGAACAGCGAGATGGTGCGGATGGTGGTGACATGCGGGATTCCCGCCATCGCCACCTCGATCGGGATGGTGATGTAGCGTTCGACTTCCTCGGCCGACTGGCCAGAACTCTGGGTGACGATGTCGACCAGTGGCGGCACCGGATCCGGGTACGCCTCGATGTTCAATTCACGGAAGCTGGCATAGCCGACCACGAAAAAAATAGGCAACAGGATCAGCAGCAGGATCCGTTGCTTGAGGGCAAATGTGATGATCGCGTTCATGAGTTTCCGCAATTTGCGCCCGCTGGGGGGCGGGCCTGGCCACTAGGGCGGGAATGGAAGAACTGGCGGCCTGATCAGTCCACAGCGCTGGCGGCGCGGTCAATGAACAGTGACCCGCTGGTGACGATGCGATCACCCGCCTTCAGGCCATCCAGCACCTCGACCATGCCGCGCGTGGTGCGGCCCACTTTGATCTGCCGTAATGCGAGCGTGTCAGGAGAGATGGATGCCCAGACACGCGCTTTTTCGCCCTCGAAGACCACCGCGCTCTCAGGCACCGCCACAGCATCGGAGGGTGCACTGGTGGTGATGGTGAAACTGGCAAACATTTCAGGCTTGAGCACGCCGCCCGGGTTGGCAATTTCGGCCCGCACCGGCAGACGGTGAGTATTGGGATCCATCGCGGCGGCGATGTAGTCGATCTTGCCGCTCAACACCTTGCCGGGCATGGATGGAAGCCGCACCTGCACGGTCTGGTGCTTGCGCAATGCTTCCGCCTCGGTTTCGCGTACATTCGCGACCACCCATACGCTGGACACGTCACCGATGGTGTAGACCGGATTGGAGGCGGCGGCCTGCACGTACTGGCCTGGACCAACCTGGCGATCGGTCACCACGCCCGTGATGGGGGCGACGACATACGCCAAGGCATCCACCTTCTGATGTGCTTCCGTCGCGGCGATCTCATCGTCACTCTTGCCTAGGATGCGCAAGCGGTTGCGTGCCAGGGCCAGTGTGGTTTCGGCGGTACGTTCGGCCCCCTGCGCCACCACCAGATCACTCTGGCTTTGCTGCCAGTCCTGGAGTGCACCCCCTTTGGCATCGTACAGGGCGTGTTTGCGCGCTTCGGTTTTTTCGGCCAAAGCGAGCTGTGCCTTTGCCGTCGCCAGTCCGGCCGAAGCCGTCAACAGGTCATTGCCGGTCTGCACCACTTCCGAGGCTTCCACGGCCAGCAGTGGTGTTCCGGCCTTGACGGTGTCACCCAGGCTGGCGAGCACCTTGACCACCCGGCCCGAATACGGCGAGAACACTGGGGTGAGCCGATTGGCATTCAATGCGATCTTGCCGTCTGTCACCTGTTCGGTGGAGAAACCCTGCTTGCCCACTTCCACGATTTTCAGCGTGGCAGCCTGCTCCCTGGTCACCTTGAAGGTGCCCGGGGCCGCCGCGTCCGGCTTGGCGGGGGCTGCAGCTTCAGCCTTGGCACCCTCACTGGCCGCGTGACTGCCACAGCCGGTCAACAGAAAAATGGAGCCCAGCACCAGCAGGCCGGCGCCGGCGTTGGCAAAGACCGCCTTGTGTCGTGGATGGCCCGCTGGGGCGGCAAGGTAAGGAATATTCCGTGACATGAACGCTAAGACTCCATTGTGAAACAGGCTTGGCCCTCGCAGCCCCGCAGGCTGCTGGCGGCGAAAGGGAACCCGGATGGCGAACGACACAGGCATTGCATCGCTGCTGAACTTTACGCGAGGCTACAAAACGTTAGGCGAGGCTAGCTAAGCAAGCATGATGCCAGCATGCAAAATAAACCGGGCCGTGTGACACCGCCGACCAGAACAGGCTAATTTTTCGGTACTTTCAGGTTGGGGAGAGCAGGGCTGTCGACTTGCAATCCGACCAGAGCGGCAGGACCTGCACTATATTGGTGCAACTCGCAGGAGCAACCGCATCGGTAGGCGTGACACCCATTGGGCCTTCCGGCGAGGCAAGCTTCGCAAGGCCGGCACGCGCACTCACCAGCGCGCGCGGGCCCAGACCCAGCCATCGAAAGACCCAGCCATCGAAAGCTCCGGCTATCGAAACCCCCGGCTATCGAAGGACCCGGCCATCTTCAAAACATCCTGCGCCACCCAGCGGCCTGATACAAATCGTCGACCGCGACAGCCTCCTGGCCGGCCAAGTCGGCCAGGGTGCGCGCAACCGCCAACAGGCGGATGGCCCCACGCGCCGACAGGTGCAAGCCTTGCTCGCAGCGCTCCCAGGCCGCTGCCAGGTCGGGAGCCTGGCCTAGCGTGTGCCGCAAGGCGCCAGCATCGAGGTGCGCATTCAGACATCCCTGTCGTGCAGCTTGTCGCGCACGCGCTTGCAGCACCCGTACACGGACCGTGGCCGTGGACTCTGGCGCGGATGCGGACGTGGATACGGGCGCGGATGCGGGCGCGGACGCCGGTGAAACCCCGCCCGGGTGGGCTCGATCCGAAGCATCGGCGAGCGGCAGCAGGGGCACCCACAGGTCGATGCGGTCGAGCAAAGGTTGCGAAAGCCGGGCCCGGTAAGCGCGGATGCGCGCCGGAGTACAGGCACAAGGCGGAACCATCGCGCCGCTGCGACCGCAGGGGCAAGGATTCATGGTGGCGACCAGTTGAAATCGGGCCGGGTAACGGGCGCTCGCGTACACGCGCGAAACGTGGACCTCGCCACTCTGCAGCGGCTCGCGCAGGGCCTCCAGGCTCGGTCGGGAAAACTCGGGCAGCTCGTCCAGCAACAGCACGCCATGATGCGCGAGGGTGACCTCGCCCGGACGTAAAGGATGCCCGCCCCCGATCATCGCCTTGACCGGCGTGGTGTGGTGCGGGCGCCGGAACGGCCGCAGATGGCGGCGCGGCAGGTCGATCGGCAGCCCGGCGAGGGAACGCTGGACCGCACAAGCCAGCGCCTCGGCCGGCGTCAGGTCAGGGAGCAGCCCCGGCAGGCGTTCGGCCAGCAGCGTCTTGCCGCAGCCTGGCGGCCCATGCAGCACCAGCGAATGCCCGCCAGCCGCCGCCACCTCAAGGGCATGACGGGCCTGCTGCTGGCCACGGACATCGGCGAGATCGGGTATCAGGGTGCCGTCGCTTTTCGAGAACTGCAGATCCAGGGATTCAGGCCCGGGATCGGCCGGGGCGACCGGCCGTAAGGCCAGGTCAGGCCGCTCGCCTTTCATCCATTCGCCGACCATCGCGAGCGTCGATGCCACAAAAGTGTGCGTAAATCCAAAAGCGCACAAAATCGGTGCGTGATCGGCGGGCAGGAGCAGTTTCTGTCCGCCAGATGCCACAGCGCCTGCCATGGCCAGCGCTCCCCGCACGGGCCGCAACCGGCCATCGAGCGCCAGCTCACCAGCACATTCGAGCCCGACTGCACGTTGTGGCGGCAGTTGCCCACTGGCCAACAGCAGGCCCAAAGCCATCGGCAGATCGAAATGACCGGAGCGTTTGGGCAGGTCAGCTGGCGCCAGATTGACCGTGATACGGCGCTGCGGAAACTCGAAACCGCTTGCCTGCAAGGCAACCCTTACCCGCTCACGGCTTTCGCGTACCTCGGTATCGGGCAGGCCGACGATCTGGAATTGTGGCAGGCCGTTGCCCAGGTGCACTTCCACGGCGACCGGAATGGCCTGTGCGCCAACAAGGGCGCGCGAATGGATGGTGGCGAGGCGGAGGGGTTCCATGGGTGCCAGCTTGCGCCGCGCTGGGGAGCAACGCTGTTACGAACAGCGTGACGGCTGGAGCCTCGTCAGGACGACCGGTAGTCACCGGCAGTACCAACACCCGCGCAAGCCCGGTACAGTAACCATCTCCGGCAAATCAAGCCTCGATGTGGTTGCAGGCACGCAAAACAGAGTCCTGAAACAGTCCGGGCTCAGGAGATAGGCCAGCCATGGACTACGCCGTTGTCATCGAACAAGGCCCAGATTCGTTCGGGGCATATGTCCCCGACCTGCCCGGTCGCGTGGCCGTGGGCGAGTCGCGGGACGAAGTGCTGGCCCAGATTCGCGAAGCAATTGCTTTGCATCTTGCGGCGCTTCGTCGCGAAGGTACGCCCTGTCCTGAGCCGACTTCCACGGTGGCAGTTGTCGAGGTCGCCGCCCGGAGGCCAGCACGGCCTGTCTGATCAAGGTAACCCGCAGCCCAGAGCCCCTTCCACCGCACCGGGAATGGCCCGCGCGCGGATGAGGGCGCGCGACCCTCAGAACAATCGGGCACCATTCGGCACCGGCCGGTCGGGAGAGAACAGAACCACCCGGCCCGCCTCATCCGGAAACCCCAGGGTCAGCACCTCGGACAGGAATTTGCCGATCTGCCGGGGCGGGAAATTGACCACCGCCGCCACCTGGCGGCCGATCAGCCCGGCTGGGTCGTAGTGTTCGGTGATCTGGGCACTCGACCGGCGTACGCCGATGACACCGCCAAAATCGATCTGCAACTTGAAGGCCGGCTTGCGTGCCTCCGGGAAAACCTCTGCAACGACGATGGTGCCGACGCGGATGTCCACCGCCAGAAACTGTGCGCAATCGATCGATAGGGCAGCCGGCTGGGTAAGGGAGCTGAGCAGATGCATGATCGGACGTCCCGATGACGAGACCATCAGCATACAAGCGCCGGTGCGGATCAGGAGCACCGGTGTGACGGACCCGCAATTGGTCCGTCACCTGGCAGCGCTGCGAGAGCCGCAAGCGCTGCCTTTCTGCCGCGATCAGGGCATCAGCTGGGCGCGCATGTCGCCCTTCGGGTTCGCTGCAGTGTGCACGTTCACATACAGCTTGCCAGCCTTGTAGTCGGCGAGCTGCTCGGGGGTGAGCTTGGCGCCAGCTGGCACGGTCCACGTCTCGCCCGTCTTGGTCAGATCGAGAATGACAGGACCATTCGCGCCGGCGGCGGCGGCGTGGATATGCGCCTTGGTGGCCACAATGCCGCTGGTGGTGACAGCGCCGCTGACCGTGCCATCATCATTGACAGTGATGCTGGCCGTGCCGGTGCCGGCGCTGGTGACGGCCGGAACTTCCTGGTCGCCCTTCAGGGTGACTTTCAGCTCCTTGGCGGTGGCGCTGCCGATCACGGCAAACGCCAGCAGGCCGGCGGCGATGGACAAGACTTGCTTCAGGGGGGTGGCTTGTTGGTTTTTCATGGGTAGTCCAGGGCAATGTAAAGGGGGGGGGCAGAACCGGCAGGCAGCCGCTTCACGTGCGGACAGTAAGCCATGTGGTGCCGGTTGTCTGTACGACCAGCGGATGGCGTAGTGGTTTCCTAAGGTGTTCGTAAACCCACCTCACGGGCCGCAGCCCCAGAGACCCAGAGACCCAGAGACCTGGAGACCTGGAGACCCGGAGACCCAGAGACCTGGAGACCCAGAGGCTCGGAGACCCGGAAACCTAGAGACCGGGCGGGATGGCATGATGCTGACAAAGGCAGCGGCGATCGCCGTGCGAACGTTGTCCTGCCCACGCGATCCTACGCCAGCATCCTGATCAATTCGTCCATCGAGGTTATCCATGCACCAACCCCTGTTGCGCATCCTTTCCCTGTCGGTGGTACTCGCTGTGGCGGCCTGCGGCCGTGTCGGCGGCGGATCGCACGAACACGCTGGCAGCACGTCGGCCGAAACAGGCAAAGGGCTGACCTTGAATACCGGACCGATGGTGCCGTCTGGCGCCCCGCTGCCCGACTTCACCGTGCTGGTGGAGCGCGCAGCGCCGGCTGTGGTCAACATCAGCACCACCACCAAGATGCGCGGCCCGGCTCCCGACGACGCCGAGGGCGATGGCAACGATCCTTTCGGGGAGTTTTTCCGCCGCTTTGGCCGGCCGCATGGCGGCGGTGGTGGCGGTGGTGGCGGTGGCGGCGAGCCGGACGGCCCGGATGCCGAGGCGCGCTCGCTGGGTTCGGGGTTTGTGGTCAGCAACGATGGTTACATCATGACCAATGCCCACGTGGTGGCCAATGCGGATGATGTCGAAGTCAGCCTGACCGACAAGCGACAGTTCAAGGCCAAGGTGATCGGCTCGGACAAACGGACCGACGTAGCCCTGCTCAAGATCAACGCCAAGGATCTGCCCACGGTCTCGATCGGGGACCCGAACCGCCTCAAGGTTGGCGAATGGGTGGTGGCTATCGGCTCGCCCTTCGGCTTTGACAGCACGGTCACCAAGGGCATCGTCAGCGCCATGGGCCGCTCGCTGCCGGAAGAGAACTACACCCCCTTCATCCAGACCGACGCCGCCGTCAATCCGGGCAATTCCGGTGGCCCGCTGTTCAACCTGCGCGGCGAGGTGGTCGGCATCAATTCGCAGATCTATAGCCGCACCGGCGGCTTCATGGGCATCTCGTTTGCCATTCCGATCGACCTCGCGATCAATGTCAGCAACCAGCTGAAGGCCAGCGGCAAGGTCACGCGCGGCCGTCTCGGCGTGCGCCTGCAGGATGTGACGGCCGAGCTCGCCCAGTCGTTCGGCCTTGACCGGCCGCATGGCGCCCTGGTGGCGCAGGTGGAGGGCGGATCCCCAGCCGAAAAGGCTGGCATCAAGGATGGCGACATCATCCTCAAGTACAACGACCGGGTGATTGAAGGATCGAAGGACCTGCCGGGTATGGTGGGTTCCACTCCACCGGGCAAGACGGTTGCGGTGGAGGTGTGGCGCAAGGGCCACAGCCAGAAGCTGGAAGTGAAGGTGGGGGAACTGGCAGGCGATACTGTGGCGTCGGGCGAAGCGGGCCAGCCGCGCAATGACCGGCTGGGTCGCCTGGCCGACCTGGATGACGGGGCCCGGCGGCGGATCGGCCACGGCGTGGTGGTCGAGGCACCGAAGCCAGCAGCAGCCCGCGCCGGGCTGCGTCGTGGCGACGTGATCATGGCGATCAACAACGAGGTGGTGAACGATGTAGCCTCAGTCGACACGCTTCTGGCTGATGTCCCGGCTGGCAAGACCGTGGCCCTGCTGGTGCGTCGCGGTGAGGACACGGTCTACATCGCCGTCAGGCTCGACTGAAATCCGGCTCGACGGAAACCGGCTCGACGGAAACCGGCAGCAGCACGTCAGCCCGGCGCAGCGGCCGGCTGACGTGCCAGCAGCAGGCCAGTCGCGGCCCAGATCGCCTGACGATGACGAGCGCCGCGGCTGCCCACAAAAAACGCCGGGCATGCCCGGCGTTTTTAGTGGGTGTGACGGCAGGTCAGATGCTTACCAGCGCTCGTCCTTCAGCTGGATGCAGCCGCCCTCGACCCGCACCGGGAAGACCGTAACGGGCTCATAGGCCGGTGCGCTCAGGGCGGCGCCGTCAGCCAAGGCGAAGCGGGCGCCGTGATGGGGACAGACAAACGCCCCGTCGATGATCTGGCCGCCATCCATCTCGCTGCCATCGTGACTGCAACGGTTTTCCAGGGCATAGACACAGCCCTCGTGACGCACCAGCAGCACCGAGGCGCCGTCCAGGTCCACATTCAGCACGGCACCTTCCGCCAGCGCGGCATCCCCTTCAACGGTGGTCCAATCGCCCATCCTTACATCATCCCCAATTCCAGCAGGGCCGCTTCGGTCATGCGCTCGCGCGTCCAGGGCGGTTCCCACACCAGCTCCACCTTGGCCGTCTCGATCTGTGCCAGCTCGCACACCCGCCGCTCCACCTCGCCGGGAAAGGTCTGCGCCACCGGGCACCCAGGCGCCGTGAGGGTCATCTGGATGTCGACATGGGTGCCTGCGTCGTTCAGCACAATGCCGTAAATCAGGCCAAGATCGTAGATGTTGACCGGAATCTCGGGATCGTAGACCGACTTGAGCTGGTTGATCACCGCCTGTTCGAGGTCATCGCGCGATTGCGGCGGCGGTGCCTCGGGTTCTTTCAGCCATTCAAACATGATGCTGCCTCATTCCGTCGAAACCTGTTGTTCGCCATGAAGGGCGGCCTGCAGGGTATGCCACGCGAGCGTGGCGCACTTCACACGCGCCGGAAATTCCTTCACTCCGGTGAGCACCTGCAGCTTGCCCAGGACGGCCGGATCGACATCCGATGTCCCCATGATCAGGCCATGAAAATTCTGGAACATGACCTCGGCCTCGGCTTCCGTCTTGCCCTTCAGCGCCTCGGTCATCAGCGAGGCGCTGGCCGTGGAGATGGCACACCCCTGCCCCTCGAAGCTGGCTTTTTCCACCAGTCCGGCGGCATCAAAGGCGATGTAGAGGGTGAGCCGGTCACCGCACAGGGGATTGTGCCCCTCGCTGACTCGGTCATACCGCGCGGGCCTGCCGAAATTGCGAGGGTTGCGGTTGTGGTCGAAGATCACTTCCTGGTAAAGCTCGCGCAGATCACTCATGACGCCGGTCCTTTGAACAGCTTGACCACCTTGTGCAGGGCAACGAACAGGGCGTCGATCTCGCCGAAGGTGTTGTAGAACGCGAAGGATGCGCGCGCGGTAGCAGGAATGCCATACCGCTCCATCACTGGCATGGCGCAATGGTGCCCGGTGCGGATGGCCACCCCCTCCATGTCGAGGATGGTGCCGATGTCATGCGGATGGATGCCATCCATCACGAACGACAGGATGCTGACCTTGCCCGGCGCGCGACCGACAATGCGCAGGCCGGCAAACACCTCGGCCTGGGCGGTGGCGTAGTCGAGCAGGGCATTTTCATGGGCGGCGATGGCATCGAAACCCAGCGCATTGACGTACTGGATGGCGTTCAGCAGGGCCACCCCGCCGGCAATGTTCGGGGTACCTGCCTCGAACTTGTAGGGCAGATGATTCCAGCGGCTGCCACTGAAACGCACCAGCGAGATCATGTCGCCGCCACCCTGCCAGGGGGGCATCTGCTCGAGCAGGCTGTGCCGGCCGTACAGGATGCCGACGCCCGTCGGGCCGTACAGCTTGTGCGCCGAGAACACATAAAAATCCGCGTCCAGGGCCTGTACGTCGACCGGCGTATGGGCAATTGCCTGCGCCCCATCCACCAGGGCCAGCGCGCCGACGGCATGGGCGCGCTGAATCAGCTCTGCCACCGGGTTCACGGTACCGAGCGCGTTCGACACATGCACCATGCCGAACAGCTTGGTGCGCTCGGTCAGCAGCGTGTCGAGCGTGGAAAGATCGAGCACGCCATCCTCGTCGATCGGCACCACCTTCAAGGTGGCACCGGTCTGTTCGCAGACCAACTGCCAGGGCACGATGTTGGAGTGGTGTTCCATGTGGGTGATCAGAATTTCATCGCCCGGCTTCAGGGTGTTGCGGCCCCAGCTTTGTGCCACCAGGTTGATGCTCTCGGTTGCCCCCCGCGTGAAGATCACATCCTGGGTGGAGGGCGCGTTAAGCAGCGCCCGCACCGCCTCGCGCGATGCCTCGAACGCATCGGTGGCCTGCTGGCTGAGCAGATGAACGCCACGGTGGATGTTGGCATTGAGGGTTTCGTAATAGTGCTTTTCGGCCTCGATCACCGCATGCGGTTTCTGACAGGTGGCAGCGTTGTCCAGGTAGACCAGTGGCCGGTCGTGCATGGTGGTGGCCAGGATCGGAAAGTCGGCGCGGATCGCATCGATCTCGAACGCCCGCTGCACGGGCCGGGGAATCGGAGCATTCATCGGGTCAGGTCCTCTAGGGCAGATCCGCCCGGCAGGCGGGCAAACAGCAGGGTGCGCAAGGCGGCAAACAAGGGTGACAGGCTGTCGATACGGTGCAGGGCGCGCGCCGCAAAGGCAAATGTGACCAGCGAACGGGCTGCCGTCTCATCCAGGCCGCGCGAGCGCAAATAAAACAGTTCCGCCGGATCCAGCTGGCCAATGGTTGCGCCATGACTGCATTTCACGTCATCCGCAAAGATTTCCAGCTGAGGCTTGGTATCGATCTCGGCGTTCTCTGACAGCAGCAGGTTGGCGTTGTGCTGCTGCGCGTCGGTGTGTTGGGCATCCTTCGCCACAATCACCCGACCGTTGAACACGCCACGGCCGGCCTCATCGAGGATGCCGCGATAGTCTTGCGCGCTGGTGCAGGTCGGACTGGCGTGGTGCACGGTGGTGTGATGGTCCAGATGCATCCTGCCGCGCGCCAGATACAGTCCGTCCAGATCCGCATGGGCACCAGACTCGGCCAGCGTGATGCGCAGGTCTTCCCGGGCCAGCTGGCCGCCAAGGGCCAGCACCAACGAGTGCAGCTGGGCGTTGGCCGCAACGGTGGCCTCGGTATCGGCCACGTGCTGGGCCTTGCTGTTGGCATGCTGCACCTTGATGTGATGCAGGTCGGCAGCGGGCGCCAGGGTGATGCGCTCTACCACCGAGGTCAGGCTGGCCCCCTCGTGCAGGGTGAAGTGCTGCTCGATCACGGTGGCACGCGCACCAGCATCCAGCCGGATATGACTGGTGGGCAGGCTGGTGGTCTCGGCACTGGCCGACACAAAAAGCACCAGGATCGGCGCGTCGATCACCACCCCCGCCGGGATGTGCAGGTCGAACCCATCCGCGCCCAAGGCCAGATTCAGCACCGCCAGCGAGCTGCCAGCGGCGGGCACCCCAGTCGGGGCGGGCGCGGCGCTGGCCGCCAGCAGCCGGTCAACAGCGAACGGCAAGCTGCCATCCGGCTGGTCGGCCAGGCGGTTGGCCAGGGAACCCGCACGCACACCGGCAGGCAAGGTGTGGCGGGACAGGGAAGGCGCAAAGTGCCCGTCGACGAAAACCAGCCGGTGCACGGCATCCGGCAGCACAGCCTGCGCCACTACGGCAGACAGCGTTGGCATCTCAGGGGCATCCGCCGCCGCCACCGGCAGGGGTCGCCGTTCCAGCGATGCGAGGCTGGTGTATTTCCAGTCTTCCTGCCGGATACCCGGCAGACCTTCACGCACAAAACGCGCCAGCGCGGCAGCACGCAGGCCGTCAAGAACAGGATGACCTGCCCCCGGCAGGCTGCCGGCCAGACGGGCGAATTCGCCCTGAAAATGGGTGACCGCCTGGCTCACCGCGCGGCTCCCGGGGCCGTGCCGCGCGCCGGTGCGCCGTCGCCCAACCAGGCATAGCCCTGGCGCTCCAGTTCATGGGCGAGTTCGGGACCGCCACTTTTCACGATGCGGCCGGCCGACAGCACATGCACCTGATCGGGCGTGATGTAGTCCAGCAGGCGCTGATAGTGAGTGACCAGGATCATCGCCCGGTCGGGACTGCGCAGGCTGTTGACCCCCTTCGACACTACCTTCAGCGCGTCGATGTCGAGGCCGGAGTCGGTCTCGTCGAGCAGCGCAAGCGACGGCTCAAGCATGATCATCTGCAGGATTTCGTTGCGCTTCTTTTCGCCGCCGGAGAAGCCTTCGTTCACGGCGCGGTACAGCATCGACTCGTCCATTTCCATGAATTTCACTTTCTCGCGCACCAGGCTGAGAAAGTCCATGGCGTCCAGCTCCGGCAGGCCGATGTGGCGGCGACGGGCGTTCACCGCGGCCTTCAGCAGGTAGATGTTGCTCACGCCGGGAATCTCGACCGGATACTGGAAGGCCAGGAACACCCCGCTGCGGGCACGCTCTTCGGCGGGGAGGGCGAGCAGATCCTGCCCCTGGTAGGTCACCGTGCCACCGGTGATGGTGTAGCCGTCGCGCCCCGCCAGGATGCTCGACAGCGTGCTTTTGCCAGACCCGTTCGGGCCCATGATGGCGTGCACTTCGCCGGCCTGCACCGTCAGGTCGATGCCCTTGAGGATGGCCTTACCGTCGACTTCGGCCGTCAGATTGCGGATTTCCAGCATGATGATTTCCTGTTCCTGTCATTCGGCGACGAGGCTTTGCCCATCGCAATGGTTCTGGGTGTCACACGCACAGGGCGAGTGCTTTCAAGTACAGCCCGGGACGCACCCGGTAGTTCCGGCAGCGGCGGCGGCCGCGGCCGCACGCGCAAAGCGCGCGCCAGCCCCTGGCCATCTGCCGCCAGCCGCCAGCCGTCAGCGATCTGCCGTTAGCCGTTAGCCGTTAGCCGTTAGCCGTTAGCCCTCAGCCGTTAGCCGTTAGCCGACCGAACCCTCCAGGCTGACGCCCAGCAGCTTCTGCGCCTCGACGGCAAATTCCATCGGCAGCTCCTTGAACACTTCCTTGCAGAAGCCGTTCACGATCATCGAGACGGCATCCTCCGGCGACAGCCCACGGCTGCGGCAGAAGAACAGCTGATCTTCGCTGATGCGCGATGTGCTGGCCTCGTGCTCGACGGTGGCCTGTGGCTGCTTCACCTCGATGTAGGGAAAGGTGTGCGCCTGGCACTGGTCACCCAGCAAAAGCGAATCACACTGCGTGTAGTTGCGGGCACCAACCGCACTTTTCGCCACCCGCACCAGGCCGCGGTAAGCCTGCTGGCCACGACCGGCGCTGATGCCCTTCGAAACAATGGTGCTGCGCGTATGGCGGCCAATATGGATCATCTTGGTGCCGGTGTCGGCCTGCTGGCGGTGGTTGGTCAGCGCCACCGAATAGAATTCCCCGATCGAGTGATCGCCCTTCAGCACCACACTGGGATATTTCCAGGTGATGGCCGAACCCGTCTCGACCTGGGTCCAGGAAATCTTGGCGTGATCGCCGCGGCACTCGCCACGCTTGGTGACGAAGTTGTAGATGCCGCCCTTGCCTTCCTTGTCACCGGGATACCAGTTCTGCACCGTGGAGTACTTGATGGTGGCTTTTTCCATCGCCACCAGCTCGACCACGGCGGCATGTAGCTGGTTCTCGTCGCGCATCGGCGCCGTGCAGCCCTCCAGATAGCTCACCTGGGCACCGGCGTCGGCAACAATCAGGGTGCGCTCGAACTGGCCCGTATTCTTGGCATTGATCCGGAAGTAGGTGGACAGCTCCATCGGGCAGCGCACCCCAGGCGGGATGTAGCAGAACGAACCGTCGGAAAACACCGCCGAATTCAGCGCCGTGAAGTAGTTGTCACTGACCGGCACCACACTGCCCAGATATTGGCGAACCAGGTCGGGGTGCTCGTGGACGGCCTCAGAGAAGCTGCAGAAGATGATGCCCACTTCGGCCAGCTTGTCCTTGAAGGTGGTGGCCACCGACACGCTGTCGAATACCGCGTCCACCGCGATGCCGGCCAGGATGGCACGTTCGTGCAGCGGAATGCCCAGCTTGTCGTAGGTCTTCAGCAGTTCCGGATCGACCTCGTCCAGGCTCTTTGGGCCGTCCTTCTGCGACTTCGGCGCCGCGTAGTAAATGATGTCGGCGTAATTGATCGGCGGATAGTGCACGCTGGCCCATTCCGGCGGGGTCATGGTCAACCAGTGACGGTAAGCGGCGAGCCGCCATTCCAGCAGCCATTCCGGCTCGTTCTTCTTGGCCGAGATCACCCGAACCACGTCTTCCGACAAGCCCGGCGGGATCACGTCCATGTCGAGCAGGGTTTCAAACCCGTGCTCGTAATCCTTGCTGATCAGTTCGTCGAGGGTGCTTTGTGCTTGTGACATGTTTGCTTCTCCAGGGCGCGCGGGTCGGCGCTGCCGTTCAGACCGCCGCGGTCTGTGCGTGGGCGTCGGCCGTGATTCCCGGCACGCCGGCCGGGCGCTGCTTGACGAAGTGAAGGGGCTGCGTGGCGGGTGCCGCCATCTCGGCGAGGCTCACCCCCGCCAACGCGTCTCCCACCGCCTGACTGATCCTTTGCCAGTTGGTTCGCACCGTGCATTGCGACTCGCGAACACAGGCCCCGGGGCTGCTGCCACATTCGGTCAGGCCAATCGGACCTTCCATGGCCTGCAGGATGTCGGCCATGGTGATCGCCGTGGCCGGCCGGGTAAGCTGATATCCGCCTTTGGTGCCGCGCTGCGACTGCAGCAACCCGGCGCGCGCCAGCGTTTTCAATACCTTGAGTGCTGTTGGGTTGCTGATGCCGGCAGCGCTGGCGAGTTCGCTCGCGGCATGGACACTGCCAGGATTCTGCGCAAGAAAACTCATGATCACCGTTGCATAGTCGGTGAGCTTGCCCATTTTCAGCATGGTGCGGCACACTCCGCTTC
>CAIPBT010000102.1 GCA_903863375.1 uncultured Ferrovum sp.
CTGGCGCGGGTGGCCAGTGACCGCCGCCATCCGGGACAGGGTCATGCCCTGCTGTACCTTGACCTCGACCAGTTCAAGATCGTCAATGACACTTGTGGCCACAACGCCGGAGATGAGCTGCTGCGCCAGATCTCGCTGCTGCTGTCGGGGCAGACGCGCAGCGCCGACATCCTGTCCCGGCTGGGGGGCGACGAGTTTGGCGTGATCCTGGAGAACTGCAGCCGGGAGGACGCCGTCCGGATTGCCGAAGCGATGCTAACCGCGGTGCGGGCCTTGTCATTTGGCTGGCACGACCGGGTTTTCCGGGTGGGGGTAAGCATCGGTGTGGTGCATTTCATCAGCGGCACCATGACCATCACCGACGTGATGAGTGCGGCGGACAAGGCCTGTTATTACGCCAAGGAGCAGGGTCGTAACCGCCTGCATGCCTACTCGCCGGATGATGACGAGATCCGCATGCGGTCCGGCGAAATGCAGTGGGTGTCGCGCATTCACGAGGCGATGGAGCAGGGGCGTCTGTGCCTGTATGCCCAGCGCATCGTGGCGCTGCGCCCTGGCAACGTGCAGGGCCAGCATTTCGAGGTGCTGCTGCGTATGGTCGATGTGGCCGGCGAACTGGTCCCGCCGATGGCCTTCATTCCGGCGGCCGAGCGGTTTGGCGTGATGCCGATGATCGACCGGTGGGTGGTGCGTACCGCACTGGAGCGCTTGGCCGGCCTGTTGCACGAAAGTCATGGCGGGACGCCGATCAGCCTGGCGATCAACCTGTCTGGTGCATCGATCACCGACGAGAGTTTCCTCGAATACATCAAGGAACAGTTCCGCCTCTGGCAGGTGCCGCACCAGGCGGTCTGGTTCGAGATCACCGAGACCTCGGCGATTGCCAACCTGAAAAAAGCCAAGCGCTTCATCGCCGAATTGCGCGGCCTGGGCTGCCGTTTCGGGCTGGACGACTTTGGGGCTGGCATGTCGAGCTTTGGCTACCTGCGCCAGCTGGATGTCGACTTCCTGAAAATCGACGGACTGTTCGTGCAGGACATGGTGGATGATCCGATTGATCGCGCGATGGTGGAATCGATCAACCGCATCGGTCAGCTGATGGGGCTGGAGACGATCGCCGAATTTGTCGAAAGCGGTGCCTGCACCGCCATGCTCGACCGGATGGGCGTGAACATGGTGCAGGGCAATGGCGTGGCCGAACCGGTGCCGTTTGTGATGCAGGCCAAGGTGATTGCGTTTCCGCCGGAAAAGGTACGCACGGCCCTGACGATGGTCACCACCGCCACGCCCACGCCCACGCCCGCGCCCACGGCCGCCGCGGCGGCCGGCTGAAGTTGCCAGTCGCGGCGGCGTTCTGCTGACCTCTTCAGTCGCCGCTGCTGTCAGCGGACGTCCCGAGTTGCCGCAGTGGCTGGCTGACCTGCCCGACCAGCCCCGCATCGATGCGTAACCAGCGCGCGCTCCTGTCGCGTCAAGCCCCCGGCGGGTGCGGCGGCACTTGCCAAGCCCCTGCGGTGTGCGCATTGTGCAGGCAGTCTCCGTTCCGCCGGCAATCCCGGTCCTTTGGTCATGATTGCGTTTCTCGTCCGTTTCGCCACCCGTCAGCCTGGGGTGGTGCTGGCCCTAGCGCTGGCCGTGCTGGCCTCGGGCGTCTGGTCGCTGGGCCGGGCGAGCCTGGATGTCTTCCCCGAATTCTCGCCAGTACAGGTAGTAATCCAGGCCGAGGCTCCGGGCATGGCGGCGGGCCAGGTGGAGCGGCTGGTCACCCGCCCGGTCGAGGCGGCGCTGGCCGGCGTAGCCGGCGTGCATGCCCTACGCTCGCAGTCGATTCCCGGGCTGGCGGTGATCACCCTCGTGTTCCGCGATGGCACCGACATCTACCGCAACCGGCAGCTGGTGGCGGAACGGATGACCAGCCTGAGCGCCAGCCTGCCGGCCGGCGTGGTTCCGGCGATCACACCGCTGACCTCGTCGGCCAGCACCATCCTCGGCATTGGCCTGTGGTCTGACCAACGCGACCTGCAGGCCCTGCGCAGCCTGGTGGAAGCCACCCTGCGGCCAGCCCTGCTCGCGGCGCCGGGTGTTGCCGATGTCAACGTGTTCGGGGGTGACGTGCTGCAGTGGCAGGTGCAGGTGGATCCGGATCGCCTGCACGCCTATGGTGTGACCCTCGACGAGGTGGCGGCGGCCGTCCGTCAGGCCGGCACACCGGTATCGGCGGGCTATATCGAGGGCAGCAACCAGCGCATTCTGGTGCAGGTCGATGCCGCGCCGGATTCCCTGGCCGCCCTCGCCGGCCGCGTGGTGGTGCAGCGGGAGGGCCGGCCGGTGCTGCTCGGAGATGTGGCGCAGATCCGGGCCGCCGCCGCGCCGGTCATCAGCGGTGCCTCGATCAACGGCCGTCCGGGCGTGTTCCTGATGGTGCAGGGCAGTCTAGGTGCCAATACCCGGGCAGTCACGCAGGCCACCGAACGGGTGCTGGCTGATCTGGTTCCACTGCTGCAGGCGCAGAATGTGCAGATGGAACCACGCATGTTCCGGCCCGCGAATTTCATCGACATTGCCATCGGCAACGTGCAGCGCGACATCCTGCTGGGATCGGTGCTGGTGATCGGGGTGCTGTTCCTGTTCTTGTTCAATGCCCGTACCGCCCTGATCTCGGCTACTGCCATTCCTCTATCGCTGCTTGCGGCTCTGCTGGTGCTGCAGGCCTTCCAGGTATCGCTCAACATCATGGTGCTGGGCGGACTGGCGATTGCCCTGGGCGAGGTGGTGGACGATGCGATCATCGACAGCGAAAACATTTTCCGGCGCCTGCGCGAGAATCGCGCCAGCACCTCGCCGCGATCGCTGGCTGCCGTGGTGTTCGATGCTTCGCTGGAGGTGCGCAGTTCTGTGGTGTACGCCACCTTCATCGTCGCGCTGGTGTTTGTTCCGTTGCTGACCCTCTCGGGGGTTGCCGGCAAGCTGTTTGCGCCACTCGGGCTGGCCTACATCCTGGCGATCCTCTCCTCGCTGGTGGTGGCAGTGACCGTGACGCCGGCCCTGTCACTGCTGCTGCTCGGCACCAGCCGGCTGCAGGTGGCCGATCCGCCGCTGATCGCCTGGCTGCGACCGCGGTACATGCGGCTGCTGGCACGGATCGATCAGCGTCCGCGCCGGGTGTTCGCCGCCACGGCTGTGGTGCTGGCGGGCGGCCTCGCCCTGCTGCCGCTGTTTGGTGGGGAATTCATTCCACCATTGAAAGAGGGGCATTTCATTGTCCACATGACGCTGCTGCCCGGCACTTCCGCACAGGAAACCCTGCGGGTAGGCCATCGCGTGGCCGAGGCCATCCGGGCGATACCGGGCGTGCGCAGCACTGCACAGTGGGTGGGCCGGGCGAGCAATGGCGCCGATACGGCCGGGGTGCATTACAGCGAATTCGAGGTCGAGCTGGCGCCGCTGGATGGCGCCGGGCAGGCGCGCGTGCTCGCCGCCATCCGCCGTGAGATCGGCGATGGCAACCAGCCCGGACACTTCGGGGGCGGCAATTTTGCGGTCAACACCTTCCTGACCGAACGGATCGAGGAAACGGTCGATGGCTACGCAGCACCCGTGGTGATCAACCTGCATGGTCCCGACCTCGATGCCCTTGACCGGGACGCCCACCAGGTGGCCGAGGTGCTGGCCAGGATACCCGGTGCCGGCGACGTGCAGGTGCAGGCTCCCCCGGGTTTCCCCGAGTTTTCCGTGCGACTTCGGCCCGCGGCGCTGGCGGCGGCCGGCCTGCAGGCCGGTGCCGTGAGTGACGCCGTGCAGACCCTGTTGCAGGGCCGAACCCTGGGCGAAATCCAGCTGCCGGAGCAGGTGGTGCCGCTGGTGCTGGTGGCCACGCCGGCGGCACGATCCTCCCTGCCGGCAATCGGCGCCCTGCCGCTGGCCGGGCCTGCCGGCGCACCGGTCACCCTGGCACAGGTGGCGCAGTTGGGTGAACAGAGTGGCCGTTACAAGATCCTGCATCTGGGCGGAAAGCGGCTGCAGACCGTCACCGCCAGCGTGGCCGGCGTCGACCTTGCGTCGTTCACCCGCGCCGCGCGACGCCAGCTGGCTACCCAGGTGCGCCTGGCGCCGGGGAATTACCTGGTGTTCTCCGGGGATGCCGAGGCGCAGGCGCAAGCCACCCGCGACCTGGTGTACCAGGCCTGCCTGTGCGGCCTGGGTATCCTGCTGCTGCTGTACCTGGCGTTTGGTGCCCTCCGGCCCTTGGTGATCACCCTGCTCAACCTGCCGTTTGCCCTGATCGGTGGCGTGGTCGCCGTTCTGGTCACCGGCGGGTGGTTGTCGCTGGGTTCGCTGGTCGGGTTTGTCACCCTGTTCGGCATCACCCTGCGCAACGCGATCATGCTGATTTCCCATTACCAGCATCTGGTCCGCGAAGTGGGGTTGCCGTGGAATGCCGAAACCGCCCGTCTGGGAGCTGCCGAACGGCTGCCGTCGATTCTCATGACCGCTCTGGTGACGGCCCTCGGCCTGCTGCCCCTGGCCCTCGGCAGTGGCGAGCCGGGCCGGGAAATTGAGGGGCCTATGGCGAGCATCATCGTGGGCGGACTGGTGACATCGACCCTGCTCAACCTGCTGGTGCTTCCGGCGGTGCTGCTGCACCTGGGGCGCTTTGCCCCGACGGCGGCAGGGCGCGCGCCAACGCCGGAATGAGCAGCATGCCGCGAACACCCGACCGGACGCTGCCTGAAGCAGGGCGTCAGCCCCCCGGGTGTTCGCCTGGTGCCGGCTGAACTGCGGCGCGCAGGATATGTCCACGCCATCGCAGCAGTGCATACTGCGCGTCTGCCTCTTTTACCCACGGCTATGGAGAACCACAGAACATGAGCTTTGCCATTCGCATGCACACCCAAGGCGGTCCCGAAGTCCTGCAGTGGGAGCCGGTCGAAACCGGTCAGCCGGGCCATGGTGAAGCCCTGGTGCGCCATCATGCCGTGGGTCTGAATTACATCGATGTCTATCACCGTACCGGCGTCTATCCGCTGACCTGGCCCTGCACGCCGGGTCTGGAAGGCGCTGGCGTGGTCGAAGCACTGGGCGCCGGGGTCACCCATCTCCAGGTGGGCGACCGGGTGGCCTATGCCGGTGGTCCGCTGGGTGCCTACAGCGAAGTGCGGGTGATGCCTGCCGACCGGCTGGTACGTCTGCCCGACGCCCTCAGTTTTGAGCAAGGTGCTGCCATGATGCTGCAAGGCATGACGGCGCAGTATCTGTTGCATCGCACGTATCCCGTCAAGGCGGGTGACACCATCCTGGTCCATGCCGCAGCCGGCGGGGTCGGCCTGATCCTTTGCCAGTGGGCCAAGCACCTCGGTGCCACGGTGATCGGCACGGTTGGCAACGACGAGAAAGCGGAACTGGCGCGCGCGCATGGGTGCGACCACCCGATCGTGTATACCCGCGAGAACTTCCAGGCGCGTGTGCTGGAAATTACCGGGGGGGCGAAAGTGCCGGTGGTGTACGACTCGATCGGTCGCGACACCTTCACGCAGTCGCTCGACAGCCTGGCACCGCTCGGCATGATGGTGCTCTACGGCGCAGCCTCGGGGCCGGTGGCGCCGTTTGATCTGGGTGACCTTGCCAAGAAAGGATCGCTGTTCATCACCCGGCCTACCCTGTTCACCTACGTTGCCAAACGGGCCGACCTGGAAGCCATTTCGGGCAGTCTGTTTGATGTGGTGACGCGTGGCATCGTGAAGATCAACATCCACCAGACCTACGCGCTGCGCGATGCAGCGCAGGCCCACCGCGACCTGGAAGCGCGCAAGACGACCGGCTCGACCGTGTTCACGCTCGCGTGACGGCTGCTGCGCCGGCTTCCGCAAAGGGCCTGGGCGGCCTGCTGCGCCTGTGGCCCTTCCTGCGCCCTTACCGCTCACGCATCGGGGTGGCCCTGGTGTCGCTGCTGTTCGCTGCCGGTGGCGTGCTTGCCATTGGCCAGGGCCTGCGCCGGGTGATTGATCTGGGGTTCGGTGCCCATGCCGGGGGGGCTTTTCTGGATCAGGCCCTGGCGGGCATGCTCGGCGTGGTGGCCTGTCTCGCGCTGGCCACGTACTCCCGCTTTTACCATGTCTCCTGGCTGGGCGAGCGGGTGGTGGCTGACCTTCGTCGTGCGGTTTTTGCGCGTCTGCTGACGCAAAGCCCGGGTTATTTCGAAACGGTGCGCACCGGTGAGGTGATCTCGCGCCTGACCAACGACACCACGGTCATTGAGGGCGTGATTGGTTCCTCTGCCTCGATTGCCCTGCGCAACAGCTTGCTGGGGCTGGGTGGCCTGGTGCTGCTGATGGCCACCAGCCTCAAGCTCACCCTGCTGGTGATCGCCGGCATTCCGCTGACGGTCGTGCCGATCATCTTTTACGGTCGCCGGGTGCGCCGGCTGTC
>CAIPBT010000103.1 GCA_903863375.1 uncultured Ferrovum sp.
CGGCCGGCCACTGAAATTTGCGTTCCTCCGCGCGAATGGGCAGGTCGTTGATGCTCGCAATACGCCGCTCCATGTACCCGAGTGCGTCGAACGCCCAGTTCTCGTTACCGTACGACCGAAACCACTGGCCGGAATTGTCGTGCCACTCGTACGCAAAGCGCACCGCGATGTGGTTTGCATGGAATGCCCACAACTCCTTGATAAGTCGGTAATCCAGTTCGCGGGCCCATTTGCGTTCGAGGAACGCGGCAATCGCCGCGCGGCCCTGCAGAAACTCGGCCCGGTTGCGCCAGACACTGTCCGGTGAATAGGCCAGCGCGACACGCTGCGCATCCCGGCCATTCCAGGCGTCTTCGGCCATCCGCACCTTCCGGGTAGCCGTTTCTTCGGTGAAGGGGGGCAGCGGCGGTCGTGCCTGTTCGCCTGTCATCATCGCAATCCTGACTATCTCGCTTCGGAAAACAAATAGTGCCAACGATCCCGGACGCCAGCAAGCAAGGATCAGCGCCACTGATGGACACGATCCGAAACTCTGATGTGCAGCATGATGCATTGCAGCATACTGACCCTAAGTCATCTCTATGTTGCTGTTTTGCCTCGTTCAGGAGTTTTCCCATGCACGCCACCATCTTCCCCCAGTCCCGCATGTTGCGCACCCTGCTGTCCGGTGCCGCCGCCCTGATCCTTACCACCGGTGCGCCGGCTGCCCAGGCCGCCGATACCACCGCAGCGCTGCGCGAGACAACCGGCGTCCGTACCGCGAGCGTCGTGCCCGCCTTCAGCGTGTTCGTCGACCCGGCCACCGGCTATGCCTTCGTCAAGACGCCTGCCGGCTGGCGTTTCCGCGGCCAACTGTCGGCAGACCGGCTGGACAGCTTGCCGCCCGGCACCTACACCCGGCTGATCGCCCCGATCAGCGTCGGCACGGGTTCCTGACTCGTCCCACGACGACGGTTGCGGTCGGGCAGATCGGCGGGCAGATAGGCCGAAGGGCGGGGTTCGCGCTACAGTTCGGCATTGCCTTTGCGAGTGCTGGCTGCCAATGTCTGAAACCCCGCAACATCCGCGCCTTTCCAAAATCATGGCCGACCGGGGACTGTGTTCCCGCCGCGAGGCTGACACCTGGATCAGCCGCGGCTGGGTGCGGGTGGATGGCCTGCCCATCCGGGAACTCGGCACCCGGGTGGATCCTGCCTGCGCCATTACGATTGCGGCGGAAGCGAAGACTGCGCAGGCGAAACTCGCCACGGTGGTGATTCACAAACCGATCGGCTACGTGTCCGGCCAGGCCGAGGACGGTCATCAACCCGCCAGCCTGCTGTTCACGCAGGACCGGCAATGGACGGAAGATCCCAGCCCGCAGGCCTTTGATCCCCGGCAGGTGTTGGGACTGGCACCGGCTGGGCGCCTCGACATCGACTCCACCGGCCTGCTGATCCTGACCCAGGATGGCCGGGTGGCAAGGGCCTTGGTCGGGGAGGATTCGCAGATCGAGAAGGAGTATCTGGTGCGTGTCGAGGGCCGCCTGGACGAACGCGGTCTGCACCTGTTGCGCCATGGCCTGAGTCTGGATGGGAAAGCCTTGAAGCCCGCCCGGGTCACCTGGCAGAACAGCGACCAGCTGCGCTTTGTGCTGCGGGAGGGCCGTAAACGCCAGATCCGCCGCATGTGCGAGCTGGTCGGCCTGCAGGTGGTCGGCCTGAAACGCATCCGCATCGGACCTGTCCTGTTGGGTAACCTGCCAGCGGGCCAGTGGCGCTATCTGGGCGCCGATGAGCGTCTGGAGCCCATGGCAGCGTCTGCTGGCCGCGCACCGGCAGGGTCGGCGCGCCCGGCGGCGCGGCCCGGTCCGGGCAGGCGGTAGGCGTACACCACCTCCGACTCGCCGTCGCCGTAACGTTCACTGCGCTCCGGCGTCTGGCCCGGGACTGCAAAGGCGTTCACCACCAGCCAGGTATCTGTACGCATTTCCTGCACGGCTTTGGTCCATAACGCCTCCATCGCCTCGGGCGAGAGGAAGGCATACACCACGCTGGCCTCGGACAGGTCGGCATGCCACAGATCGCCCAGGCCGATGCGGCCACAGGCGCGCAGCCGGCAACGCAGGTCACCCAGCAGTGCCGTCAGCGGGGCACGCTCGATACCACGGAAGGTCAGCCGCGGTCGCAGCGGGGCAACCTGCAGCAGAAAACTTCCCAGGCCGGCGCCCACATCCAGGCACACCCCATCCAGGTTTTCGGGAATGCAGGCGAGCAGGGCATCGACCGCACGCGCCTGGGTCAGGTACAAAGGCGCGCGCCGTCCCGTCAGACCGCCACCGAACAGCAGCATGCTGATTGCAAAGGCACCCGCCCACAGGGGGGGGGGCACCACGCTGTGCTGTCCGGCGTAGAGTGCCACACTGAAGGCGAACTGCATCGGGCTGCGCCAGGCCGGTTCGCGCAGACGGTGACTCAGGAGGGCCGCCCAGGCTCCTGCCAGGCCTGCCTCTAGCACCGTACCCTGCCAGGCGGGTTCGAGCTCGCGCACGATGAACATCGCCAGGATCCATCCCAGGCCCTGGGCAGTCAGGGCAGGCCACCAGCGGCTCATCGCAGCAAGAGCAGGGCCGCAACCCCGTCGCGATTCAGCCAGACCACTGCATTCTGCTCCCAGGCATGCGCCAGCAGCAGGGCTTCGGCCTTCGATACGCCACACACCAGCACGCTGGGTTCCGCAGGCCACGCCGGGTCATCGCCCTCTCCGCGCCCCGAACGCCATGCGAGGCCGGCTGCCGACAACTGGGTCTGCAACGCCAGGGTGCGCTGCGCATTTTCCTCGTCAGGGCAGGCCCTGCCCAGGGGGTTGGCAGCGGTCAGGAACGCAGCACCATGGCAATCGAGCGACTGCAGCAGGGCACGCGCTGCCGGGCAGGCTTTCCCGATCCACAGGGTAAAACCCGCGCCATGGCCAGCGGGAAACGGCTGCCGCGCCGGGTCGACGTGATAGGCCGTGCGCTGGTAGGCCGCTATCAGCGCGGGGGGCAGGATTGACGCAGACGCTGGCACTTCTGGTATGTCGGCGTGGGCATGACGGTGGTGCAGGTCGGGGAAATGCACATGGCGGTGCAACAGCGCAGGATGTGCATGGGCATGTGCGTGCGGTTCCTGGCCGTCCCAGTCAAAGGCGTGCGTGTGCTGGTGATGGTCGTCGTGCCGATGACGATGCGTGTGCTGAAGAGGCAGGTGCTGATGCCAGTGCGCGTGACGTTCCCGGACATGCAGCCACAGTCCGAGCGCCAGCAGCAGACAGGCTGGCAGCAGCAGCCGGGGCGTGGGCTCATGCAGCACCCACAGCGCGACAGCCACGCCGATGAAGGGTGACAGGCCAAACCAGGCGCCGGTGCGGGCGGCACCGAGGCGGGCCTGCGCCTGCACATACGCGACAAGACTCACGCCATAGCCGAACAGTCCCAGCAGGGCGGCCAGTGCGACGCTGCCGCCGCCAGCCCGGAGCGGTGCGCCAAGGGCCGTCAGCCCCCCACCGAGCGCGGCGGCCAGCGCCAGGTTGCAGGTGCCTGCGACCAGGCCCTTGGCCATCGCAATCGTCCGCGCATCGAGATTGGATACGCCCCGGGTCAGGTTATTGTCCAGGCCCCATGCCAGGCAGGCGAGCAGCAGCAGCGCCGGGCCTGCCAGCCCGGTGGGTCTCACCGCCGACGGGCCAACCAGTGTCTCGGGCCACGCCAGCAGCGCCCCGGCCAACACCACACACAGCATGCCAATCGCCACCGAGCGGTCTACGGCTTCGCCAAACACCCACCAGGCCAGCCCAGCCGTTGCCACGCCTTCCAGATTGAGCAGCACCGCTGCGCTGCTGGCAGCGGTGTGCTGCAAGCCGAACAACATCGCAATCGGCGCCACCACCCCGCCCAGCAGGATGGCGGCGCCGAGTTGCCATGTCGCCGAAGCACGCCAGTCGCTGGCCACCAGCGCCCCCCGAAGCGGCTGGCCGCCCGCCAGGCAGCGCTGCAGAAAGCCGGGCAGTGCCACCAACGCCAGGCCGGTCCCGCTGCCCAGGTAGAGCAGGGCGGACATCAGCACCGGAGGCAGTTCGCCGACCAGCCAGTGAGCGGCTGGCACGCTGGCCCCGAACAACAGGGCGGCGACAATGGCCAGTCCCACGCCGGGCGCGCGGCTGGATTCATCCGCCATGCGCAGGTTCAGTTCGGGCCGGCAGGATGTCGAAGGCGATGCAGATACGCTCCTGATCGGCGGTGTAGGGCACGGTGCGGTGGAACAGCGAGGACGGAAACAGCACCAGGTCACCGACGGCGGGCGTGAGGATCATCTCGGGAAAATCGTCCCGGACACAGGGGTGCTGGTCGCCATGGGTGCTGAAGGCAATGCTGCCATCGAGCTGTCCTGCCGGCGTGTCCGGCATGGCCAGATAGAGGCAGCCGCTGATCCACCCTTCTTCGTGAATGTGCGAGGTGAGGTGCCCGCCCTGGCGCATGCGGATATACCAAGAGCTGCTGAAGGCAGGATTGGCGGGAAACTGGCGGATCAGCAGGCAGTCAGCAGTCGGGAAGGCCAGCGGATAAGTCCGCACAGCCTCCAGCACCAGGTCGGCAACGGTCTGCAGACAGGCTTCCGGCCGCCGGAACAGGTTGCCGGCCGACTGCACGCCATGATGCAGGCGGCCCTGTTGCCGATGGGCCAGCGCGCTGCCCGCGATCGTCGCCAGCACCTCGGCCAACAGGGGGCTTCCTGGTGCCAGGGCCGGCAGGGCCTGGCGGTGCACGAAATCCAGCGGTTGCGGGCAGAACTGATGCGGATTGTCAGTGGTAAAGTTGTGCGCGTGATGGGCGGTGAGTGTGGCGAGCAGGGCAGACCGGTGCGCATCCGGTTGCTCGAGGCGCTCGGCAAGGTCTTGTCGGAAGGTCACAAAATCCCCTTCCCGGTAGAGGCAGTAGAGTGCCCGGTCGGCGCTGTCATCCAACTGCGCTTGACGGAAATGGATCACTGCTGCACGCCGCTCGCCACTATCCTGCAGCACCACGCCAAGGTGATAGTGGGCACTTGCCAGTGCCGGGTCCAGGGCCAACGCGGCAGCGAACCCGGCTTTTGCGCCGGCAGCATCGCCTTGTGCCCACAGCGCCCAGCCCAGCCGGTCATGCGCTTCAGCCAGACCCGGAGCAGCGTCGACGGCCTGCTGTAGCAGGCAAATGGCGGCCGGCAGGTGACCCAGGTTGCGCTGCACGCTTGCCAGGCTGCACAGCAGCCGCGCCCGGGTGGCACCTGCAACCTGCGGCAGCGCCAGCGCATGCTGGTAGGCGGCAACGGCGGCATCCAGCCGTCCCTGGCTTTGGCGCACACCGCCAAGATTGCCCCACGCTTCGGCATAGGCTGGATTGAGGCGGGTGGCACGGTCGAAATGCTCGCCGGCGCCATCCAGATTGCCGAGCATCTGCAGGGCGCTACCCAGGTTGAAATGGGCGGTTTCCGCATCCGGCTTCAGCGCCAGGCCGCGCTGGTATACCGAGACGGCATCGGACCAGCGGCCAAGGGCGGTGAGAATCAGCGCAAGGTTGAACTGCAGTTCGGCCGTGCGCGGCTGGAGCCGGGCAGCGGCTTCGCCATGGGGCAGGGCAGCGGCGGCATCGCCGCGCTGCACCAGGATGGACGCTAGAATGCTGTGCGCCACCACTGCGCCTGGATGAAGCTTTGCCATGGCGCGGGCCCGTTGCTCGGCGTCAGCCATCTGGCGCCCGCCATAGGCCCGCAGCAGGGCCTGAACCTCACGTTGGCCGGGCTGGGAAGCAGTGCTGGGCGGCATCGTCGGAATTCCTGCTGAAGTCGGTTTGCACGGGAGCGCACGGCGTTCGGGGCCATGATGACCAAGTGCTGCGCGCCCTGCACGCTGGCTGGCAGTCTACGGCAAGGCCCGGGGGCCGGTCACCTGCCGGCGGCAACGTTGGCGCATCACAAGTGCAGCGACAACCCGAGGTAGACGGTACGGCGCAGGCCGTATTGCGGTGCCCCGACACCAACGCCAGTGCCATCCCGCAGCAGGTAGCTGCGGTCGAACAGGTTGAGCAGGGACAGACGGGCTTCCAGTTCACGCGCCTTACCCAGGGCCCAGGTCTGGCTACCGCCGAGGTTGGTCACCTGGTATCCGGGCAAATGATCGCCGTTAGGCACCCCCGGTGCCGACCGGCGTAGCCCGCTGCCAGCCAGCACATCGGCACTGAGCAGCACGCTGCCCAGATGGACGCTGCTGCCGGCCGATGCGGTGAGGCGCTGGTCATGATCCAGATAGATGGGATGGCTCGCGATGTAGGCCAGTTCACTGCCGCCGAACACGGCCTGTCCCGATACGATGTCGCTGGCGAGCGCACGCTGCATGGCGAGATTGCCGTAGGCGGCCCACTGGCGGGTGCTGAAGGTGGCGGACAGTTCCAGCCCGTGCACCCGCGCCCGGGCGTAGTTGTAGGGCGACAGGATCAAGGCTTGGCCAAACTGACCTTCGTCGAGCAGGTTGCTGGCCTCCTTCAGGTAGGTGTCGACCGCAAGCACCAGATGGTCATTCAGGGTATGCGCCACGCCAATGTCGACATAGCTGCTGCGCTCGGCGCGGACGGGGTCGGCATAGGGCGTCAGTGCCGCATTGCTGGTGCCGGCGAACAGCGCAATGTTGCGCTGGCTGGAGAGCTCCTGGGGTGGCGGCGTGAAGTAACGCGAAAATCCGGCGTGCACCAGCGTGGCGTCGTCTGGATGCCAGGCAACGTTGAGCCGTGGGCTGTACTGCGCCTCGCTGACGAAGGCGTTGGTGTGGTCGTAGCGCAGGCCGCCATTCACGGTCAAGGTCGGCAACACCCGCCATTCATCCTGCACATACAGGCTTTCCTGCTGACCGTTCTGGCTGCTGGTGTCGGCCAGGGCAAGCGGCGTGATGCCGGCCTGCGCCCCCGTGCCGTCCACCGCGAAGACCTGCGCTACGGTGGCGCTGGTGGTGCTGGCTGCCGTGTACGCAAGGCCGGCGCGGATGGTGTGCAGCGGATTGGCTTTCCAGGCGCCATCCAGTTGTACGCCGTTGCTGCTGGCGCTGCGCAGGATGTCGGCCGCCACCCCATTGAACACCAGGTCACCGACCGGGTCGGGCTGGTAATGCAGGGCCGAATACTGGTGAAACACCGATACCTGAAAGTCCAGCTTGCCACGGGTTTGCTGGAAAGACGCCGCGAGAAAGCGGTTGTCTTCCAGCTGTACTTCATTGAGCTGGGCCGAGGCGAGCGCGCTCTGGCCGGTCGTGGCGCTGCTCACCCCGGTCAGGGTGAACGCGGCGGATTGGCCCGGGTTATCCGGGATCTGGAAGCGGCCATGGTAGAGGCCCATCATCAGGGCAAGACGGGTGTCATCGTCGACGAACCAGCTCAGGTTGGCGAAACCGCGCTGCTGGCGCGTCTGGTCATGGATCGCGGTTGTGCCAGGTTGCGGATTTTCGATGCCCTGAGCACTGGCGAGGCCACTGCCCGAAAAATACCAGGTCACGTCCTCGGCACTGCCGAAGGCCTGTGCTGAGGGTTCCAGGTCGTGATGGTCCCCTGTCTGCACTTCCAGTTGCCCCCCGGGCGTGATCTTGCCTTCGCGGGTCTGGATTTCGACAACCCCGGCGGTGCGCAGGCCGTATTGGGCTGGCAGCGCCCCAGTCAGGAAATCGAGGTGTTCCACGAAACGGGTGTCGATGCTGGTGCCAAAGCCCGACAGGTTCTCCGGCAGCTGTACCCCGTTGATGCGGTACTGCACATTGCCATGGTCATCGCGGACGTGCAGGCTGCCCGAGGCCTTCGAGTCCTTGCTCACGCCGGGCAGATGCAGCAGCACCTCGTCGAAGCTGCTCGCGCTGCCCTGGCTCAGGGCCGCCAGTCCCTGGCTGTCGATGGCATACACCGTGGTGCCTACCGACGGCGACAGGTCGATCCGCGCATCCCGCAGTCGCGCGGATGTGACCGCAATCGGTGCCAGCGCATCGGGTGCTGCGGCGCTGGCTCCGGCAGTGCCTGCCTTGCTGTCAGCGCTGTCTTCCGCCGCTGCGACCGCATCCGGCAGTATCACCAGGGAACTGAACAGGCTAAGCAGGCCAAGGAGGCTCGAGGCCGAGGACGGTCGGCCCGTCCGAATACGGGAAAATTGCATGATCCAGCTCGCCATCAGCACAGGAAAGCCCGCCGGCAATGGCGGCGGGTCACACGGTTCACACCGTCTGTGCTGGCGGTCCGCGGTTGTGATCCTGGGCCTGCGTGCCCGATACCCAACCGACAGGCACGCCAGCGCGAGGCACCGTCCGGACAACCAGTGCCGTCTGCAGGTGCAAGGCCTGCGCGGGCAGCCCCCCAAGCGATTGCAGGGCAAGACAGAGGGCGCAAGCGGCTTCGCGTTCCCCTGGCAGGTCGACCGACAGTGCGGCACCCGGCTGGCTCTCGGCGTGCGCCGCTTGCGAAGCCTGTATCGGGCCATCGTGGTGCAGGTGTCCCATCTGATGCAGGCTGGCGCCGAGTTGGGCCAACACCAGCAGCAGGGTAAGGGTCAGGGAAACCAAACGATCAGCCATAATCTCAGCTTACCACGGAGGCCTGCGCGCTTTGGTGCGTCGGCGCTGTCGATGGGTTATTTTTCCAAGTCTTTACCTGTTGGTCGAGCCTTGTCATGTCCATTGCCACACCTCCACCCGCCCGCCCGGCCAGTGCCCGGGGCGCGCACGCCAGAGAGGACAGCGGCCTTGCCCCCGTCGCGGTTCCGTTTGCGAATGCCCTGCGGTTCTGGCTGCATCTGGGGCTGGTCAGCTTCGGCGGCCCCGCCGGGCAGATCGCGCTGTTGCATGACGAACTGGTGGAAAAACGCCGCTGGATTTCCGAGCGGCGGTTTCTGCACGCCCTCAATTACTGCATGGTGCTGCCGGGGCCGGAAGCGATGCAGCTGGCAACCTACATTGGCTGGCTGATGCACCGGGTGCCGGGAGGCCTGGCCGCTGGTGGCCTGTTCATCCTGCCGTCGCTGGTTCTGCTGATCGGTCTGTCCTGGCTGTACCTGGCCTGGGGCACGGTGCCGCTGGTGGCCGGGCTGTTCTACGGCGTAAAGCCGGCAGTCACGGCGATCGTGCTGCAGGCAGCCCAGCGCATCGGCAGGCGCACCCTGCACTCGCGACCGCTGATCGTGATCGCCCTGGTCGCCTTTCTGGCCATCTTTGCCTTCAACCTGCCGTTCCCGCTGATCATCGCCGCTGCCGCGCTGGCGGGCTGGCTGGGCGGGCGCTGGCAGCCGCAGGCCTTCGCGGGCGGTGGCGGCCATGGTGCCGGGCCGGTGATCCATCGGCCCGCGCTGATCGATGACGACACCCCGCCGCCGGCCCATGCCCAGCCCAGCCGGGCCCGCCTGATCCGCGCCGTGGGCTGGGCTGTGCTGGCTTGGGGGGGGCCGATGCTCATCCTCGCCATGTGCACCGGACCGACCTCGGTCCTGACTGGCCTGGCCTGGTTTTTCAGCAAGGCGGCCCTGCTGACGTTTGGCGGAGCTTATGCCGTGTTGCCCTACGTCTGGCAGGGGGCCGTCGCGCAGTTCGCCTGGCTGACGCCCGGGCAGATGATGGATGGTCTGGCGTTGGGCGAAACCACACCGGGGCCGCTGATCATCGTGGTCGCCTTCGTCGGTTTTGTGACCGGATACGGCCACGCGCCGCCAGGCGCTGACCTACGCTTTTTCGCCGGTGCCCTGGCGGCGTGCGTCGTGACCTGGTTCACGTTCCTGCCATCCTTTGTGTTCGTGCTGGCGGGAGGGCCTTGGGTAGAGGCGGGACGGGCCACCCAGCGCCTGCTGGCACCGCTGTCGGCGATCACCGCTGCGGTGGTCGGCGTGATCGTGCAACTGGCCTTGTTCTTCGCCGGCCATGTGCTTTTTCCGCACGGCTTGCAGCAGGCTCCGGATCTGGCCGCAGCGCTCCTGACGGGAGCAGCGGCTCTGGCGCTGTTGCACTACCGCCAGAGCGTGCCGCGGGTGATCCTGGGGTGCGGAGCCGCCGGAATCCTGTTACAGCTCAGCCGCTGAGCTGCCGAGCTGCCGAGCGGCTGAACCGCCGTGCCGCATAGCCCTTGAGCTGTCGGGCCGCTGGTGTAATGCCCTGCCGGTGCCTTCCGTTGGGGCCTTATCTGGCCAGCCACAGCCAATAGCACAGCGCCACCAGTTGCAGCAGGTTCAGTCCCACGCTCAAGCCATGCAGGGCGTGGAACGCCTGCATCTTCCCGCCATCGCGCAGCCGGTTGATCGTGGGGGTGAGCGGCCACAGCGACAATCCGAAGACCGCAGCGCAGGCCCAGATCAGCCGCGCACCAACGGGGCCCTGATCCAGTGCGGCAGCCAGTGCGCAGGTGGCACCGAGCACTGCGTAATATTTTGGAAAAAACGCGCGGACATAGCGTGCCGCCCATTCAGCCGGCAGCACCTTGAAGATGCCAGGGGCTACGGCCACGGAAAAAAACAGCATCACGCCGACGACGGCGGCGACCAGCAGGGGGGTGAAAGCGATCGAATGCATGGAGGGTGAGGTCATCCGGCAGGGGAGGTGAGATGCTGACCCTGGCTAAGCGGTGCAAGTTCACCATCGGTGGCGGGTTTCGGTAGACTGCGGCAACTGATTTCGGTGTTCTGTCGATGCGCGATTCCCCTCCGGTCCGGGCGCCTGCCCCGATCAACGAAGCCATGCCAATGCCAGCCCAGGTGCTGGGTTTTGGTGGTCTGGTGCCATTTGCGGGCTTGAGTCTTGCTGCCACCCTGCATCTTGCGCAGAGTCTGCTGTGGCTGCGCGCGGAAATCGCCTATGCGGCGGTGATTCTGAGTTTCGTCGGGGCCCTGCATTGGGCCTTTGCCATGTTGCTCCAGCCACTGCTGCCGCGGGAACGCTGGTGGATGATGGGCTGGTCGGTGATCCCGGCGCTGGTGGCCTGGGTGGCGCTCCTGCTGCCGGCGGCCGCAGCCTTGGTGTTGCTGATCGGTCTGTTTGCCCTGCATTTTCGCATCGACATGCTGCTCGCCATGCGCCATGGCCTGCCCCGGTGGTACCTGCAGCTGCGCCTGACCTTGACGGCGGGCGCCGTGTTCTCGCTGCTGTTGTGTCTGCTGGCCGCATGAAGTCCTTTGGCGGCGATGGACTCGCGGTGGTGATCGGCGCTACCGGCGGTATCGGCAGCGCTTTGCTGGCGGCACTGGAGGAACAGCCAGGCTTTCTGGCGCAAGCAGGGCTGGGTCGGGCCAGCACGCCAGGACTCGATCTGCTCGACGAGGACAGCATCGCGCAGTGCGCCGAAGCGCTCGCCGCGCGCGGTCCGCTGCGCCTGGTGATTGATGCCACGGGCATATTGCACACGCCAACCCACGGTCCCGAAAAAAGCCTGCAACAGATCGACCCGTCGGCCATGGCCCACGCCTTCGCCATCAATGCCATCGGGCCAGCGCTGCTGATGAAACATTTCCTGCCCCTGCTGCCACGGCAGGGTAAAGCGGTATTCGCAACCCTGTCTGCCAAGGTTGGCAGCATTGGCGATAATCAGCTGGGTGGCTGGTACAGCTATCGCGCCTCGAAAGCGGCGCTCAACCAGCTCGCCCATACGGCAGCGATCGAACTACGCCGCCGCGCGCCGCAGGCGATCTGTGTGGCGCTGCATCCGGGCACCGTCGATACCGGGCTGTCGTCCCCGTTCGCCCGGACCGGTCTGACCGTACAGACGCCGGCAACGGCGGCTGCCTGCCTGTTGCAGGTGATCGACAGGCTGCAGCCGGCCGACAGCGGCGGTTTCTTCACTTACCAGGGGCAGCCGCTGCCTTGGTAAGCCTGCCGCGGTGAAGCTGCCTAGTCGATGCATCCCCCGTTTGCCAGCCAGAGAGCAGGTTGCCGGGGCCAATTTTGGCTAAGATGTGGGCCAGATCAATCCTTTTGCCCTCCGCCGCATCTGGCCGCTTCGGATCAACCATGTCTGCATCGCCTCACCAGGAGCCCGTAACGACGGTCATTGCCGAGGACCTCGGCGATCCGACCCATACGGCAGACGAACGCACCCAAGCCGCTGCGCGAAGCACCTGGGTGAGCGTTGCGGTGAATGTGGGCCTGGCAGCGGCCCAGATCACAGTGGGGAGTGTTGCGCATTCGCAAGGCCTGGTATCGGATGGCATTCACTCGCTGTCGGATCTGGTGGCCGATTTTGTCGTGCTGTTTGCCAACCGACATAGCCAGAAAGACCCGGATGACGATCATCCCTATGGCCATCAGCGCTTTGAAACCGGCGCCTCGCTGGTGTTGGGGCTGCTGCTGCTCGCCGTCGGCATCGGCATGGTGGCGTCGGCGGCGGGCAAGCTGGAGCACGCCAGCGCCATCGCGCGCACCCAGGTGATAGCCCTGTACGTTGCACTGCTGGTGTTGGTCGCCAAGGAGAGCCTGTTCCGATACATGCTGGCCGTGGCCCGTCGGGTCAAGTCCAGCATGCTGGTGGCAAACGCGTGGCATGCCCGCTCCGATGCCGCGTCATCCCTGGTGGTGGGGCTGGGCATCGCCGGCAATCTTGCCGGCTATCCAATTCTCGACCCGATCGCGGCGCTGATTGTCGGTTTCCTGATTGGCAAGATGGGCTGGGAATTTGGCTGGAAAGCGATGAACGAACTGATGGATCGCGCCGCGGATGAGAGCGAAGTGGAAGCGATCCGCGCCACCATCCTGCAGACGCCGGGGGTGCTCGATGTGCATGAACTGCGCACCCGCCAGATGGCCGACATGATCGTGGCCGATGCGCACATCGTGGTGGCCGCCGACATCAGCGTGGTGGCAGGGCACGACATCGCGGTCGAGGCGCGCCGTCGGGTGCTGCAACGTCACCGGGTACTGAATCTGATGACCCACGTCGATCCACTCGGGTTGCCCGACCTCGATCATCTCGCGGAATGAGGTCGCATCGGCTGCCCGTTACCCAGGCAGGTCAACGGACCAGACCAGCGCTGCGTTAAGCATCCGTGGTCAGACTTTTGGCCCGATCTCTTTCTCGGAGTGTCCATCATGCAGCTGTCAAAGCTCTCTTTCGCCTGCGCCCTGCTCGCGCTGGCTGGCACCACGTCCATCGCCGCCCGGGCCGAAGTCGGCGTGTCAATCACGCTGGCCCAGCCCGGTGTCTATGGCCGGATTGATCTCGGCGGCGCGCCGCCCCCGCCGGTCATTTCAGCGCAGCCACTGCTGATTGCTCCCGTCCAGGCCAACATCGCGCCGGTTTACCTGTACGTGCCGCTCGAGCATCAGCGCCACTGGCGTCGGTATTGCCGCCAGTACAACGCCTGCGGCGTGCCCGTGTATTTCGTCAGGGATGACTGGTACCACCGGGAATATGAGCCGCGCTTCGCCGAGCGCCGCGAGCATGGCCGGCCGGAGGAGCGTCGTGGTGAAGAGCGCCGCGGTGACGAACGGCGCGGCGATGACCACCGGGGTGAAGACCGCCGGGGTGAAGATCGCCGGGGTGACGACCGCCGTTGATCGGCTGACGGGGCGGGCGGGTATCATGCCGGCATGATGCCCGTGTCTTTCACCCGCCACCAGTTGTTGCTGGTTCTGGCCGCCTGCCTGCTCGGCCTGCTTTCCACAGTCGGGGCAGCGCTTCCATACCCGATCCTGCCTCCCTTGTTTGTGGGCAGCGATCCCCACCCGATTGCCCAATGGTTTGGCCTGCCACCCAAGGTTCTGTTCGGATTCGCGCTCGCCGTGAATCCCCTGGGTCTGCTGATCGGGGCCAGTGTACTGGGGCCTTTTTCCGATCGGCACGGGCGTCGCCGCACCCTGCTGCTGACAGCAGTGATGGCCGCGCTGGGTCATCTCGTCACCGCGTGGGCCCTGCTGCGCGGCTGGTATCCCCTGTTTGTGCTGGCCCGGTTTGCTACCGGGCTGGCCGAGGGCAATTCCCCCGTCGCCCGGGCCATGCTGGCTGACCAGATTGATGGTCAGCAGCGCAATCAGGCCTTCGCGTGGTTCAACAGTGCGCTCTACCTGGGCTGGCTGGCTGGCCCTCTGCTGGCCGGTGCCACCCTCGGCTTCGGCGTGGCGGTGCCGTTCCTGGTGGCGGCGGTAGCACTGATGCTGAGCGGCGGCTTGACGCTTGCCGTGTTGTCCGCCGAGCCTGCCCGGCCGGGTGCCGTGGCGCGATCGGGATGGCGTGCCCTGTTGCGGGATCAGTCCCTGGGCCTGCTGGCTTTCGCAGATATCCGCCAGCTGTTCATGCCGCAGCTGCTGTTCACTCTCGGGTTGACCGCGTTTTACGAGTTCTATCCCGTCTGGCTGGTCGAGGTATCAGCAATGAATACCCAGGGTATTGCCTGGGTCACGGCTGCCCTGTGCCTGATCATGACGACCGGGTCGGCGGCCGCCGGTCGTCTGCCGTTGCGTGGCGCGCTGCAGGTCTGTGCTGGCACGGCAACGCTTGCGGCAAGCTGCTTCCTGTGGGTCGCACTGGGCAGCGCGCGGGCAGGGCTGCTTGCCATCTTGCTGGCAGGTCTGCCGATCAGCTTCTACAACGCCCTGCTGCAGGGCGAGGTTTCGCGCCGTTTCGGCGATACCTATGGCCAAGGCGCCATCATGGGGCTGGTGTCCACGGTCTTCTGCGTCTCCAACCTGTTGGCGGCCCTGCTGGGGTCCCTGATTGCCACGCTGGATACCCGGGCGATCCTGGCCTTGGGGGCCATCAGCAGTGCTGCGGCCGGTGCATGGCTGTTCGCCATCGCCCGACGGGAACGTCGCGCGCTCTCCGTGGTGTCCTGAACCGCGCCAGCCTTGGCCTGGCCATGTCGCCCGCCGGCCCCCCTGTCGTCCGCCTCACAATTGATGGGTGGCCAGCATGAAGTCGGGATCTTCCTCAAAAGGCTTCACCGTAAATCCCAGCGCGTGCATCAGTTTCAGCATGGCAGGATTGTTCGCCAACACCAGGCCTTCCAGCTGCACCAGCCCCTTGTCCCGGGCAACCTGCATGATCGACTCCATCAGTCGTGAGCCCAGGCCCAGGCCGCTGAAACTGTCGGCCACCAGCAGCGAAAATTCGCCACTGGTGCGGTCCGGATTGCTGATGTAGCGCGAGACGCCGATGATCCGCGGTGCGTCGAGAGCCGGTCCGTTGCCGGCGGTGTTGCGCTCCTGGTGGACGGCCACCAGCGCCATTTCCCGGTCGTAGTCGATCAGGGTGAGACGCGCCAGCATCGCCGCCGGCAATTCGGTGATGGTGGAGGCGAAGCGCATGTAGCGGCTCTCGGGAGACAGTCCGGCCACCAGTTCCTGCAGCATCTGGGCATCGTCGGGATGGATCGGGCGGATCACATACTCACCGCCACCGCGCATGGGAACACGCTGCTCGTAGCGGCCTGGGTAAGGCAGGATCGCCAGATGCGAATAGTGGGTGTCGAGGCCGCTGGCCACACCAGCCGCCGTATCCACCACGATGCGGGCATCGACCGCGACCGCCCCGTCTGCGTCGACAATGATCGGGTTGATGTCCATTTCGCGCAGTTGCGGCAACTCGCACACCATCTCCGACACGCGCAGGAGGATCTGTTCCAGGGCCTCGAAGTCCACCGGCGGCGCGCCACGCCATTCCTCGAGCGTAACCGCCACGCGGGCCCGTTCGATCAGGCGTCTGGCGAGGAACTGGTTGAGGGGAGGCAGTTCCATGGCGCGGTCGTTGATCAGTTCGATCATCACGCCACCGGCGCCGAAGGTGATCACGGGACCAAACGGATCATCGCGGACCAGTCCGATGCAGACTTCACGGCCGCGCTGCGCCCGCGCCATTTTCTGCACCGTCACCCCGTGAATGGTGGCCTCCGGCATCTGCAGGCGGACACGGTCGATCATCAGCGTCCACATATCCCGCACGGCAGTGCCATTGAGCAGGTTCAGGGCAACGCCCTGAACGTCTGACTTGTGGGTGATATCGGGCGAGTCGATTTTCAGGGCCACCGGAAAACCCATCTGGGTGGCGATCATCATGGCTTCATTGGCGCTGCGCGCCAGCACGGTGTGCGTTACCGGGATGTGAAATGCCGACAGCAGGGTTTTCGATTCCATCTCCGTCAGCGCATCGCGACGTTCCGCCAGAACACTGCCAATCACCAGCCGGGCCCCGTCCAGATCCGGGCTGGCCAGGGCACTCAGCGGTGTCGGGGTTTGCTGCAGCAGGCGCTGGTTGCGGTAGAAGGATGCGATGTTGCCAAAGGCCCCCACGGCCGACTCCGGGGTGCGAAAGGTCGGCAGGTTGCCTTCATTCAGCAGCACCCGCGCCTGTTGTACGGTGGTGTCGCCCATCCAGCAGGTCAGCAGTGGCTTGTTCAGGTGCGGCCGCAGCGCCACCACAGCGCGCGCGATGCGGTTGGGATCAACACCGGGCTTTGGCGAATGCAGGGCAAGCACACCATCGACTGCGGCATCACCATTGGCCGCGAGAATGGCCGCCACGTAATGCTCCGGGCTGGCTTCCTCACTCAGGTCGATCAGGTCACTCAGCGAGGCCTCTGGCAGCAGCGCTGCCTTCAGGCCAGCGACGGTTTCTGCCGACAGCGCGGCGAGATGCAGGTCGAGCTCGTTCACCCAATCGGCCGCCAACACGCCCGGGCCGCCACCATTGGTGACGATGGCAAGCCGTGGACCAACCGGTCGGTAGCGTGAGGCGAGGCATTTGGCTGCCGAAAACAGTTCCACGAAAGAGCGCACACGCACGGCACCGGCGCGCCGCAGGGCAGAATCGAACACATCGTCACTGCCGACGGAAGTCCCGCTGTGTGTCTGGGCTGCGCGATTGCCGGCCGGCTGGCGTCCCGCCTTCAGCACCACCACTGGCTTGGCGTTGGCGGCCGAACGCAGCGCACTCATGAAGCGGCGCGCGTTGGCAATGCCTTCCATGTACACCAGGATGCTTTGGGTGCGACCGTCGTTGGCGAGAAAGTCCAGCACATCGGCGAGGTCGACGGCGGAATTGCGGCCAACGGCGACAATGCTGGAAAAGCCGACCGCGTTGCGGGCGGCCCAATCCAACATGGCCGCGGTGAGCGCTCCGGATTGGGAAACCAGGGCAAGGGGACCGGCCCCGGCCAGCGGGCCGAGCACACTGGCGTTGAGCTGCAGGCTGGGCCGCTGAAATCCGAGGCTGTTCGGCCCCAGCAGCTGCATGCCGAAGCGTGCGGCAATCTGGGCCAGCTCCCGGGCCAGTTCGGCGTCGATGCCATTGGCCAGGATCAGTGCCGAGCGGCAGGTCATGCGGCCAGCCAGCGTCAGGGCCTCTGCCAGTTGCCCTGCTGGCAGCGCGAGCAGGGCCAGGTCGGCGCGGGTGTGGGCCAGATCGGCCAGGGTGCTGGTGCCACCGGTATCCACGACCTGCACCGTGCCGTTGAACGGGATGGCCGCGAAGTGGCCATGGATCTGCCGTGCGAACGGAGTCTGCGCAGCCGTATCGTCAGGCGGGCCGGCAAACACCAGGATCGAGCGGGGGGCCAGCAAGGGCGTCAGGTAGTGCTTGTCCATGGATTTCCGGCGCGAGGTCAGTGCAGGCGTGGCAGGGGTATACTCCACCCCCGCGATTAAGGATACCCGACATGCACGACCCCCTGAGTGACGAAGAGTTTGGCCTGCTGGACGACCTGTTGCTCGAGACCCCGGGCATGGATCGGGCCATGGACCTGTGCGCGCTCGATGGGTATCTTGCGGCGCTGGCCTGCAGTCCCATCCGGCTGTCCCCCGAGCAGTGGGTGCCGTGGATCTGGGATATCGAACAGGGCCGGGCGGTGCCCCAGTTTTCCGGTGATGCCGAGGCGCATGAGACGTTCGACCTGATCCTGCGGCATGCCCATGATCTGGCCTGGACCCTGCAATCCGCGCCGGAGGATTACCAGCCGATCCTGATGGAAGGGGTTCCGGAAGGGGAAGACGCGGGCGAGTGCGCCGATCCGGATTGCGGCCACCAGCACGCACATGAGCACCAGCACCCTCACGAGCAGGCGCACGACCACGACCACTCCTCTGACCAGACCTTGTTCGTGGATACCTGGTGTGCCGGCTTCCTGCGGGGCGTGGCGCTGCAGGCTGAAGCCTGGGCGGCCTTTGAGGACGCCGAACCGGCCATGCTGGCCCTGCTGCGCCAGCACGGTGCGCCGGACAATCAGGGGCGCACACACCTGCCGCCGGAAGAGCATGCCCGGATCGAGGAACGGCTGACCGCCTTCGTCCTGGCAGCGTACGCGTTTTTCGTGGATCAGCGGGTGGCAGAGACGACGGGTGCGGCGGTTCTCACCGGTCTGCCGGATACGCCGGTGCGCACAGGCGACAAGGTGGGACGGAACGATCCCTGTCCCTGTGGGTCTGGCAGGAAAGCCAAGCGCTGTTGCCACGCCTGAGCGGTCCTCTTTCCCCCTGCGAGCGTCCTGTTGATGAAACTGCCCCTGCCGCGCCTGTTGGCGGCCTATGTCGCTGCCCTGCTCACCCTGATGGCCGCTGATTACTTCTGGCTGGGTACCCTGATGGTCGGATTTTATCAGTCACGACTGGGTCCTCTGCTGCTGCCCGTGCCGAGGCTGGTGCCGGCCCTGCTGTTTTACACGCTATACATTGCCGGCCTGCTGTATTTCGTGATCCTGCGGTCGCCGGTCATGAACGCCGCCCGCTGGGTGATTGGCGAAGCCGCGCTGTTCGGGGTGATTGCCTATGGCACGTACGACCTTTCGAATTTCGCTACCCTGCGGATCTGGACGGCCGATCTGGTGTTCGCCGACGTGGTTTGGGGTGGCCTGATTTCCGCAGTGTCCGCTGCGGTAGCCTGGGTGGTGCTGCGCCTTCAGCCGCCCGGCGGCCGGAAGGCCTGACCAAGGGGAATCAGTCGTTCCCGCGCACGCAGCACCCGGCCGGCAGGGGCCCTACGATGCCATTGCGAGAACGGAGGGTCTTCCGGGCGTGACTGATCCACGTACCGGGCCGGGGCGCCAGGCAATGCCGTAGGCTCGGGGCGCAGGAAACCCCAGGGCTTGACTCGGGCAGTGTGCAGGAACAGTGTCCAGACATCCTGCTGGCCCGGCAGTACCACGCGATGGAAGTCCTTGGGCCCGATCCGGTTGCACCAGCGACGTACCCGCCGTTTCAGCCTGCCCTGTTCCAGGCGGTCCTCGAAGTACCAGCCCGCCAGGATCAGCGATAGCGAGTGGCGGAAGGGATGGTCATGCACGCCATCCGGATCAGAGCCCACAAAACGATGCACGTAGACGCGGATGCCCGGCAGGGTTGCCACGTAATAGCGTTCGAGATAGGGCTGCCCTTCGTGATCGATGTACCGCGCTGGCAGGAAGCCGGTCACCCAGTAAAGCAGTTGCCGCACAAACATGAAAGACATCGTTTGACCATGGCCTGACAGGATACGCCAGCGGCGCGCTCAGGGTTCCTGTAGGCCGCTCGCCAGAGCGTCGATCAGTCGCTGGACGCGCATCGAACCGCGACGCTCCGGTGCGGTCAACGCGAAAATCGGCAGAATCGGTGGCTCCCACTCGGTCAACAGGCGGCGCACGTGTCCTGACGCCAGTTCGTCACTGAACATCCATTGGGGCGCGAAGGCGACGCCGAGACCGGCGAGGGTGGCGGTTTTCAGGGCGATCGAGCTGTTGGACTGCCAGCGTCCGGCAACCCGGACGCTGATCCGCGAACCCGGCGCCATGCCGGTCCCAGTGCCAGCCTGGAATTCCCACAAGGACGGGTCGCCCATGCCGGTATAAATCAGGCATTCCTGCCGCGCCAGGGTATTCGGGTGGCGCAACGCACTTTCCAGCACCTGATAACGGGAAAAAAATGCCGGTGCCGCCACCACAATTCGCTGGCTGGTTCCGACCTGCCTGGCGTGCAGCCTGCCATCGCCGGGTTTGCCAATCCGGATCGCCACGTCGATACCCTGTTCGACCAGATCAATGTAGTTGTCGCTCAGGCGCAGGTCCACGCGCAATTCGGGATTGTCTGCCAGGAAACGGTCGATCACCGGCATCAGCAGCACATCCCCGAGGGCTACCGACGCAGCCACGCGCAGGCTGCCGCGCAGGCGCTGCGGGCCGTTGCGCACCAGCTGTTCCAGGTCGGCGATTTCGGCGAGCAGGCGACGCGCTTCCTCGAAGTACACCCGGCCAGCTTCCGTCAGCGACCGCGACCGGGTGGTGCGGATCATCAGGGACTCGCCTAGCTCCGCCTCCAGCCAGGCCACCTGTTTGCTGATGGCACTCTGCGTCGTATCGAGTTCCCGGGCCACGGCCGTGAAGCTGCCGCTTTCCACCACCCGGACAAAGGTGTGCATTGCCCTTAGACGATCCATGATCGGTATTCTTCACCAGAATATGTTTGTGCAGTGTTGCACCGTCTTGAGCGTTTTGGGAAGTCCTGATCTAGGATTTGCCGAGTATCCCGGGCGGCTTGAACGGTGTGATCCGCGGGTTTCAGGCGGCTGCGAGGATGCTTACTGCAAGCTGACAGAAGGGCTGGCCAGTGTCGCCGTCCGGGGTTGGCGCACAGACAAACCGTAGAATCAGTGAAATCGCTCCCCTGTTCCGGCGGTCTGGTGAGATCATCCGGGGGCAATGAACACGCGGTTCGGAGATTGTCGACATGCAAACGTTGAGGCAGACCGGTAGCGGCAGGACCACCGCCATTGCAGCAGGCTGCTGCGGTCAGTCGCTGGCCATGATCCGCGGTCTGGTGCCGCGGCTCGGCCGGATCGTCGCCGTGCTGACGGGCTTGCCTGGGGCCTGGGCTGCCATCCTGGTGCTGGCCCCTGTGGTGGCTGCAGCGGCCACGAGCGCGCAGGCCGGGGCGCCAGGCGAGGATCTGGCAGGCCCGTACTCGGATCGGGCCACCGGCGGCATCCGCTTTGTCTGTCCGGCGTCGGCCGTGCCGCCGGTGCGCGCCGCCATGGACCGCTACCTGCGAGACCTGAAGATCCGGGCCGCGCAATACCAGCGCACCGTGTCAAACGATGGCTCTGTGCTGACTTACACTCTGCGTTCGCCGCAAGGCGTGTTCAGCACCCTCGCCCTGGCAGACGCCCAGGGTTGGCCCCTGCGCGAGGAGCGCGTGCGGCTTCCCGCGCGCCGTGGTGGCATCACAACGGTCAGCACCGTGTCACGGCAGGAAATTGTGCTCGCCTTGATGCAGCATGGACGGATCACCGAATTTGCTGGGACTGCCTGTGCCGTGCAGGCGCTTGCTGATCAGGTCGGGATCCGGCAACTGGTGGTGGCCTGGTCGGAAAATCTCGACTGGACCTTTCCCGATGGTCGGCCGGCATTCTGGAATGAAGCCTTGTGGCACCGCGGCACCCCGAAGCCAGGAGTGCCGCTGGAACAGGCATTCCGCGACCCGTTCCTGCATCAGGACCGGTACTCCTTCGGCTGCTATACGGCGGCCAAGATGGTGATCGCTCAAGCCATGCTCGACTATTTCAGTCGCGTGCATCCGGATGCGCGCCGGCTGGCCTTGGTCAAGGCGCGTCTGCTTGCCGATGGTGATCCGCTGGTGGATGTCGAGCCACCGGCGATGTGGTTTTTCGAAGACGACTTCGACCCCCGTGAACGCGATCGACCGGGTAAGCTGCTGTTCCTGCGGCAGAACGTGCCGCCAAAGAATTTTGTACCCGGCGACTGGGCCTACATCCGCAACCTCGATCCGGGCTCAATGCAGCGGGCAGGTTACGAAGGTTCGAACGCCCTGTATCTGGGACGTGGTCGTTTCGATGATTTCTACAATGATATTGGCCATCACTACACCTATCGGGAAAAACTCAGCGAGGTGTACCAATGGCGCCATGGCGTCTTCAGCCGCCGACGGGACCGGGCCAAGGTCGAGCCCTTCACCGCAGCGATGGAAATCCTGTACGGCCGAACGCCGGACCAGGGCGGACTGGTGCTGCCTTATCGCGCCGTGCCTTACCTGTTCGGTTATCAGGATCTTCCAGCGTTTGTTCCGGCACCCGATTCCGCGCGAGCCACAGACGCCGACCATCCGGCCAACCGCGCCTTGGTTGCGCCGGATGCCACAACCCCAAATCCTTAGAACGGCAGCGGCGGCCGCACTGCACATCAGGCCGATGCAGCGCTGGCTGCTGGCCGGCCTGATGCTTGGCCTGCATCTGCTCACCGAGGCAGCACCCTTGCGGTTTACGTACGGCCCGGAAACCAGCCAGTTCGCCGAGTTGACCCGGCCAGCCGGCCCGGGGCCGTTTCCCGTCGTCGTGCTGTTGCATGGCGGCTGCCGTAGATCACGGGACGATGATTTCCAACCCATGCAGCGCCTGGCGCATTCGCTTGGCGCGCAGGGCGTGGCGGTATGGAATGTCGACTACCGCCAGGTGCAGGAGCCCGGTGGTGGTTATCCCGGCACCTGGCTCGATCTGCAGGCCGCCATGGCGCAGCTCGCCACCGTCGGGCCAGATTACCAGCTTGACCGCACCCACCTGCTGGCGCTGGGCGTTGGGCAGGGAGCACCGCTGGCCATCTGGCTGGGCGCACGTGGACGCCTGTTGGGCGGCAGTCCGCTGGCGCGCTGGCCAGGTACCGTGGTGCACGAGGTCATGGCGGTCAATGGCCCGGTCGCGCTGGCAGACCGGCAGCGGCACCTGCTGGTGTCATGCCCCGGTGGCCCGCGCACGTTGCCGGTCGACAACCCGGCCAGATCGCTGTCCGATATCGATCCTGCGGCCCTGTTGCCCAGTGGCACCCACGTGATGCTGCTCGGGAGTCGCGGTGACCGACGCTGGTCGGCAAGCGCAGCAGACGCGTTCACACGGCAGGCGCAACAGGCCGGCGACCGGGCTGAAGTGGTGGTCGTGCCGGGCCGGGGCACCCTGGATCTGACGCGACCGGGCCCTGCCTCCTGGCGTCTGCTGTGGCCACGCATCCAGCGTGCCCTGGCGGTGCCCGCCGCTGTCACCCCTGCGCCGCGGGTTCCCGCGCCCGCCACCCGGGCCGCCGGGCACTGACAATCGCCTGGCACGCGTCCGTGGCGTGGCATGGCCTCGTGACGCAGGATGCACGCCTGGCATCCCGTCGGTCAGCGCCGCGAGGCGTAACTTCCGTCGGCAGGATGACCACGGTCGCGGTATCCTTGGCTCCTGTTTTGATCGATTATCCGGGCCTGCGTCCGGTACAGGAAACCATCATGAATCAACGTCGTCTTGGCGCTTCCGGCCTTCAGGTGTCGGCCCAGGGTCTGGGTTGCATGGGCATGTCCGAGTTCTACAGCGGACGCGACGATGCCGTATCGATTGCCACCCTGCATCGTGCCCTTGATCTGGGGGTGACCTTCCTCGATACGGCGGATATGTACGGCGTGGGACGCAATGAAGTGCTGGTCGGCAAGGCGCTCGCCGGCCGTCGCGATGCCGTGGTGCTGGCAACCAAATTCGGCAATGTCCGGGGCGAGGATGGGGCTTTCCTGGGGGTGAACGGCCGCCCCGAGTACGTCCGCGCCTGCTGCGAGGCCAGCCTGAAACGCCTTGGCGTGGAGGTGATCGATCTGTACTACCAGCATCGGGTAGATCCTGCCACACCGATTGAAGACACCGTCGGTGCCATGGCGGAACTGGTACGTGCCGGCAAGGTGCGGCATCTTGGGCTGTCGGAGGCCGCACCCGAAACCATCCGCAGGGCCCATGCGGTCCACCCGATCGCGGCGCTCCAGACCGAGTATTCTCTCTGGAGCCGCGAACCCGAGGACGGCCTGCTCGCCACCATCCGGGAGCTGGGCATCGGATTTGTCGCCTACAGTCCGCTCGGACGCGGCTTCCTGACCGGGGCTTTCCGATCGTTCGAGGACCTGCCGGCGGATGATTACCGTCGCCATTCGCCGCGCTTCCAGGGCGACAACTTCCAGAAGAACCTGGATCTGGTGGCGGGGCTGGGCGCGATTGCGCAGGAACTGGGCTGCACTACCGGCCAACTCGCCTTGGCCTGGGTGATGGCGCAGGGCGAAGATATCGTGCCGATTCCCGGTACCAAACGCATCGCCCTGCTGGAGGAAAACGTCGCGGCGGCATCCCTCATGCTGTCCGCCGATGTGCTCGCACGCATTGATCGTCTGCTGCCGCGGGGGGCAGCGGCCGGCGACCGCTACGCACCGGCCGCGATGAAGGCTTTGAATCACTGACCAGGGCGCAGATGGACAGACAGGTCATGGACGTGGCGAGGGATGAGACGGTGTCGGCAGGCACCCAGTGGACGGCGGACACGGCCGGTCTTGCCCTGGCGGTGCAGCAGTTCCGCCTCGGCGCATTGCCCGAGGCCCTGGCGGCCTGTCAGGCGGTGCTGCGCCATCAGGTGGATGACTTCGATGCCGTGCAGCTGCTTGGCCTGATCTACCTGCGCATGGAACAGCAAGCTGCCGCCCTGGAATGTTTCGACTGGGCAATCACCCTGCAGCCGCATCGCGCCAACCTGCATCACAAGCGCGCGCTCGCGCTGCGCGAGCTGGGCCGCGCCGAGGCCGCCGTGCAGGCGCTGCAGGACGCGCTGCGCCTGCGCGAAGACGTGCCGGAAGTGCACAACGATCTTGGCACCCTGCTCACGCAGCTTGGGCGCCAGGCGGATGCCTTGCCCTGCTACGACCGCGCCCTCGAGCTCAAGCCGGACTTCGTGTTCGCGCTGAACAACCGCGGCAACGCGCTAGGAGATCTGGGCGCCATCGATGCCTCGATCGACTGTTACGAGCGCGCCATTGCGATCGATCCCGGCTATTTTTCGGCTTACCTGAATCTTGGGCTAGCCCTGCGCAGTCGCGGCGACCTGCCGGCCGCGGCGGACGCGTTCGCCGCCGCACTCCGGGTGCGCGAAGCCCACGTGGAAGGCTGGCTGGCCCTGGCCGATTGCCAGCGTGAGCTGGGGCGCCTGCAGGATGCCATCGACAGCTATGAGCAGGTGCTCAGGCTGGCGCCAGACCAGGATGAAGCCTGCAAGGCGATGGCGATGATCCTTGCTCAGAACCAGCAGCCGGATCTTGCGCTGGTAATGATCGAACGGGCAATCGACATCCGCGCCGACGATCCCGAGCGTCAGCAGTTTCGCGGATCGCTGTTGGCCGATCTGGGACGTCATGGCGAGGCGCTCGCCAGCCTGCAGCGCGCCCTCGTCCTCGACCCGGCACGGATCGACGCACGGGTGCGCCTGGTTCACTGTTTGATCGTGCTGCAGCAGGCCGAGAAGGCGCTGGCGGAATGTGACCGGGGACTCGCCATCCAGCCGGGCGAAGCAGCCCTGCTGTACCAGCGCGGCCGGGCGCTGGTGGCCCTTGACCTGCGTACCGCAGCAGAAGTCAGCCTCGATCTCGCCACCCAGGCCGCGCCGGCGCTGGCGGATGTCTGGCGCGATCGCGCGCACAACCTGGATGCCCTGCGCCGCTTTGAGGAGGCGCTTGCCTGCTGCGACCACCTCATCACCATGGCGGCGGCACTGCCGCCTGATCACAACCACCGGGGCAATCTGCTGGCTGAGCTAGAACGCTATCCCGAGGCCTTGGATGCCTATGATGCCGCGCTCTTCCTCGATCCGGCGTTCGTGCCCGTCCACAACAACCGCGGCAATGTGCTGACCGAGCTGCGCCGCTTTGACGAGGCGGTGGCAAGCTATGGTCGTGCCGTGGCTTACGATCCCGAGTACGCGCAGGGCTGGAACAACCTCGGCATGGCCTACTGGAAACTGCAGGATTACCAGCGCGCCCTGCAGCACGTGCAAAAGGCGATCCAGCTGAATCCGGCGGGCGCGGATGGCTATCGCAACCAGGCCATCCTGTTCCGTGAACAGGGCCGCTTCACGGATGCTGTGCTCAGTTTTGAGCAGGCCCTGCAACGTGATCCCGAGCATGCCAATGCGCATCTGGGACTGAGCCTGGTGTCGCTGTTGCTGGGGGATTTCCGGCGTGGCTGGAAACACTACGAGTGGCGCTGGAAGTCGCCCGAAGCGTGTCACACCTTGCGTGAGTTTCCGCAGCCACTCTGGCTGGGTGAGGAAAACCTGCATGGCAAGACCATCCTGCTGCACGGCGAGCAGGGCTTTGGCGACATGATCCAGTTTGTCCGTCTGGCCCGGCAGGTGGCCAACCGCGGTGCCCGCGTGATCTATGAGGTCTTGCCGGCGCTGCGCGGACCGCTCAGCCACGTGCCCGGCGTGCATGAGCTGGTCACCCGGGGGGACCCGCTGCCGCCGTTCGACCTGCACTGCCCGCTGATGTCCCTGCCGCTTGCGCTCACCGTTCGCGAGGACTCGATCCTGTGGGATGGCCCCTATATCCACGTCGACCCAGTGCGTCATGCAACATGGGCGCAGCGTCTCGGCGTGGCGCGGCGGCCCCGGATCGGCTTGGTCTGGAGTGGCAATCCGGGTCATCTCGACGACCACAACCGCAGTATCCCGCTGGCCGACCTGCTGGCAGCCCTGCCGGATGGATTCGATTACATCAGCCTGCAGCGCGAGGTCCGTGAACGCGACCGGCCGGCCCTGGAGGGTGCCCGTTCGGTCCGCCATTTTGGCGATTCCCTGCAGGACTTTGGTGATACGGCGGCGCTGTGCAATCTGGTCGACCTGGTGCTCAGTGTCGATACCAGCGTGGCCCATCTGGCTGGTGCGCTTGCCCGTCCGCTCATGCTCCTGCTGCCGTTCACGCCGGACTGGCGGTGGCGCGTCACCCCGGAAGACAGTGTCTGGTATCCGACGGCCCTGCTGTTGCGTCAGTCGCGCAAGGGCCACTGGCAGGAGCCGCTGGAGCGGCTGGTGACGGAGCTGCGGCGCCGTTTTCCGGAACACTTCGGTCTGCTCGCGTAGGGTTGCCATGGCGCATCTGCTGCTGGTCGACCTGCCGGGAGGCAATGACTTCACGGTGATGGAAGATGCGGTGGCAGCGGGGCACCAGGTGACCTTTGTCACCAGCGACCTCGCGCACTATCGGAGTCTCGGCGCGGCCGGTGCCGCTGGCCTGGCTCTGGCCACCTGCGCGCTCGAGGTGCCGGACATGGCCCTCGAGGCCGTGCTGGCGATGCTCGAGCCCCGGATTGCCGGGTTGCCGGTCGATGGCGTGTTGTGCATTCTGGACATTCGCATCGTGCTGGCAGCCGAGCTTGCGGCGCATTTCGGTGTGCCCTTCATGCGACCCGACGTGGCGCGGCTGCTGCGCGACAAGGTGCGCACCCGCGAGCATCTGCGTCAGCATGGCATCGCGCAGCCGCGCTTTGCCATGGCGTCCACCTCGACCGAACTGCGTGCGGCCGTTGCCGTGACTGGCCTGCCGGCCCTGGTCAAGCCGGCTGACGGATTTGCCTCCCAGGACATCACCCTGTTGCGGGATGCGGAAGACCTGGCAGTGCTGGCCGAGGTATTTGACGCGCGCGGCAACACCCCAGTGCACTATGGCCTGTCCGTCCAGGCCTCGCAGCGGTGGGCCGTGGAGGCCTACCTCGAGGGTGCGCTGATCGGCTGCGATGTGTTCAGCACGCCGCACGGAAGGGTGTTGCTGGGGATCAATCACAAGGTGCTGATGCCGCCGCCGTCGTTTGCCATGCGCGGTGGCTGTTTCCCGGCGGAGGGCTTCGATGTCGACGCCATTCGTGCGTACGTCTTCGCGGTGCTCGACTGCCTGCAGCTGGATGTCGGTGCCACGCATGTCGAGATCAAGGTCACGGCCGACGGTCCCCGTCTGGTTGAGGTCAACCCTCGGCTGGTCAGTGCCCAGATTCCCTTTCAGCTGGGTTATGCCTTCGGGGATTCCCTGTATGACGCCCTGATCGACCTTCACCTCGGCCGGCCCCTGCCAGGCTGGCTCTGCCAGCCACCACCACAGGTTTGTGCCATCCGCTGGCTGACCACCGCGGTTGCCGGTGTGTTGACCGAGATCGTCCTGCCCGAACAGGCACCGGCCGAGGTTCGCCGGGTGGTGGTTTTCCGCAGGCCAGGAGATGTCGTGCGCCCGGCGCGCAACAACGGCGACCGGATTGCCTATGTCATGGCGGTAGGCCCGACCCAGCAGGAAGCCGAGGCGACCGCCGAGGCTTATCTGGCGGCCATCCGGCTGACGGTACAGCCTGCGCCCTGACGGTACAGCCTGCGCCCTGACGGGGTGGTGCCGACGGGCAGCTTTTTGCGGTCAGGGGCTAAAGTTTGTCGGTGTGCCGTCGTAAAAGAGGTTCAACCTCTTTAGGAGCACAACCATGGGTATGCCAATTTCTGGCGGTGGTGGCTACGCTGCTGCCATGACGTCTTCCGTCAAGGCAGCTTCCGCTGCAGCACCCGCCCCAGCGCCGGCTGCCGCCCCGGCCGCTGCGCCGGCGGCAAACGAGCTGGCGATGCTGAGCACGTCCGGCACTGTCGGCACCAGACTGCACACCACGGCCTGACCTGTCTGGATCAGGGGCTTTCCGCCAGCCGGAAGCCCATCACGTACGTCGCCGACCGAGGATTGTGTCCGTGTCGGCGGCGGGTGCGTGCCAGATCGCGGAAGCGCGCAAAGCTGCCACCGCGTGCGACAGGGTAGTCGCCATGAATCTGACTCAGATGATCATCGATGCGCTGCCCACCGGCATATGGCGCATAGGTATCTGCGACATATTCTTCGACATTGCCGGCCATGTCCTGCGCGCCACACCACGAGGCCCCGTCCGGAAAGCAGCCGACTGCCGTGGTGGTGAACAGGCCAGTTTCACAAACGTTTGCCCGGAGTGGATCAAACGTCTCCCCCCAGGGATAGGCGCGGCCCTCCGGCCCGGCCGCTGCATACTCCCACTCCGCCTCGGAGGGCAGGCGGAATTGCCTGCCGGTCCGGCGGGAAAGCCAGGCACAGTAGGCTTCACAGGCGCTGGCCGGCAGGGTGTGGACCGGATGATTGGCCAGTTCCTGCGGGAAGCGCCGATAGGTCCACTGGTCAGGGAGCATGGCTTGCCCTGAATCGAGCAGAAATTCCCGATATTCCTGATGCGTCACCGGAAAGCGGCCAATCCGGTAAGGTGCCAGCGTCACCGTGTGGCGGGGACATTCCTTGGCGATCCAGGACCGGTCCAGTCCGAGGCCCGCCAGTTCTTCCATCACACGATCCACGTCGGCGGTATCCAGTCCCATTTCCACCCGCCCACCTGCCACATGAATCATGTCAGGCTGCAGGGCGTGCAGCCGGGGATCTCCGGTCAAGGCGAGCCATTGACCGGCGGCATGGCGCAGCACCAGGCTGATCGCCGGGTTGCCGAGCACGGCGAGGCAATCTGCGGTGTCTGCGTGACGCAGGGCACGCATGGCGGCGGGCAGGCGGTCGGCCAGCCGGTCCGGCACATACTGCTCGGGTAGTCCCAGCCGTTCGCGATCGCTGAACGTGCCACAGATCTGGCGTTCGAATACCGGCCAGTGCAGCGCAATGGCACGTTCGGCGGCCAGCGAGAGGTCGTCTGACGCCGCCCGAAAGGGCAGGGCTTCAGCCGGCTGCTGGAGCTGCTGAGGCTGCTGGGGCTGGCGATGCTGCTGATGCGGTTGGGGCTGCTGGTGCGGGTCATCCGGCCACGGCAGCAGTTCAGGACAAGACATGCAGTTCTCCGTCGTAAGCCGCCGCCAGAAAGGTGCTGCGCGCCGGGTCAAACGCGAGCGCCGCAATGCCAGCTGTGCTGACGTGCTCGAACCGGGTCCAGGCGCGCCGCGTCAGGTCAAACCAGGCCACAGTGCCGCCATAACTGCCGGTAGCCAGCCACCGTTGATCGGCGCTCACCGAGAGGCTCTTGATGGAGTGCTGGTGCGGCGAGAGATAGGCTTGGGCGGGGGCGGTCAGGTCGCCGTCAGCCGCCCACAGGCGCAGGTACCGATCACGCGCCACGCTTGCCACCAGGCCGGGGCCTGCCGGACAACACGCATTGGCGATCTTGTCGTGCATGCGTTCGCGCAGTCCGATGAGGGCCAGGGTGTCGAGGTCGTGCCACGCCACCGCCGTGTTCGCGCAAACGGAAAACAGACGACCGGATTGCACGCACAGGCCCTTCACGGCATTGGCGTGCACGGCCAGCGTGGTGTGCAAGCTCAGACGGCCATCAGCCGCCTGTTCGAAGATCAGGATTTCGCCGGTGTAGGTTCCCACCGCTAGATGTGGCCGGGATTGATGCACCAAGGCCACGGCACAGTTCAGGGGGGAATGGTGTTGATGCAGGACTGTGCCGCTTGCAGCATCAAACACCTGGCCGAGTTGTCCGCCGGTGTAGAGATAAGCTCCGGCACTGGCCAGGAAATTGCACAGGCTGCCCATGGCACCAGAGGCATGGCCATCGGCCGTCACCAGCCCGGCGTCGCCTACGGCATAGACATGCCCGCGATGGCAGGCCACGGCATTCAGGCCGGAATCCGCGCCGAGTGGATCGGATGTCCAGCCGTCGTGCACCCAGTCGTAGATCGCTGGCCGGCTGCCAAAGGTGCCGACCAGCAGGCGCCCATCGGGCAGTACCGCAGCCGCGCGCGCCCAGATCACCGCAGGTTGCAGGGTACGGCGCAGCTCGTGCAGGGCACCATCCGGCCGGCGCTGCCAGATGGCGATTTCGCGGTCGTAGCTCAAGGTGGCCACCACTTGCCGTTGCGGACAGTACACCAGCTTCTTGATGCCGGCCCGGTGGGCCTGGGTGAACTGCGTGCGCTCGCCGTCCAGCAGGGCGATCCGTCCCTCGTCGTCGCCGGCGAGGATGCGGCCGTCCACATCCATCACCAGGGTGTCGGTGCGCACGCCCAGGGTATGACAGGCCACCTGTTGGCCAAGTGGCAGCGACCATTCACGCACGGTGCCATCCACACCACAGGACACCAGGTGCTGGCCGTCTGGTCGCCACGCCACGGCGAGGATGTTGCCCTGGTGGCCACGGAAGGTCTGCAGGCAGCGTCCCTGACGGTCGAATACGCGTACCGCGCGATCCAGGGCACAGGTGGCGATGCGTTCGCCATCGGGTGAGAAGCATGCCATGTCGACATCGTCGTCGTGATCGGCCAGCACGGCGGTCAGCCGCAGGTCGGGCAGGCGCCAGATCCGTGCCGTCCCGTCGCTGCTGGCGCTGACCAGCCAAGCGCCATCCGGGCTGAATTCGACATGATTGACCAGATGGTCGTGGGTGCCATGGCCGATGGCCTGCATGCCAGGCCGGCTTTCCTGCCAGAGGAGGATGCGGTTGTCATAGCCGCCGGTGGCCCAGCGCGACCCATGGACTGCCACGCTGCTGATGGGAGAGTGATGAACGAGCGATGTCATGGCGCAATGATGGCAGGCTACAGGCCGTTGCCATCCGCCGAAAAACAGACGCCTGTGCCGCTATTTCCGGCGGCTGGCGGGGCGCGTCGCGCCGGTCAGGACTTGCTGCTGGCGTGGCCGCATCGGGTCCAGCGCTCCCCATTCAGGAACGGTGCCGTCTTCAGGCCGCGCCGAACCCACAACTCGGCAATCTGGTTGCGTTGCAGGAAAAAGGACTTTCCCTGCACCGGCAGGTCGATATACCGCTGCAGCACATCGTCTGCCGTACACCACTGAGTCAGTTCGGTACCGGCATAGGTCTTGCGGATGTCCGCCAGCGTCTGCCCACAATGCAGCTTGTCGAGTGCCGTGGAATCGTGTTCGGCGGCGCACAGGTAGGCAATGGCCTGCACGGCAACGCCCTTGGCGTAGAGGTGTATCGCCGGCCTCGCCGGAGCGGCTGCGGCTGCGGCTGCGGCACCGGCACCAGCACCAGCACCGGCGGCGGCTGCGGCACCGGCACCAGCACCGGCGGCGGCACCAGCACCAGCACCAGCGTCCGCAGCGGCATCGCCCTCGGCTGGCGGCAGGGTGACCGGATAGACATACACTTCGAAGGGTTCGGCGGCGCTGTGCTCCAGACGCTTGCCCAATTCGAACTGGATGTCTTCCACGGATTGGCCCAGCCGCAGGTCTTTCAGCCCTTCCGCGGCCTGCAGGGGATCATTGGCCTTCTGCTGTTGCAGGAATTGCCAGCCGGCATAGCCCCCACCGCCCAGAACACCGAGCACCACCAGCAGCACGAGCAAGGTTTTCATCCGTTCCGGAATCCTTTGATCACAACGGCTGCATGGTCGCATGGCGGACCGGGTGACGCCATGTCCACCCACCCGTTCCTGCGATTATCATTCGCGCATGGCTGACATCCTGAACATTGCCGCCTATCGGTTCGTGCCCCTGCATGACCTGCAGACGCTGCGCCGGCGACTGCTTGCGCAGGCCACCGCCGCCAACCTGCGCGGCACCATCCTGCTCGCCCCCGAGGGCATCAACCTGTTCCTCGCAGGGGCAGCCACCGGCATCGCCCGGTTTCTGGCTGAGCTGCAGCAGGACGCCCGATTCGCAAGACTGGAGACGAAAGAAAGCTGGTCCGACAGCATTCCGTTCCGTCGGCTGCGGGTGCGACTGAAGCGCGAGATCATCCGCATGAATCATCCCACCCTACGACCGGCTAATGGCCGTGCTGCCGCGGTGGATGCGCTGACGGTGCGGCGCTGGCTGGACGCAGGGCACGACGATCAGGGCCGACCGGTCGTGATGCTCGACACGCGCAACCGTTTCGAACTGCAGGCCGGCCGCTTTCACGGCGCGGTCGATCTGGAGCTGGACCGGTTCAGTGATTTTCCGGCAGCCCTGCAGCGCCGCCTTGCCGACCTGGAAGGCAAGACTGTGGTCAGTTACTGCACCGGCGGCATCCGCTGCGAAAAAGCGGCCCTGTGGATGGACGAACTCGGCATGCAGCATCACTGGCAACTCGATGGCGGCATCCTGCGGTATTTCGAGACGGTGGGCGGAGACCACTTCGAGGGCACCTGCACCGTCTTCGACGAACGCTCAGCCCTCGATCCCACCCTCCAGCCCGTCCCGCCCTGAGCTGGTGCCAGGCGTTACCGCCGGGCGCCCACCTGCATGGTCGTTCTGCGGCTTTTTCCCGGCTGCCTGCGATGGCGCGTATGCTCGATCCAGCGGGTTCGAGCCGCAGCCTCACGGGAGCAACGTCGCAATGACGAGCGCACGCAAGATGGAGTCGTATCGTGGTTTTGACCTGGTCGCCGACCAGGGGCAGGGCAAGGGCATGGCATGGAAGCGCGGCAGCGACCGTTTCGAGGCAAGCGGCAATGATGCGGATGTGATGCTGGGACAGTTACGGCAGGAGATTGACGCCGCGTTTCCGCGCGTTGTCGTCAACCTGGCCAACGATGCGGACCGCGGAGACGCATTCGCCGAGGCCTATCTGGAGGCATTCCGTCGGGTGGTGGCCAAGCGCAAGCTGCCGGACAGCTATCGCGCCATGCTGCGCGCGCTCGTGCGCGCACCGGGGCACCAGCTCGATGACGAACAGTTGCGAACCGCCGCCAAGTTCAGCAGCGTCAGTGGCGTCAACCTGCACTTCGGCACATTGGGCCTGAACCTGTTCCACGCCATGATGGACCTTGGGCATCAGCTGGATCTGCCGGTGACGGCCGATGGCAAGCCCTGTCATACCTGCGCCATCGCGCGCCAGATCAGGCCAGGTGACCGCACCACCCCGGGCATCTGGCAGCTCTATCCGGAAACCGTGGCAGCCCTGCGCGCGCTCGAACTGGACTAAGCCCGCGCGGGCGGCCGGCTCGAATCGGGTCGGATCGGCCGGGATGTCCCTGGCCGATCCGACCTGCCCGTGGTCCGGCAGGACGATGGTGCTACCCGCCAGCGGTCAGGCAGCTTGGCTGGCGCTCACCAGGTGGGGGGTTGCTTCGCCGATCGGAATGCGCCGCGGCAGTTTTTCCGCCGGGATCACATTCTGCAGCGACACCACCAGCAGACCGTGCCGGATGTCGGCCGCGCGAACCACCACCGTCTCGGCCAGCGTGAAACGATGCGTGAAATCGCGGGTGGCAATGCCCTTGTGCAGGTATTCGCCGTTGGCGGGGGCTTTGACCTTGCCGGTCACGGTCAGGCGATTGCCCTCGGCCGTGATGTCGAGCTCTTCGGGAGAGAATCCCGCAACCGCAATCTCGACGGCATATTCGTGTTCACCCGTCTTCACGATATTGTACGGCGGGTAGCTTTGCGCCTTTGCCAACGCGCCATCCGCACCATCGAGCTGGTCGATGGCATCAATCAGGCGCTCAAATCCGACCGTGTTCAGCAGCAGGTGGCGACCAAAGGGGTAAGTCATGTTCATCTCCTTGAATCAAGCAAGTTGAGGGATTGGCGCAGGCCCCGAAGGCACCTGCGTACGAGGAAGATGGTGGGGCGGTCGTACTTTTCAAGCGCTGCATAGTAAAGTTGCGGCCTGCGCCGGAGGCCGCCTTGCAAGGTGGCCCCTTTCCGCCCACCAGATTGGGGTTGTCCTGTGAGTTCGATTGGCATTGATTTCGGAACATCCAACTGTTTCGCGCACGTCGCCACGGCAGCCGCGGTGCAGGCGATCCGGCTGGATGGCGATGCCTACGATCTGCCGTCGGTGGTGTATGCGCCCCGCCGCGACATTGTGGTGCCCGAAATCAGCGAAGGGGAGGTTGACCGACGCCTGACGACCGCACGCGCGGAGGCGCGCCGTGGCAAGGCGAAGGGTGCGGCGATTCCTGCGGATGCGGTGCTGGAAACACGGATCCGTGATGCCCTGCGCCGCGAGGCCCTGGAACAGGCCAGCCAGGCATTTGAGGACCAGACTTTCTTTTCGGCAATCGAGGGTGGGGGGGCCGTGGTGTTTGGCCGTGAAGCACTGCGCCGACATTTCGCCGAGCATTTGTCGGGCTTTCTGATCAAATCACCGAAGGCGTTTCTGGGTAGCGACATGGACGAACGTCGTCTGCTGGCCTTCGAAGATGTGATTACGGTCATGCTGACGCACATCCGGACGGCCGCGGAAAGCCAGTCCGACAGCCCGATCCGGCAGGCCGTGCTGGGGCGGCCGGTGCGCTATCAGGGCATTGGCGGCGAGGCCAGTACCCG
>CAIPBT010000104.1 GCA_903863375.1 uncultured Ferrovum sp.
CGACGACCATGGGCTGCAGATCGTGGTGGTGCAGCACCTGTCACCTACCCACCGCAGCATGCTGGTCACCCTGCTGGCCCGTGAATCGCGCCTGCCCGTCGTCGAAATTGTCGATGGCATGCGTCTGCGTCCCAACACCATCCACATCACCCCGCCGGCGGCACACGTGCAGCTGCATAATCAAGTGCTGCGCCTGACGCCCGCGCACAAGGTGGGCACGCCAAAGCCCAGTGTGGACAACTTCTTCCAGTCGCTGGCGGAAGAATGTGGGAAGGCGGCGGTGGGTGTCATCCTCTCGGGTACCGGCCACGATGGACAAAGCGGCATCCGGCAGATTCACGCTGCCGGCGGCACCACCATCGTGCAAGACCCGCAGACCGCGCGCTACGATGGCATGCCACTGGCGGCCCTCGAAACCGGTTGCGTCCATCATGTGCTGCCGCCCGCCCTGATCGGCCGCGATATCGCCCACCTGGTGCCCTCGCCCAGCCTGCCGCAGGCCCCGGTGGACCTGCAAGTGGCCCCCCTCGACCGGATCAGCGCGATCATGCGCCGCGCGACTGGCGTCGAAATCCAGCTGTACAAAGAAAACACCCTGCAACGCCGCCTCAAGCGACGGGTGCAGGCCACGGGCTGCCCGGACACCACGGCCTATGCCATCCACCTGCAGCGGCACCCGGAGGAAGTGGCCAAGCTGATGCGTGAGCTGCTGATTTCGGTGACCGAATTCTTCCGCGACGTTGCCCCGTTTCGCGCCTTGGAAACAGCACTCCACACGCTGATCGCCGACAAGGCAGATCTCGACGAGTTGCGGGTCTGGGTGGCCGGGTGCGCCACTGGCGAAGAAGCGTATTCGATCGCCATCCTGATTGCCGAAATCCAGCGCCGGCTGGGCCGGCCCCTGATGGTCCGACTGTTTGCCACCGATCTTGACGAGGCGGCGGTCGACCAGGCGCGCCGGGGGCGCTTTTCCCATGAGGCCCTGGCCGGCCTGCCACCAGAACTGCTTGAGCGCTACTTCACCGCCGAGAAAGACGAGTATCTGGCGGTGAAGGTGCTGCGTGACAGTCTGATTTTCTCGGTGCACAACCTGATCGGCGATCCCGTGTTCTCCCGGCTCGACCTGATCAGCTGCCGCAACGTGCTGATCTATTTCCGGCCGGAACTGCAGGCCCACCTGCTCGATCTGTTCCATCATGCGCTGGTGCCTGGCGGCCTGCTGTTTTTGGGCAAGTCCGAATCCACCCAGCACAACAGCCGCCTGTTCCTGGCCCTGGATGACACCAGCCGGCTGTTCCGACGCAGTGCCGAAGGCAGCGCCCCGGTGTCTGTGCGCCGCTCGGCGCTCACCCTGTCTGCCCGGCCAGCGGCCCGATCGGCGCCGCGCGACCGGGTGACGATTTTCGAACGGCTGTTCCGCGCCATGCCCGGCACGCTGCTGCCCCCGTCCGTGCTGGTGGATGCCAACCTCGAGATCCGCCATGTATTTGGCGACGTCTCACCCTGGGTTCGACTCGGTGAAGGGGAGGTGTCGACCGATCTCTACCGGCTCGCCATCCGGCCGCTGCGCGTGGAAGTCCGCTCGCTGGTGATGAAGGCCCAGCGTGACCCGAAAGTGTTCCTTGAACACACGGTGCAGGCCAAGGATCTGGACCGCCCGGCCCGCATATCGGTGCTGCGGCTGGAAGAGGCCGATGGCCAGTCCATGATGCTGCTGGTTTCCTTCCGGCCGGCCCGGGAACGGGTCGGGCCGCGCATCAGCCAAAGCGAGCGCACCACCGATCATCAGCTGGAAGTCACCGACCTCGAGCAGCAGCTGTCGTCCACACGCGAACATCTGCACACGGTGATTGAGGAACTGGAGACCTCGAACGAAGAGCTGCAGTCGCTCAACGAGGAAATGCAGTCTTCCAACGAAGAGCTGACGTCGTCCAATGAAGAACTGGAGACCGCCAACGAGGAACTGCAGTCCACGAATGAAGAATTGACCACCGTCAATGAGGAGCTGGAAAACAAGGGCCAGCAGCTGGCGGTGCTGAACGACGACCTGATGAACGTCAAGAACAGCCTGCCCCACCCGGTGCTGGTGATCGACGAGCGCAGTCATCTGGTGCTGTTCAACGAGCGTGCCCGCCTGGCCTTCCAGCTGCCGCTTGACGCCATCGGGGAATCCCTTTTCGCGGTCCCCGGCCTGCAGGACATCCTGGGCGACCTGAACGAACTGACATCCGACATCCGCAGCGTGCTGGAGCACGGGGAAACCATTGAGCGCCAGCTCGAAGGCAACCGCATCGGCCTGCTCACGATCAGTGCCTACCGAACCGGGAGTGGACTGACCACCGGGGTGATCATGATGTTCATGGACAACACGGTGCTGCGCGCTGTCGAGCGCAATCTGGTGAGCACGCACGAACGGCTGGCCGAGGCTGAAAAATTTGCCCGGCAGACCATCGATGCCCTGCCGCAGGCGGTCTGTGTGATCGATGCGGACGGGCGGATTGTCAGCATCAACCGGCAATGGCAAACCGTGATGGAGGAAGCCGACGGCGACGACCTGCATTGTGGCGTGGGAGCTGACTATATCGGCGTGTGCGCCCGGGCGGCGGAGACCGGCGACGAAGAAGCGATCCGGCTGCTGCACGGCATCCGCGCGGTCATCGGTGGCAACCTCGACCACTTTTCGCAGGAATACTCGGCGCTGATGCCCGAGGGGCTGACCTTTTTCATGGTCACCATCCGGCCATTTTCGCCACTAGGCGCGCGACACTGGCTGGTGGTCCATCAGGACATCACGGCGCGCAAGGCGCAGGAGCGCGCCAACCTATTGCAGTCCCTCGCGCTCGAAGCAGAAGCCGGCGGCGTGTTCATTGCAGACGCTGGCTTGCCGCAGGCGCCCATCGTGTACGTGAACCGCGCCTTTGAAACGATCACCGGCATGCCGCGCGCCGACCTGATCGGGCGCGACTGCTGTACGGTGTTCCCCGGGCAGGAAAAGGAGCTGCGCCATGCCTTGGCGCGCGGTGTTGGTTTTGTGGCCACCGTCAGCTTTGTCCATGGCCGCAGCGTGCGGCATGCAGAACTGAGCGTGCGCCCGATCGATGGTCGCCCCGGCGTGCCCCTGCATGTCAGTGGCGTGGCGCATGATGTGACCGAGCGGGTCCGCGCGGCGGAGACGCTGCGCGACACCATCGAGCGGGAAAATCTGGCACTGTCGTTCGCCGAAATCGGCTCGCTGGAATGGACCGTGCGGCGGGGCATGGTGAAATGCTCGGCCCTGCAGTCACAGCTGCTCGGGCTTGAGAAGCGTGAACGCAGCCTGTCGCACGAAGAGTTCCGGCGCCGCCTGCATCCGGACGACCTGCCCACCTTCAACGACACACTGCGCATCTGCCTGCTGGGGCATTCCGATTTCAGCATCGACCTGCGCATCGTCTGGGATGACGGCACTTTGCACTGGCTGCGCTGCCGCGGCAACGCCACCCTGAACAGCCAGCAGGTGCCCATCAGCGTGCTGTGCCTGACGCAGGACATCACCAGCGCCAAGGAGTCCGAGCTGCGGGCCCGCTTCCTTGCCAACCATGATGCGCTGACCGGTCTGGCCAACCGTTCCCTGCTGGAAGACCGCCTGCAGCAGGCAATCAACGTGGCCCGGCGCGATAAGCGCCGCATCGGCGTGGTGTTCATCGATCTGGATCGCTTCAAGGAGATCAACGACGAGCTTGGCCACCATGCCGGTGACACCCTGCTGGTACAGGTGGCCCGTCGCCTGACCGATTCGGTGCGCCAATCCGACTCGGTCTGCCGCCACAGTGGCGACGAGTTCATCGTGCTGCTGCCAGGCATCCACAATGCAGACGAAGCCGGGCGCATTGTGGGCAAGATCAGCCAGGCGCTCGCCCGGCCGCACGCCATCGCCGGCCGCGAATTCCACGTCACCGCCAGCATCGGCATTGCCGTATACCCCGATGATGGCGAGACCGGCGACATGCTGATCCGCAATGCCGATGCCGCCATGTACCAGGCCAAAGGCAGTGGCCGTGGCACCTTTGACTTCTTCTCGCCCGCCATGAACCTTCAGCTAATGCAGCGCGTCGAGACCGCCTCGCAACTGCGACGCTGCATCATCGACGGCCAACTGGAGCTGTATTACCAGCCGCAGATGGACGTGCGGCGCGGACAATTGGTGGGCCTGGAAGCCTTGGTGCGCTGGCGCCACCCAGAGCGCGGCCTGCTGCTGCCGGATAAGTTCATTCCACATGCCGAAGATGGCGATCTGATTCACGAGATCGGCCAGTGGGTTCTGGAGGAAGCCTGCCGGCAGAACCAGCTCTGGCAGGCGCTCGGGCTGCCCACCGTGCCGGTTGCTGTCAACGTGTCGCCGGTCCAGTTCCGCAAGCCCGATTTCATGGATGGGCTGGTGGCAGCGCTGCACAAAAGCGGACTCGCCCCGCACTTCCTGGAGCTCGAGATCACCGAGCGGGTGCTGATGAATCACAGCGAAGCGGCCACCCGCATCCTGGGCGACTGCCAGGCGATGGGCATCCGCTTTTCGATCGACGATTTCGGCACCGGCTACTCCAGCCTGACCTACCTGCAGCGTTTTCCTGTCGAGCGGATCAAGATCGACCGCAGTTTTGTGGCGGTGGCGACCGAAGAGCGTACGGCGGCCGCGATCGTGCGCGCCGTGATCCAGCTTGGCCATGGCCTGGGCCAGCAGATCGTGGCCGAGGGCGTGGAAACCCTGGCGCAGCTTGAACTACTGCGCAACGAAGGCTGCGATGCCTTCCAGGGCTATCTGTGTGCGCCGCCCCTGAC
>CAIPBT010000105.1 GCA_903863375.1 uncultured Ferrovum sp.
CCATAGCCGTTTTCGCCGTGAGAAATCAGCGCCAGCACCGGGCTCAGCACCCCCGGCACCGGTTGCGCTGAGGCCGGATCGCTGCAGGCTGTCGATCCGGCTATCGCTGGCGCCACCAGGGTGCTGCCTGCCCCAAGACCATTGCACACCAGCAGGCCGCCAAGCAGGCCACTGCCGGCTTCGCGCACCGCGTACGGCTGGGTGGCGGTATCCACTACCACATAACTCAGCCGCCATAACCAGCCGTCGTTGGCAGCGTCCTCCGGCAGGCCAAGGTCTAGCCATGGCACCACGCCGTGCAGCACGGTCTGCTGGCCCAGGACGGGATTGAGCGACGCCAGGCTGGTGCTGTGCGACAGCGCAAGGCCGCCCACGCTGGTCAGGGAACAGGCACCAACGCCCGTGGCGGCGCTGGCGCGGGCTTCATGGCCATAACCGGCTGTTCCGGGCAGGGCCCCCGGATCGGCCGGACACGGCAGATAGCCATGCTGGCCAACGTAATACACTAGGGCGGCACGCACGCCCTGCTGGCGCTGACGGGTGGCAGACAGGCGGCTGTTGGCGCTCTGGGTGGCGATCAGTGGCAGCAGCGCCCCCACGATCAGCGCGATGATGCCGAGCACCACGGCGATCTCGACCAGGGTGAAGCCGGTCTTGAGCCGGGCGGGCCTGGGTTGCCTCAGCCGCGCCGGTTGCGCATGATGCGCTGCTTTTCCCGCTGCCATTCGCGTTCCCGTTCCGTGTCGCGCTTGTCGTGCTGTTTCTTGCCTTTTGCCAGGCCAATCGCCAGCTTGACCCGTCCGCGTGTGTAGTGCAGGTCCAGTGGTACCAGAGTGTAGCCGGCGCGCTCCACCTGACCAATCAATTTACCGATTTCCGCCTCATGCATCAGCAGCTTGCGGGTGCGCACCGGGTCGGGATGGATGTGCGTGGAGGCGGTCGGCAAGGGGCTGATGTGCGAACCGATCAGCACCAGTTCGCCTTCCAGCACCACCACATAGGCTTCCTTCAGCTGGGCCCGGCCGGCGCGGATGGCCTTGACTTCCCAGCCCTCCAGCACGAGCCCGGCCTCGTGGCGTTCCTCGATGAAATAGTCATGGAACGCCTTGCGGTTTTCGATGATGCTCATTGCCGCGTGCGATTTCCTGGATGAATCGTGTATGTTACGGCATTCCGTGAAACGCTTCCCGCATCCCGTTGGCCCCGCCTGGCCGTGATGGTCGGGAAGCCTGCAGGAGTCGCATGGCACAGGTTCAACAATCCGTGCTGGTGATGCATCGACCAGAGCACATGCGTGCGCTGGTGGAAGACGTGCCGGCCTATCCTTCCTTCCTGCCCTGGTGTGGCGGCGCCGCCATCCTCGAACAGCAGGGCGCTGTGACCGTCGCGTCAGTAACCATCAATTTCCACGGTGTACGGCAGTCGTTCACTACCCGCAATACCCGCACGGCAGACGGCCACATCGAAGTTTCCCTGGTCGATGGACCGTTCCGGCGGCTCGAAGGCCACTGGACCTTCCACCCCCTCGGCGAAGATGGCTGCAAGGTGGCGCTGGTGCTCGAGTATGAGTTTGCCAACCGCCTGCTGGAGCGGCTGATCGGTCCCGTGTTCGCCCGGATTGCCGATTCGCTGGTGGATGCATTCGTGGCTCGCGCCGACCAGCTCGCCCGGACCTGACGCATGGCCCCGTCCCCCGGCGCGGGTTTGCAGGACGCCCGTCGAACGGTGAATCCCGCCGTCGACCAGATCTCTGTGCGGGTCTGCGATGGCAGCAGGGTGCCGGTGCGCGAGTGGACCGTGCTGTTGCCGGCAGGCGCCACGCTGCAGCAGGCACTGCTTGCCACCGGCGAATGGCCGGCACACGCGCTGCCGGCCCTGACCGGGGTGTTTGGCGTGCAGCGGACAGCCGATGCCGTGCTGACCGATGGCGACCGGGTTGAAGTCTATCCGCCCCTGATCTGCGATCCGAAGGAGCGCCGCCGCCGCCGCGCCACGGCATCGACAGGAAGACGGCCCACCGCCTCCCGGTAATTTGTCCCGCCAATCCGACGGCCGCTAGCCGCGTTTGGCCAACACCTCAAAGCCGACCCGCTGCCACCCGTCGCCCTTGCCGACAATCCGGTTCATCTTCACGGTATAGACGGCGTTGCGGGCGGCCAGTGAGAACTGCCGTCCGGTGGAGTACATGCTGGTGTCAATGATCAGGGAATCCGGCCGACTGGCCGTGGTGTCCCCGGGGATGAACAGGGCCCAGTGATTTTCGCGGCCCGGCGGAATCGACAGAGGGCTCGCCACATTGAGGTCGCGCGTTGCGGGCTCAATGCTGACAATCACCGGCGTGGTCGAAATCACCTCGATGCCGACAAAGATTTCACCGGTATCGCGCAGGGCCACCCGTCGGGCAACCACGCCCACGGTCCAGCGGCGACTGCCCGGCAGCCGCAGGCCGAGCAAGGTGCCGGATCGCAGCCCGGTCTCGGTGTTGGCCGGGATGATCGTGCCGAAGCCAGTGACGCTGCGGTCGAAGATCAGCCAGCGCTCAGCCCCGGACTGCTCGCCGGTCTTGTTGGCCGCCAGCCGCTCGCGGGTGCGTTCGGTGACAAAACCGTAGATTTTCAGATCCAGCTCTTCGGCCGGCGTGAGGGTGCCGCCGGCCGGGCGGGTGGGGTCCGGACCTGCCACGTCCCGTCGCGAGGCGCGACAGAATTCCGGCAATCCACGTACCACCTCGAGGTGCTGGTTTTCGACCCGCTCCCGTCGATGGCCGCGCTGTTCCTGGCCAATCCAGGAAATCGACCACGCGCGCTCGAGGCGGTCCAGCAACTCGCTGAAATCAACACCGTTGAAGCCGGCACTCAGGCCGAGCAACCCAGACATCTCACCCGAACGCAGCGACGTTTTCAGGCGATCGGCCTGCACACAGACCAGTTCGGTATCGATGAAGCGGATCGAGTCGCCGTGGGGCTGCTGCATCACCCGAACCGGACCAACCGCAGAGGCAAGGTCGAACTGGTAGCGGTAGCGCGCCTCGACGAAGGCTTTCGTGATCATGTCCAGGCTGACCCAGTCGCCCAGCCAGTTGTCGGCAATCTCGATCTGGCGCGGGTTCAGTCCACTGCCATTCAGCGTATCGAGCATCAGCAGGCGGGCATACACCGCCTCGCACGTCGTCTCGATCCGTTCCGGCTGGGTATACAGGACAACGGTGCGGCGCTCGAGGCCAGCTTCCTCGATGTAGGCATACACCTTGTGCACCAGGTGCCAGGTTCGCCCGTCGAGTAGGCGCGCCCGAAAAAATTCCAGCTTGGCGATCGCGCCGGCATGAAACAGCAGACGGCTGGAGATGGTGGCGAGATGGCTGTCGGTGGCACTGTCGTGGTCACCGTCCTTGTGGGCCATCAGGAATTTTTCGTAACCCCGGGCGAACTGGCGGTGCGCCCCTTCGAGGGCACTCCAGCCATCCTCGCTGGCAGGGCTTCCCGGGGCACGCTGCAGGCACTCGATCCGGAATTCCTGCAGCAGGTCCTGGCAACCATCGTCGGCAGTCATCAGCGCCTGCCGGCGCGCGTCACTGGCATCTTCCGGGGACTGGTTGAAGGCAAGTACCAGACGAGCCACTTCGTCAACCGCCGCCCGGTTGTCCTCGGGTTCTGGCGCACTGCGATCAGTGGGGCGCATCAGGTCACCCAGCCGCCGCGCAAGGGTCCAACTGCCGCGTTCCCGGGTCATCGCTGGGCTCCTCCGGGCTGGGGCCGTCCCGCGGGTGCCGAGGCTGCCGCCCCAAGATCGGCATCAAACTCGGACATCAGGGTGTTATGCAGGTCCTGTGCCAGGGCCTGCGGCACGAAATCCAGTTCCGGACTCAGCCAGGTCGTGCCGTCCGGCAAGACTTCCACCGTCCGCGATCCCGCCGGCCCTTTGAAATCCTCACGTCCGGGATCGAGCTGGCGGCCGACCGCCAGAATTTCGGGAATGTAGCGGCTGCCAGCGAAATGTTTGCGGAAGCGTTCCAGCAGCAGGGCGAACGGGCTGACCGCTTCGCGTTGGCGATGCACTTCAAACAACGCGAGCCACGGCCGCACATCGCCGGCGCATTTGCCCTGGATGGCGGTTTCCAGCAGTTCCTGCGCCCGGTCCGGATCGCCGTGATCGACGTAGAGTCTGGCGCCGTTCACCACGGATTCGGCGTCGTCCAGATGGATCAGGCCGGCCCCCAGTTCCGGAAAGCGGGATGCCAGATAGGCGGTCCGGGCGGCCTGTGCATCGTCAAGGTCGGTATCGCCGTCGGCTGCGGCCGGGGTGCCAGACGTCCGTCCGCCACCAGCCCCCGGGTGTTCGGCAGGGGTCACGGGATGCACGCGGTTGCCGCGCATGAATGACTCGCTGGCGGTCTTGCCGTGGCCGGTCGCCACCGGGCGTGCGGCCGGACCGCGCTCCAGACGGTCGTCTGTGCCCGAAGCTGACCGGGTCGAGGCTCGTCCCGGACTGCGCAGGGCCGGGTTGCCGGTATCCGCCAGCAGGGCTGCGGCCAGATCCTGATCCATGAGGGCACCCTTGTCGGCACGCCGGTTGCCCGGGCGCCGGTGCCAGATCAACAGCAGGCCGGCCGCCAGCATCGCTAGCGCTGTTGCGCCGGTGGCCCAAAGCAGAAGTCCTGCCGCGTCGGTGCTGCCGGTGTGCGGTTGCAGGCTCGGCAGGGCTTTGACCGACGCGCTGCCGGCACCACCCGCCGGCACCGTCGCCGCGACGGCGCTGGCGGCAGCTGGCAGGCTATCGCCAGTGGCCGGAGCCGGGCTGCTGCTCGTGCCGTTGGTGGAAATGCTTGATCCGTTGCCGGTTGCCGGTGGCAGCGCGGCCTGGTTGTGCAACTGGCCGGTGAGTGCTCCGATCTGCCCTTGCAGGGTGGCCACACGGTTGACCGGATCATCATCGGTCAGCATCAGCGCGCGCAGTTCGCGCAATTGTTCGCGCTGGGCAGTCAGTTCGTTGGTGACGTTGCCGGTCGGGTCAAAGTTCGGATCAAGCCTGAGCAGCACCAGACCGGAACGCGGTGCGGCCAGGGCAGCGTGGGTGCCTGTCGACGTGGGCAGGCCATCCTGCGGGATGTCCAGCCGCAGCTGCGGTCCGTGACCGGGCCGTTCATCCCGGCCCGGGTGCGGCCCTGCGGTGCGCCCCGAACCCGGCGGCAGTTTGCGTGAGCGCACCGGGCCTGCCGCAGCCGCGGCAGCCGCTGTCCTGGCCGTGTTGGGGTGGCCACCGCGGGCAGGAAATCCGCTTTTACCGCTCGATTCATTGGCCGGGTCCGACGCCGCAGCAACCACCGGTGGAGCTACCGGTCCTGCCGCTGCGTTGGCCGGGTTGGGGTCGATCAGTAAGGCATATTCCCGCATCAGTGCCGTGCCGTTGCAGTCCAGCCGAATGCGCAGGGTGGCGAAGGGCTCGGTGACCGGCCGCTGTGAATCGATCACCAGGATCTTGCGAATGCCTTCCACAATCCGCAGCCGCAGCCCGAGGTTGGCCGTCCCGTCGTTGGCCGGCATCAGCATCACGCACTGCTCGTCCACCGTTTCTTCCGGGGTGGCGCGCAGATTGATCTCGACGTGCAGCGGCGCGCCGAGGTAACTGCGCACGATCGCATCCCCCAGCCCCATCGCCCCGACCGGGCGGGAAGTCAGCAACAGCAGGAAGACAGGAACCAGACCCAGGCACTGCAGGAAGTGCCGCTTCATTGTGCGCATTCACCCGGCAGAAGTTGTTGCAGTTCGGCGATACGTGCACTGCGCTGCTGGTCGTCCAGGTACTGGCGCTCACCTTGCGCGTCGACGGTGAACAGGCGGTTGTCGCTGTTCAGCGCCTGCAGTTCGGCCTGGCCGCGGGTGCAGTTTTCCTTGCGCGAGCGCGCCGCAGCCGCGTCCTCCACGCCAAGGGTCGATCCTGGTTTCAGTCCCGAGCCCTTGCTGTCCTTAGCAGTCGGTTCCTTGCCGGATGCCGGGCGCGCGTCGCGTCCGCCTGCCGGGGTGGCCGCTTCATCGCCGCCAGCGCTGCCCGCCGGCGCCTTGGGCCGCACGGTCGCCGGCACGCCAACCACCTGCGCCTTCGAACCGTCAGTCGGCGGAACGTCGGAATAGTGGGTGCGACCGCTTGCGTCCACCCATTTGTAGACCTCGGCCGAAGCCCCACCGGGCGCCCAGCACACCACGGTAAGGCAGAGGACAACCACTCTGGAATGTGCGAACACGGCTGATATCACCCCTTGGGTCGTCGGTGGCTGAGAGCCCGCGACCAGGGCGGGCAGGCCACAATGACCCCTTGTAAGAATTCTCATCATCCCAAAGGCGACAAGGCATTGCAAACGATTCGATGATTTAGCTTGAAATATGCGGCGGCCGGCGCGGTCTGGTGGCGGTGCCTGCCGGCGCGTTTGGGCGGCGGGCTCACCTTGCGTATAATGCGGTTTTGCAAGGGAGAGTCCCATCCATGCGCGTCGTTGAAAAAGCGCTCACCTTTGATGATGTCCTGCTGGTTCCGGCGCACTCTACGGTGCTGCCCCGGGATGTCTCGCTGGCGACCCGTCTGTCCCGCCGCATCCGCCTGCAGTTGCCGCTGCTGTCCTCTGCCATGGACACGGTGACAGAATCCCGTCTGGCGATTGCCCTGGCTCAGGAAGGCGGCATCGGCATCATCCACAAGAACATGACGGCGCGCCAACAGGCAGCCGAAGTCGCCAAGGTCAAACGCTTTGAATCGGGTGTGGTGAAGGATCCGATCACGGTGCACCCAGACATGAGCGTGCGCGAGGTGATGGCCCTGACGCGCCAGCACCGCATCTCGGGTCTGCCGGTGGTGGAGCACGGTGTGGTGGTTGGCATCGTCACCAACCGCGACCTGCGCTTTGAACGCAATCTCGAGCAGCCGGTAAAGGACATCATGACCCCGCGCGACCGCCTGGTGGTGGTCCGGGAAGGCGCCACCCGGGACGAGGCGATGGGGCTGATGCACAGCCACCGGCTGGAGCGCGTGCTGGTGATCAACGATGCCTTCGAACTGCGCGGCCTGGTCACCGTCAAGGACATCCTCAAATCCAGCGAGCACCCCAGCGCGGCCAAGGACGGCCTGGGCCGGCTGTTGGTCGGAGCGGCGGTTGGCGTGGGTGAGGGTACGGAAGAACGGGTGGCCCTGCTGGTCGAAGCCGGCGTGGATGCCATTGTGGTCGATACCGCGCATGGTCATTCCCAGGGCGTGCTCGATCGCGTGCGTTGGGTGAAGCGCAACTTCCCGGCTGTCGACGTGATTGGCGGCAACGTGGCAACCGCTGCGGGAGCGCGTGCGCTGGTGGATCATGGTGCCGATGGCATCAAGGTGGGCATCGGTCCGGGGTCGATCTGCACCACCCGCATCGTGGCGGGGGTGGGAGTGCCGCAGATCAGCGCCGTGCACAACGTGTCGACCGCCCTGCAGGGCAGCGGGGTACCCTGCATTGCCGATGGTGGCATCCGCTATTCCGGCGACATTGCCAAGGCCCTGGCCGCCGGTGCCGACTCCGTGATGGTCGGTGGCCTGTTCGCCGGCACCGAAGAGGCGCCTGGCGAAATCGAGCTGTTCCAGGGGCGCTCGTACAAGTCCTACCGCGGCATGGGTTCGCTGGGTGCCATGCAACAGGGCTCGAGCGACCGCTACTTCCAGGAAAACGAGGGGCAGGCCGACAAGCTAGTGCCGGAAGGCGTGGAGGGGCGCGTTCCCTACAAGGGACCGGTCACGGCGGTGATCCATCAGCTGATGGGCGGCGTACGTGCCAGCATGGGCTATCTGGGTTGCGAAAGCATTGAAGCCACCCATGCCCGCGCCGAGTTTGTCCAGATTTCCAACGCCGGCATGCGCGAATCGCACGTCCACGACGTCCAGATCACCAAGGAAGCCCCCAATTACCATGTCGACTGAGGTCGCCCCCAAGCCCCGTGTCCTGATCCTGGATTTTGGTGCCCAATACGCCCAACTGATTGCCCGACGCGTCCGCGAGGCCGGTGTTTACTGCGAACTGCATTCCTGGGATGTGGACGCTGCCTTCGTGCAGCAGTTCGGTGCCGATGGCGTGATCCTGAGCGGTGGCCCGGAGTCGGTCACCGCGGCCGATTCGCCCCGGGCACCCCAGACGGTGTTCGCGCTCGGCGTGCCTGTGCTCGGCATCTGCTACGGCATGCAGACCATGGCCGCCCAGCTGGGCGGGACAGTAGAGGCCTCCGGCGTGCGCGAGTTCGGTCATGCCGAAATCCGTGCCCGCGGTCATTCGGCACTGTTCCGGGACATCCAGGATCGCGCGAACGCCGAGGGTCATGGCCTGCTGGATGTCTGGATGAGTCATGGCGACAAGGTGACCACCCTGCCGCCCGGCTTCAAGGTGATCGCCAGCAACCCGTCCACGCCCATCGCGGCGATGGCCGATGAGGAGCGGCGGTTCTATGGCGTGCAGTTCCACCCGGAAGTGACGCACACCGTGCTCGGCCAGGCTATTCTGGAACGCTTCGTGCGCGGTATCTGTGGCCTCTCGGCGAGCTGGAGCATGCCGGGTTTCCTTGAGCGCGAGATTCCGCGCATCCGCGCGCTGGTCGGTAAGGAGCAAGTCATCCTGGGTCTGTCCGGCGGGGTGGATTCGTCCGTGGCGGCGGCCCTGATCCACCGTGCCATCGGCGACCAGCTGGTCTGTGTGTTTGTCGACCATGGCCTGCTGCGACTGCACGAGTCGGAAGAAGTAATGGCCACCTTCAGCGGCAATTTCGGCATGCAGGTGATTCGGGTCGACGCCCGGGCGGCCTTCTTTCACCACCTGAGCGGGGTGTCCGACCCCGAAGCCAAGCGCAAGATCATCGGCCGTGAATTCGTCGAGGTGTTCCAGCGCGAGGCGCGCAAGCTGCCGGATGCGCGCTGGCTGGCGCAGGGCACCATCTATCCGGACGTCATCGAGTCGGCAGGTGCCAAGTCGAAGAAGGCGCACAACATCAAGTCGCACCACAATGTCGGCGGGCTGCCCGACACGCTCAACCTGAAGCTGCTCGAGCCGCTGCGCGACCTGTTTAAGGATGAGGTGCGGGCGCTGGGCCTGGAACTGGGACTGCCGCGCGAGATGATCTTCCGCCATCCCTTCCCGGGCCCCGGCCTTGGGGTGCGGGTGCTCGGCGAGGTCAAGGCCGACTACGTCAGCCTGCTGCAGCGGGCGGATGCCATCTTCATCGAGGAGCTGCGCGCCGCCGGCTGGTACGACAAGGTGGCACAGGCCTTCACGGTGTTCCTGCCGGTGCGCTCGGTGGGCGTGATGGGCGATGGGCGCACGTATGAATTCGTGGTGTCGCTGCGCGCCGTCGAGACCACCGATTTCATGACCGCGCGCTGGGCGCATCTGCCTTACGAACTGCTCGGCAAGGTCTCGAACCGCATCATCAACGAGGTACGCGGCATCAACCGGGTGGTGTACGACATTTCGGGCAAGCCGCCCGCTACCATCGAGTGGGAATGAGCCAAGATCGTCCCATGGTGTTTCCGGCCATCCCAGAACAATCCGATTTCGCATTGGGAACAAGGACTTAGCGTCCAAAGGCGTCCCACCCGATCCAGCGCCGTCCCAGGCGTCCTGACGGTTGATTTGATGGTATCCGAGCACCTACGCTTGCAGGCCTGCGGCGATACCGTCAGACCCCATGACGGTATCCCGGTCCTGCGACATCAGCGAACGATTCGAACTTGAAGACCGGGTGGGCAACGTCTGCCGTTTTCGGCGAGTGATCGGGCACCGCCAGCACGCGCCGATTCGGAGCGGGAGGGTTGCGCCAACCGGGGCATGCGCGGGCGCGGGCATGGGTGCGTAGAGGTCGTGACGCGTCAGCGGCAACGATGTTTCGACACCGCGCCGTGAAGCCAGTATTTGGTAGATGCCTGTGCCACCGGCTTCGAATTCCAGCGCGCACGCGGCCATGTACAGGCGCCAGACGCGGTACGTGGGCTCGTCCACCTCGGCCAGCGCCGCGTCGCGGTTCGCTTCCAGGCGCTGCACCCAATGCCGCAGCGTCAGCGCGTAGTGCCGCCGCAGGGCCTCGACATCCTGGATCTCGAAGCCCGCGCGCTCCATGCCGAGCTGGATGTTGCTGACGCAGTCGAACTCGCCGTCCGGGAACACATAGCGGTTGATGAACTCGGTGGCGACCGTGCGGTTCCAGCCCTCCTCGTCGTGCGTGATGCCGTGGTTCAGGAACAGGCCGCCCGGGCGCAGCACGCGCTGGACGGCCGCCAGGTAGGTCGGCATGTTGGCCAGACCCACATGCTCGAACATGCCGACGCTGGCCACCTTGTCGTAGACGGCATCGCCTTGCAGGTCACGGTAGTCGCGCAACTCGACCGTCACCAGCGCTTGCAGACCTTCGTCGGCGATGCGTTGCTGCGCAAAGTCATGCTGGGCCTTGCTGAGTGTGATGCCGTGCGCCCGCACGCCGTGGTGCCTTGCGGCCCAGCAAACCAGGGCGCCCCAACCACAGCCGATGTCGAGCAGGCGCTCACCACGTTGCAGGCGCAACTTGCGGCAGATGTGCTCGAGCTTGTTCCGCTGTGCCTGGTCCAGCGTGTCGTCGGGCGTCTCGAAGTAGGCGCACGAGTAGACCCGCTCGGCGTCGAGCCAAAGCGCGTAGAACGCGTTCGATACGTCGTAGTGGAATGCGATGGCCTGACTATCAGAGTGCCGCGTGTGTTGCCTGGAAAAGCGCTGTGCGAGCCGTGTCAGCAGGGTTCCGGCATTCGACGCTTCTATGCGCGATGGCAGGCGCCATGCATCCAGGAGCATTGCCAGCTTGTCACGCCACGGCAGAGCCAGCCCCTCGAAGTGGCCTTTCAGCGCGAGCGCGCTGTAGAGATCACCTTCGACGTCGATCTGCCCACGAAAGTAGGCGTCGGCCAGCAACATCGGGCCGCGCGTGGTGACAAGGCTGCGCAACAGCATCGGGTCACGCAGCACAAGCGTGAACGCCGGCGGCCCCTGACCCACGCTGTGGGAGCTGTCATTCCAAAGTCGCAGATCGGCACCGCCGGTGAAGCCGTGCAGCAGCCGCTTCAGGATGCGCATCGCCGCATCGGCTTGCGCGTTCTGAACAACGGCAAGTGACATGAATCGACCTATGCGGGCTGGAGTTTGGCCAGCAGCGCCTGGGCAGCAGGCTCGGACGAGGCCGGGTTCTGGCCCGTGATCAGCAGGCCATCGACCACGACGTGCGGCTGCCAATCAGCGGCATTGGAAAACTTGCCGCCATGTTCCTTGAGCATGTCTTCCACCAGGAAGGGCACGACCTTGGTTAACCCGGCGGCGGCCTCCTCGGTGTTCGTGAAGCCGGTGACGTTCTTGCCTTGCACCAGCGGATTTCCTCCAGGCGCCCGGGCATGCCGAAGGACGCCAGGCGCGTGGCACACGGCAGCGACCGGCTTGCCTGCGGCGATCATCGCGTCGACCAGGGCGATCGACGCCGCGTCTTCTGCCAGGTCCCACAAGGGACCATGACCACCGGGATAGAACAGGGCGTCGAACCCGGTCGCCTTCATCGTCGAAAGCTTCACCGTGGCAGCCAGCGCCGACTGCGCAGCGCTGTCGGCCTTGAAGCGGCGCGTTGCATCGGTCTGCGACGCCGCATCGTCGCTCTTGGGGTCGAGCGGCGGCTGGCCACCCAGTGGCGACGCCAAGGTGAGCTTGGCGCCCGCATCCCTGAACACGTAGTAGGGTGCCGCGAACTCCTCGAGCCAGAAGCCGGTCTTGTGGCCGGTGCTGCCGAGTTGGTCGTGGGACGTGAGGACCATCAGGATGTTCATGCGCGTTTGCCTTGGTGGGGTGGAGGGTGGACTGTTGCGAGAGTCACTCATGCGCAAGCTGAATCACCAACTTGCCGAAGTTCTTGCCTTGCAGCAGGCCGATGAAGGCTTCGGGTGCGTTCCCCAGGCCGAAGACGATGTCCTCGCGGACCTTGATCTTGTCTTCCTGCACCCACTCGCCCATCGCACCCGCGAATTCACGCCAGCGCGGTGCGTAGTCGTCGAAGACGATGAAGCCCTGCATCTTGATGCGTTTGCGCAGCAGCGTGCCCATGAGCAGGCCCAGCCTGTCGGGGCCAGGCGGCAACTCGGTGGCGTTGTAGGCAGCGATCAGCCCGCACACCGGCACGCGGGCCTGGGTGTTGAGCAGCGGCATCACCGCGTCGAACACGGCACCGCCGACGTTCTCGAAGTACACGTCGATGCCCTGGGGGCAGGCGGCCGCCAGGTGGCCGGGCAGGTCGTCGGCGCGGTGGTCGACGCAGAAGTCGAAGCCCAATTCGTCGATGACGTAGCGACACTTGTCTTGGCCGCCGGCGATGCCCACCACATGGCAGCCTTTGAGCTTGGCGATCTGGCCCACCACCGAGCCGACTGCGCCGCTGGCCGCGGCCACGACGACGGTTTCACCGGCAGCCGGGCGACCGATGTCCAGCAAGCCCATGAAGGCGGTGAAGCCTGGCATGCCCAGCACGCCCAAGGCGCGCGAAGGATGACGCTCTTCGTAGGAGATGGCCGTCAGACCCTTGCCGTCGGAAAGCGCATAGTCTTGCCAACCGTTGTAGCTCAGCACCCGTTCGCCAACCTTGAAGTCGTCGTTCCGGGATACCGCGACCCGCGACACCGTGCCGCCGACCATCACGTCGCCGATGGCCACTGGCGCGGCGTAGGACGGACCCTCGCTCATGCGTCCGCGCATGTACGGGTCCAGCGACAGATACAGCGTGCGCAACAACACTTGCCCGGCCTCGGGTTTCGGCACGGGAGCGTTCTCAAAGCGAAAGTCTTTGGCGGTCGGCGCGCCGCGCGGCCTCGCGTTCAGGACGATGCGGCGGTTGATGGTGGTGTTCTGCGGCATGGTGCATGTCCCTTCCATTTGATGGAACGACTTCAGGGCTTTGACCGGCGCCTCGAATCGGCCATCCATTGACTTGTCGTGAACCGATGTCCCCTCCGACGGCGCAGGCCTTGCGTGTCGAAGTCATGGGTGCTGCTTCTTCCTGAGCGTTTCTCGCGATGGGGGCAACTCACGACAGCGTGGATGGGGGACGAGGATTGGCGTGTTCACCCGCGACACTCAACCCACACCGAACTCGGGAAGCTGCGGCCCGCAAGTTTGAAGTTAGGTGCATCGCCCATTGAGGTCGGTGCGGTAAGCAACACACGCACACGTTCGTCGGCACGAAGGCCCGTCTTCGCTGCGCCAGCATGGGTGCCGCAGCGAACAGACCGGCGAATATCGGAAAGGTAAATTCCGACGATGTTCAATGCAACGACAGCACTGCCGTCGACGGGTGTGCCAGACCTACTGGCCAAGCCCACATCGGGCGGGTCTCCTGAGCCGATACCTTCGCCGCTGCCGCCACAGCGCCGTATCTTTCTGGCAGCAATCGCGGTCGTCATCCTGCTTTGCATGGCGATTGCGTCAGTAGCACCCGCCAGGCATGTGCTGCTGTTTCTGACGGGCACGGCCATGGGTGCGGTGCTGTACCAATCGGTTTTCGGATTCACATCCGCCTTCCGCGCTCTGCTGGCCGATAGGCACAGCGCGGGCTTTCGCGCCCAGATCATCATGCTCGGCGTTGCCTGCGTGCTGTTCTTTCCAGTGCTGGCGAACGGTACTCTCTGGGGTCAGCCGGTTACCGGCTTCGTGTCGCCTGTCGGTGTGTCGGTCATGCTTGGCGCGTTCCTCTTCGGTATCGGCATGCAGCTGGGCGGCGGCTGTGCATCCGGCACCCTGTATGCGCTGGGCGCTGGCAGCACGCGAATGCTGGTCACCTTGCTGTTCTTCATTGTCGGATCGGTGGTCGGCGTCACTCACCTCCCGTGGTGGGAACGACTGCCGACCTTGGGTCCGGTATCGTTGATTGCTGTCTTGGGCTGGCCGTTGGCACTCGCCTTGAATCTGGCTGTCTTTGCTGCTGCGTACGGCGTCGTTCGTCATCTGGAACGCGCGCGGTACGGCAGCGTGGTGTCCATAGGTGCCTTGCACGCCACGAGCGCTCGCGTGTGTGCCGCCCCGGGTACTCCTCGGGCTTCCGCCACGCGTTGGTTGTGGGGTCCCTGGCCGTTGCTGGCTGGTGCATTGGCGTTGGCGCTGCTGAACTTCGTCACGCTCGCGCTCGCGGGCCGACCTTGGGGCATCACCTCGGCCTATGGGCTTTGGGGCGGTATGCTGCTTCAATCAGCGGGCGCGCCCGTCACGGGCTGGTCGGGGTATTCGTCGCCAGAAATGCAGGACGCGCTGCGACAAGGCGCGCTGGCTGACATCACCTCCGTGATGGACTTTGGGATCATCCTGGGCGCGCTGCTGGCTGCAGGCGCTGCCGGAAAATTTAAGCCGGTCTGGCGCATCTCCGGCAGCCACTTCGCCGCATCGGTTGTCGGCGGCCTGCTGCTGGGCTATGGCGCGCGGCTGGCTTACGGATGCAACATCGGTGCCTTCTTCAGCGGCATCGCCTCAGGCAGCCTACACGGCTGGCTGTGGATCGTGTTTGCCTTGTTCGGCACCTGGGCAGGACTGCATTTGCGGCCTGTTTTCGGACTGTCCGTCGCGCCGCCCTTGAAGCGCTGAAGGCATGGCGGCGCCGCCCCACAAGCGCTCGCTGGCGCTCACCAAGGTCTACGGCTTGCTCGAGCCCGGGCCGGTGGTGCTGCTCACCACGTCTCACAAGGGCACCGCCAACGTGATGACGATGTCGTGGCACACGATGATGGAGTTCGAGCCACCGCTGGTTGGTTGCGTCGTCAGCGAAAACGACTTCAGCTTCGCGGCGCTGAATGCCACCCGGCAATGTGCGCTGAACATTCCGACTGTCGAGATGGCGGCGCAGGTGGTGGGTTGCGGCAATGAGTCGGGTGCACAGTCGGACAAGTTCGCCGATTTCGGGCTCACTCAAGCGTCCGCCAGTTTGATCGCTGCGCCGCTGATCCGTGAGTGCTACGCCAATCTCGAATGCCGTGTTGTCGATACGCGCTTGAAGAACCGCTACAACTTCTTCGTGCTGGAAGTGGTCAAGGCCTGGATTGATCCGTCCAAAAAGGCACCGCGCACCTTGCACCACCGTGGGTATGGGGTGTTCATGGTGGCGGGCGAGACGATCAAGTTGGCCTCAAGAATGCGGTGATGCAGGTGCAGCGACTTTCCCGGCAGCGTGCGCTGCATCCTTGAGCGCCCCCGACTCAAGGTACAGGTGGAGGATGGCCGGGCAGGAAACCTTGATTGCGAGCTCCAGACGCTCGATCGCATGTTCCACTTCATCCAGGCTGAGACGACGCTGAAACCGCACCGCTGCCGTCAACAGCACACTGTCAGGACCCAAGCGCATCGTCAGCAGGTGCCCGAGGCTTTCGACCGCAGGGTCGGCAATGATGATCTTGCGCAGTTGGCCCAGTTGGTCGCGGTCGAGACTGACCCCGACCAGCAGGCTGACGCTCTTGCGGGCCAGCAGCGCCGCCGAGGCGATCAGCACGAGCCCGATCAACACGGAGGCAGCCGGGTCGAAATAGGGATTGCTGAGCGCATGGCTCAGGCCCACACCCAAGGCCGCGATGGCGATGCCGATGAGGGCGGCGGAGTCCTCGACGAACACAGTGAACACGAGTACATCCATGTCTCGCTGCGAGGCCCGCCACAGGCTTTCGCCGGTATGCCGATGCGTGTCGAGTTCCTTCTGCGACACGCGCCAGCTCAAGCCCTGGAACACGGCCGCGACGCCCAGCACCATGTAGTTCCATGTCGGGTCCGCCAGCTTCGGTGGCTCGTTCAGGCTGGTGATGCCTTCGTAGACGGAAACGCCGCCACCCACGGAAAACACCAACAGCGCCACGATCAGCGACCACACGTAAGTCGTTTTGCCGTAGCCGAAGGGATGCCACTCGTCCACAGCCCGTTGGCCGCGTCTCACGCCGTACAAGAGCAGCAATTCGTTGCCGGTATCGACAAGCGAGTGCACGCCCTCGGTCAGCATGGCCGAACTGCCAGTCACGGCCGCGACGAAGAATTTGGCCACCGCAATGGCAACGTCGCCAGCGATGGCCACGTAGAGCACCCGTCGGGAGCCTGCGCCTGGCATCAAGCCGGGGTGTAGGGGCACTTCAATGGTCACAGCGGCCAACGGGCAGCAAGCTGGGTTGGAAGTTGAGATCAGCAAATTCGGGATCGAGAAAGGCGATCACGAAGAATCCCTGATGTGGCACGAAGGTGCGTGCGATCAACGCTCGATGGCCCGGCCCGGGGCGCCGCTCCAATAGCCCGTCCGCCCGTAGTGCTGGTACCGGCTGGTGTCCAGCATTCGACTCCAGGGCATGTCCGGTTCGTAGGCGGGAGCGCCCTTGACATCGGCCAGGCTCAGCCCGACCGAGATGGCCTCGTCCGACCAATCGACGCCGAAGATCCACTGCGGTGCAAGCAGCACCTGGTGCCCGTTCCACCAGTGGCCAGTCTCGACCACGAGGTAGGCGATGGCCCAGGTCTGGTCGTCGACCAGGTAGCTGGCCACGGTCCCGATCTGGCCGTCGGTGGCGCGCAGCTTGTAGCCTTTGACGGCGCTGCAGCTGCGCAGGTGCGGATCGGGGTTGCGGTGCCGCTCGCGTTCGGCTTGCAATTGGGCCTCTTCCTCCAGCCCCACCCCTGTCCTGGCCGCACCCACAGCCTGTTCACGGCCGGGCGCCGCGCCTGCGTCCCCGGGGAACAGCGCAAATGGGTAGAGGCCTGCGCCCCACAAGCCTGATCCGGCCCAGTAGGGGAGATAGCCGTAGTAGCCCGCGTAACGCGCTTCGCCATCGCGCGTGACGGGCTTGTCGCTGTCGAATGACGGGCTGTCCTTGACCTGCTGCTTGGACACCGAGACCGAGAAGGTCCGGTTCCCCAAGTTCGAATCGTGGACGGCGATCGGCGAGATCAAGACCTTGCGGCTGTCGAGCCAGGAGCCGGTCTCCACCACCAGGTAGCGCACCACCCACGCGTCGTCGTCGAAATAGAAGTCCTTGACCGGCCCGATCGGCCCATCGGTGGCCAGGATGTCGAAGCCTTCCAGGGTCTTGGCGTTGCGCAGCATGGGGACGTCCTTTCGAGTTCTTGGACAGGGCGGACCGGTTTGCAGGTTGCCAATGTGTTCACTGTCGGCGCGGTCACGCGCCGGGGTCTGTTCGTTGCCGGACGCTGGGCCGGCAGGTGCTTCGGAAGATTCAAGCGCTTCAGGCGATGGTCCGTGCGTTGGCGCACAGAGGCCGCCGGCAAGCGCCCGCACGCTGCGCCAGCGGTGGCCTCATCGCCGAAGCGAGAAGTACTGCATGGGTTCTGCTGCATCGCCGTTGAAGGTTGCCCCGCCTGGTTCTGCCGAATCCGCAGCGCTGCTGACAGCAGCGGTGCTGGTCCGCCACGACCACGACCCACATGCCCTGGTGCAGGTCCTGCGCGAAGTGCAGGCCTCGCTCTCCTGGTTGCCGCGCAAGACGCTGGACCAGTTGGCCCGTGCACTGGGCTTGACGCTGGCGCATGTCGAAGGCGTGGCCACTTTCTACCGCTTCTTCCACATCCAGCCGGTCGGCGCCTACCGGGTCCTGTTCATCGACAACGTCACCGACCGCATGCAGGGCAGCGTCGCGCTGCTGGCCGATCTGTGCCAGCGCCTGGGCGTCGAAAAGGGCCAGTTGCGCGCTGATGTGCTGCTGGCCGCGCCTTCCACGCCCGGCGCCGCCATCGCGGCTGCGCTGGCCATGGGCGTGCCGGCGCTGCTGAACGAAATGACGGTGTCCAAACTGCGCGGTCGCGGTGGCGCGGGCTACCCGACGGCGAAGAAGTGGGCGCTGTGCCGCGCCGCCAGTGCCATCGGCCATGTCACGCAAGACCCGCACCGCTTCGTGCGCATGCAGACGCGCGTGGGCGGACAACGCATCGTCGACTGGCTCAGTGGGGAGCCACTGCCGCGCATCTGCTGACAGCGGCGCGGCGCAGCACCGTCTGCGTCAGGCCGCGGGTGCCATGGCCCGCTCGGCCAGCTTCAGCAATTGCGGCAGCCCCATACCCGAAAGGTGCGTCCCGGCTTCGGTGACCACGCGCTGGTAGCTCTGGCCGTGCTGCGCCCGCAGCAACTCGCTGAGATGTCGGGCAGCAGGGTCTTGTTCGACGCCGTGGGCGACCACGATGATCCTGCCGCCAGAAGCCACGGCGTCGGCGATGCGTCCGTAAAAGGCCACCTCTGCCGGTTGATGACCGTCCTGTTGCGCCGATTGCACCTTGCGCGCCAGGTCGTGCAGCAGGCTGTGCGGGTCATACGGACGGATGACCTGTTGGCCCACGTCCCCCGCATCGGCGTCCAGGCGGTAGATCTTCGCCCCGTGCTGTTCCATCACGACCATCAGCGTCGGTGCTGCCGGGTCGGGGTGATGGTCGGCCTGGAATGTCGTCTCCGGCTGCCACTGCACCTGCTGCAGGAAGTGCCGCAGCCCGATCACCTCGGGCTCCGTCAGGTCCTTCGTGTGCGGCTTGTGCATCCGGTGGTGCTTGCCGTCCACATGGACATCGAATTCACCGCTGCCTTGCTCGGTGATCGACCCCATGCGGCTGATCAGTTCGACGACGTCCATCCATTCCAGGTTCGCTGCCGTCGGGTGCCGGAAGATCGCTTCCAGCGTGCGCAACGGCGAGCCGTGCAGAACGGCGCGGTGGCCGGCGTTGATGAGGTCACGTGCTACGGCTTTGTCGTGCTGCATCGGGAGCTTCCTGGTCGCAGAGCGTTTTCGAGTTCGGCCGGCTGGCCGAACGCAGACTCTGCGGGCGAATGCGCACGGCATCCGTGCGGCGCCAGACACAAGACCCGGTGCAGTTGATGTCTCGCCTGGCAAGGCGTGCGCTGGCCCACAGACCCGTGCGTCGGTGCGGCGGACACTGAACACGGACTTCGGGAAACCCCAATGTGTTGTGCGCCAGCAAGGACCTGCTCGGCAGTGCCGTCGAAGGCGTCGACGGCCCCATCGGCGAGGTCGTCGATTTCCTGATCGACGACGAGACCTGGGCCCTGCGCTACCTGGTCATCAACACCAGCGACTGGTGGTTCGGTCACGACGTGCTGATCGCGCCGGCGTGGATCGAGGACATCAGCTGGCTGGATGCGACCTTGTCGGTGGACCTGTCCCGCGGCGACATCCAGGCCGCACCGCCCTATACCGCCGGCAGCTTGCCGACCCGCGAAGCGCAAAGGCGATTGCACGAACACCATGGGCGCCCGCATTTCTGGAACGACGCCGACGCCCTCGAGACCGACATCTCGCGGGTGTGACCAGCACCCCACCGAAAGCCGACGATGAAGTCCGACACCGAATTGCAGATCCAGATCCGCGACGAGATCACGGCCCAGATGGGCAGCCGCGCCGACGATGTGGTCCTCCACGTGGTGAATGGCACCGTGACGCTGACGGGCAAGCTTCAGAGCGAGGTCGAGAAATGGACGCTGTGCGATGCCATCAACGGCATGCCCGGCGTCCAGCGCCTGAACGACGACACGATGGTCGTGCCCGACACCTCCGAACGCGTGCCCGATGCGGACACCGCGCGCCCCTGGTTCCCGGCCGCCTGAGGACCAGCCGTCGAATTGTTTCAGCTGTCTTGGTGCTGAGTGCTTCAGCCCACAGACCAAGCTGGCAGCGGCTCGCACAGTCTGCCTCACCCCTTCCTGCCGGATGCCGGTTCGATCAACCCGCCCCGGCGCAGCAGCAACTCCTAAGGCCCCCAAGGATCACGACATGACCTACCAAAGCATCAACCCCAACACCGGCAAGCTCCTGAAGAGCTACGAGCACCTGACCGCGGCGCAACTGGAGAAGTCGCTGGCCACGGCCGAGGCGACCTTCCAGACCTGGAAGCGCACCAGCTATGCGCACCGTGCCGAGATCATCAACAAGGCCGCCGCGCTGATGCACGCGCAGGCTGACGATTTCGCCAAGCTGGCCGCGCTGGACATGGGCAAGCGCATTGCCGAAGCGCGCGGCGAAGTCAATTTCAGCGCCGACATCCTGGCCTATTACGGCAAGAACGGCGCGGCCTTCCTCGCCAACACCAAGCTGCACCCCAAGCACGGCGAAGCGCACATGGAAAGCAGCCCCTTCGGCGTGATCTTCTGCGTCGAGCCCTGGAACTTCCCGTATTACCAATTGGCCCGCGTGGCCGGCCCGCACCTGATGGCGGGCAATACCGTGGTGGTCAAGCACGCCGGCTGCGTGCCGCAATGCGCCATCGCCTTCGAGAAGCTGCTGCTGGACGCCGGCGCGCCGGTCGGGGCCTACACCAACCTGCTGATCTCGCACCAGCAGTCCGACCAGGTCATCGACGACCCGCGCATCAAGGGCGTGGCCTTGACCGGCAGCGTGGCGGCGGGCCGCAGCATCGCGGCGCGCGCCGGGCAGAACCTGAAGAAGACCTCGATGGAACTGGGTGGCAGCGACGCCTTCATCGTGCTGGACGATGCCGACCTGGACAAGGCCATCCCCTGGGCCGTCTGGGGCCGCATGTACAACGCCGGCCAGACCTGCTGTGCGGCCAAGCGCTTCATCGCCGTCGAGGCCATCGCCGACAAATTCCTGGCGCGCTTCAAGACGGCGCTGGAAGCCCTGGTGCCTGGCGACCCGATGGACCCGAAGACCACCCACGGCCCGCTGTCCACAGAAGACGCCCTGCTGCAGCTGCTCAAGCAGGTCGACGCCGCCGTCAAGGGCGGTGCCAAGCTGCTGATGGGCGGCAAGCGCATCGACCGCCCGGGGTCCTTCATGCAGACCACGATCCTGACCGACATCGCCCCGAACAACCCCGCCTTCCGCGACGAGTTCTTCGGCCCGGTGGTGTCCTTCTACCGCGTCAAGGACGAGGCCGCGGCCATCGCCCTGGCCAACGATTCCGACTTCGGTCTGGGCGGTTCGGTCTGGACCCAGGACGAAGCCCGGGGCAAGCGCGTGGCCAGTGCCGTCGACACCGGGATGATGTTCGTCAACAACATCGACTGGTCCGATGCCGAACTGCCCTTCGGCGGCATCAAGAACTCAGGCTACGGGCGTGAACTGGGCAATATGGGGATCCAGGAATTCGTCAACAAGAAGCTCGTGCGCACGGGCCATTTCCCGGCGCCGGTCTGAGCGACAACGCCCGACGAAAGGCACCAGCCATGTACGTCAACGTCGCGGTCCTGACCGAGACCCACCCGCACGAACGCCGCGTGGCGCTCGTGCCTTCGGTGGTGCCCAAATTGCTGAAGCTCGGCGCCCGGCTGCACCTGCAGTCGGGCGCCGGGGCGGCCATCCAGATCGACGACGCGGCCTACCAGGACGTCGCCTGCATCGCCGACCGCAGCGAACTGGTCAAGGATGCCGACGTCGTGTTGTGCATCCAGCCCCCCGCGCTGGCGGTGGTGGACGCGATGAAGGAAGGCGCCATCCTGGTCTGCTTCATCTACGCCCACAACGAACCCGAACTGGTGAAGCGGCTGGTGCAGCGCAGGATCACCTGCTTCGCGATGGAGCGCGTGCCCCGCATCACGCGCGCGCAGGCCATGGACGCGCTGTCCAGCCAGTCGGCACTGGCCGGCTACTACGCGGTGGCCTTGGGCATGTCGCACCTGGCGCGCGTGGTGCCCAAGATCACCTCAGCCGCCGGCTCCATCGGGCCGGCCCATGTGCTGGTGATGGGCCTGGGCGTGGCGGGTCTGGAGGCCGCTGCCACGGCGCACCGGCTGGGCGCGGTGGTCGAAGGCTACGACGTGCGGCCCGACACCAAAGAGCAGGTGATGTCGCTGGGTGCGACCTTCGTCGACACCGGCGTGGACGGGACCGGCCAGGGCGGCTATGCGCGCGAACTCAGCGCTGAAGAGAGAACCCAGGTGTCGGCCGTGCTGACCCGGCACATCCAGTCGGCCGACCTCGTCATCACCACAGCCGCCATACCAGGCAAGGCCTCGCCCAAGCTGATCAGCCATGCCCAGGTGGCGGGCATGAAGCGTGGCGCGGTGATCGTCGATCTGTCGGCCGATGGCGGCGGCAATTGCGAGGACACGCGGCCCGGCGTGACGGCACAGGTTGGGCGGGTAACTATCGTCGCGCCGTTGAACGTGCCGGCCTTGCTGGCGGAGGACGCCAGCGAGCTGTATGCGAAGAACCAATACAACCTGCTGGCGCTGTTCATCAAGGACAACGTCGTCACCATCGACTGGACCGACGAGATCCTGGACAAGACGGTGCTGACGCATGCCGGCGTCAACAAGGGCGCCGAGACGGACAAGGCCGCCCACAAGGCTGCAGCAGACGCCAAGGCCAAGGCCGCGCCACCCGCCAAGGCAGGCGCCAAACCCACTGCCGCCCACGCGCCGGGCTAGCGCGAACCACCAGGACATCGGACATGAACTTCACCATCGCCATCGGCGGCTTCGTCGCGCTCTACATCTTCATGCTGGCCGCCTTTGCAGGCTGGGTGATCATCGGCCGCGTGCCGGCCATCCTGCACACGCCCTTGATGTCGGGCTCGAACTTCGTGCACGGCATCGTCGTGGTCGGCGGCATCTACACCTTGCTGAACGCCAGCACCATGCAGCAGCAGGTGATCGGCTTCTTCGCCGTGCTGCTGGGGGCGGGCAATGCGGCCGGCGGTTATGCAGTGACCGACCGCATGCTGGCAATGTTCAAGCCCAGCGCCCATCCAGCCCTTGCGGCAGGCAAGGGCGCACATGCCAAAGTTGCGGGGGCCAAGGCCAGCGGTGCCAAGTCCGCGACCGTGAAGGCCCTGCCGGCCAGGAAGCGCTGAGATGGACACCACCTGGCTCGCTTCGCTGCCCGCGCTGCTCATCGGCGTTGCCGAGCTGGCTGCGGCCCTGCTTTTCATGTATGGCCTGCACCGCATGGCGTCGCCGGCGACCGCGGCTTCGGGCATTTCCGTGGCCGGCTTCGGCATGGCGGTGGCCGTGCTCGCCAGCTTCCTGTATGCCTTCAATGTCGAAGCCGCTGCACGCCCGGACCTCTACCTGAACCTGGGCCTGGCGGTCGTCGCTCTCTTGCTCGGCGGTGCCGTGGCTTGGTGGGCCGGGCGCACCGTGGCGATGACGGCCATGCCGCAGATGGTGGCGATCTACAACGGCCTGGGGGGCGGCGCGGCCGGCGCCATCGCCGCGGTCGAGTTGTTCGGCACCAAGACCCACGGCATGACGGCGCTGATCGTCACGCTGCTGGGTGCCCTGATCGGGGCGGTGTCGATGTCGGGCTCGCTGATCGCCTGGGCCAAGCTCAATGGCGTGATCAAGAAGCCGCTGCGCTTCAAAGGGCAGCAGGCCTTCAACGGGCTGGTGTTCCTGGCCACGCTGGCGGTCGGCGCCTACCTCGTGGTGGCCAGCGAGGACAAGGCGGCCGCGCTGATGACGGTGCCCGCTGCGATCTACCTGTTCTTCGGCTGCGCGCTGGTGCTGGGCATCCTGATGACGCTGCCCATCGGCGGCGCCGACATGCCGGTGGTCATCTCGATCTTCAATGCCTTCACCGGCCTGGCGGTCGGGCTCGAAGGCTATGTGCTGCAGAACCCTGCGCTCATGATCGCCGGCATGGTGGTCGGCGCCGCCGGCCTGCTGCTGACGCTGCTGATGGCCAAGGCCATGAACCGCTCGGTCAGCAATGTGGTGTTCACGAACTTCGGCGAGGCGTCCAAGCACAAGCCCAGCAAGATCAAGGGCGAACTGAAGCCCATGCAGGCAGGGGACGCCGGCATCGCGATGCGCTACGCCAGTTCGGTGATCATCGTGCCGGGCTATGGCCTGGCCGCGGCGCAGGCCCAGGGCAAGCTGTTCGACTTCGTCAAATTGCTGCAGGCCGGCGGCGTGAGCGTGAAATTCGCGATCCACCCTGTGGCCGGGCGCATGCCGGGGCAGATGGACGTGCTGCTGGCCGAAGCGGGCGTGCCCTACGACATGATCTTCCAGCTCGAAGACGTCAACCCGGAATTCAAGACCACCGACATCGCGCTGGTCATCGGTGCCAATGACGTCGTCAACCCGGCCGCGCGCACCGACAAGTCTTCGCCGATCTTCGGCATGCCCATCCTGAATGCCGACCAGGCCAAGCAGGTCTTCGTCGTCAAGCGCGGCGAAGGCAAGGGCTACGCCGGCATCGTCAATGCGCTGTTCTACGCCGACAACTGCCACATGGTCTATGGCGATGCGCAGGCCGTGATGGTCGAGATGATCGAGGCGGTTCGCGGCCTGGGTCTGCCGGCGGTCGCTTGACAACCACCCACCAAGGAACGTGATCATGACCCCGAAGAAGATGCAGGCGGCCCAGGTCGTCGAATATGGCAAACCGCTGGTGTTCAAAGAATTGGACATCCCCACGCCCGGCCCGGGTCAGATCCTGGTCAAGACCGAGGCCTGCGGCGTCTGCCACACCGACCTGCACGCCCGCGATGGCGACTGGCCGCTGAAGCCGCCGTTGCCGTTCACGCCGGGCCATGAAGGCATCGGCACCGTCACGGCCCTGGGCAGCGGCGTGACGGCGGTGAAGCTGGGCGACCGCGTCGGTGTGCCCTGGCTGTATTCGGCCTGCGGCCATTGCGAATACTGCCTGGCCGCGCAGGAGCCGGTCTGTGCCGAAGCGCAATTCGGCGGCTACACGAAGAACGGCGGCTTTGCCGAATACATCATCGCCGACCCGAATTACGTTGCGCACATTCCCGCCGGCCTGTCGGCAACGGCCGCCGCGCCGCTGATCTGCGCCGGCATCACCTCGTACAAGGGCCTCAAGGAAACGCAGGCCCGGCCGGGCCAATGGGTGGTGATCTCGGGTATCGGTGGCCTGGGGCACCTGGGCGTGCAATACGCCAAGGCCATGGGCCTGCACGTGTGTGCGGTCGACATCGACGACGCCAAGCTTGCCCACGCCACCAAGCTGGGCGCCGAGGCGGTGGTCAATGCCGAGCACCCCGATGCCGTGGCGGCGGTGGTGAGGGCCACCAGCGGCGGCGCCCACGGCGTGCTGATCACGGCACCTTCCTTGCCCGCCTTCGAGCAGGGCGTGCGCATGACGCGCAAGCACGGCACCTGCGTGCTGGTCGGCATCCCGCCGGGCGAATTCCCGACGCCGCTGTTCGACGTGGTGGCCAACTGCATCACCATCCGCGGCTCCTTCGTCGGCAACCGCCGCGACATGGCCGAAGCCCTGGCTTTCGCGGCCGACGGCAGGGTCTTGGCTGACATCGAATTGCAGCCGCTGTCGGCCATCAACAAGGTTTTCGAGCGCCTGGCCAAGGGCGACGTACCCGGTCGGGTCGTGCTCGACTATTCGCCCCGGTGATTCGGGGCTTTGACCCTGCGGCATTCCAGGATGCCGCGAACTACACGCGGAAAAGAGGATTTCAAAATGGCTGGCAATTATTGGAATGACTGGTATTCAGGCTGGGGCTGGTTCCTGTGGTTCGGCTTTCTGCTGCTGATGTTTTCCAGCGCCGGAAATTGGGGCTACACCTATCGCCTGCACCGCAATTACGGCCGCTTGTCGGGTCAGGATGCAAACGACATCCTGAGTGCGCGTTACGCCCGCGGCGAGATCACCCACGACGATTACAGCCGGATGAAGGCTGCCATCTCGGCTTGAGCACAACCCCATGAAAACCAAAACCAGCAAGTCCCTCGTCACCGAACCCCCAGTGTGGTTGATCACCGGCTGCTCCACCGGCTTCGGCCTGGAACTGGCCAGGCAGGCCATCGAACACGGCTACCGGACGGTGGTCACCGCGCGTGACCCTTCGAAGCTGGAAGGCTATGGCGCGACCGACAAGGTCCTGGTGCTGAAGCTGGACGTGACCCAGCCCGCCGAAGTGGCGGCCGCGGTGAAGGCCGCGCAAGCGCGCTTCGGCGGCATCGATGTGCTGGTGAACAACGCCGGCGTCGGCTACTTCGCGGCCATCGAGGAAGGTGTCGAGGCCGAGGTCCGCAAGATGTTCGACGTGAACGTGTTCGGCCTGACCGCGATGATCCAGGCCGTGTTGCCCGGCATGCGCCAGCGCCACAGCGGCTGCATCGTCAACGTCTCGTCCTTGTGCGGCATCCACGGCATGCCGGCGCTGGGCCAGTATTGTGCCAGCAAGTTCGCGGTGGAAGGCCTGTCCGAAGCCTTGCGGCAGGAGGTCGCCGAACTCGGCATCCAGGTGATGGTGGTCGAGCCCAGCGGCTTTCGCACCGACTGGGCCGGGCGCTCGGCCAACGAGAGTGCGCACCAGATCGGCGACTACATGGCCACGGCAGGCAATGTGCGCATCAAGCTGCGCGCCGATTCGGGCCATCAGCCCGGCGACCCGGTGCGCGCCGTGCAGGCCATCATCAAGGCGGTGGCGTCCGGCGTGCCACCGCACCGTCTGCTGCTGGGCAATGACGCCTTCGAAGGCGCGATGGCCGAAATCGAGGCCTTGCGCAAGGTCTACGCAGCAGGCGAGGCCGTTGCGCGGGCCGCCGACTTCCCCAAGCCCGGGCGCATCGCCTTGCCCGCTTGACGCTCTCGCCCGCCATGTTGAATTGCGACACCGCACTGCTGAATGCCAAGCAGATGGCGCAGGCCGACCAGCTGACGGTGGCGTCCGGCATCAGTGGCAATGCCTTGATGGAGAACGCCGGCCGCCCGGTCGCGCTGGCCATCCAGCAGCGCTGGACGCCGCGGCCGGTGCTGGTGCTGTGCGGCCCGGGCAGCAATGGCGGCGACGGCTTCGTGGCCGCGCGGCGCCTGGCCGAGGCCGACTGGCCGGTGCGCGTGGCGCTGCTGGTGCCGCGTGACAGCTTGCGAGGTGAAGCGGCCCACCACGCCAGCCTGTGGCGCGGGGCTGTCGAGCCGCTGACGCCGACCGCGCTGGATGGCGCCGAACTCATCATCGATGCCATCTTCGGTGCCGGCTTGAGCCGCCCCTTGACCGGCGTGGCCTTGCAGACGCTGGCCGCGGCAGCCGAGCGGCGGCTGACCATCGTGGCCGTCGACGTGCCCAGCGGCCTCATGGGCGACACCGGCGTCAATGTGGGTGCCGTACCTTGTGTGCTGACCGTGACCTGCTTCCGCAAGAAGCCGGGCCACCTGATGCAGCCCGGCCGCAGCCTGTGCGGCGAGTTGGTCGTGGCCGATATCGGCACGCCGGGTTCGGTGTTTGAGCAGGTCAAGCCCGACACCTTTGAGAACGACCCGCGCTTGTGGGCCGACGCCTTGCCGCAGCTGCAGGGCGCCGGCAACAAGTACACCCGCGGCCATGCGCTGGCCTGGGGCGGCTGGCCCACGACCGGCGCAGCACGCATGGCCGCCCGCGCAGCGGCGCGCCTGGGCGTGGGCCTGACCACCGTGGCCGTGTCCGAACAAGCCTTGCCGGTCTACGCCGCGGCACTGACCAGCGTGATGGTCAGCCCTGTTGCTCGGCCTGAAGACCTGGGCCAACTGCTGGCCGACCGCCGCTACACCGGGCTGTTGATCGGCCCCGGCGCGGGCATCGGACCGGACACGCGGGCCCGCGTGCTGGCGATGCTGAAGGCCGACCGTGCGACGGTGCTGGACGCCGATGCGCTGTCCACCTTCAAGGGCGACCCGCAGACCCTGTTCAAGGCCATTGCCGGCAAGAGCAACCCGGCCTGCGTGCTGACCCCGCACGAAGGCGAATTCAAGCGCCTGTTCGAAGGCGTGGTCGACCTGCAGGCCGACAAGCTCGCACGCGCCCGCGCGGCGGCGCGAGCCAGCGGGGCCGTTGTCCTGCTGAAGGGCAGCGACACGGTGATCGCTGCGCCCGACGGCGGCGCCATCGTCAACGCCAACGCGCCGCCGACGCTGGCCACGGCCGGTGCTGGCGATGTGCTGTCCGGCATGGTGCTGGGCCTGCTGGCGCAGGGTATGGACGCCTTTCTTGCCGCGGCAGGGGCGGTCTGGCTGCATGGCGCGGCAGCCGCCCGTTTTGGGCCGGGGCTGCTGGCGGAGGACCTGCCTGACCTGCTGCCTAGCGTGCTCCAGAGCCTGGAGGGCACGAACGATAAAGCCATCCTGTCGCCCGCCGCGCCGGTGCCTCCTGCGCCCGGATCCTTTTGCACAAACCTCACCAGGTTCAGATCGTCATGACCTCATCTGTCGAAAAGCCGAAGGCGGCCGCGCCGCCGCTGTCGCCCCGCGTCGCGCCACCGGTGCAAGCGCCTGCAAGCACCGTCTGACATCGTCACGCTCCATGGCCCCCTGACACCGCAGACCCGACACCTGATCGACGTTGCTGTGGTCACCAAAATGAAGCGCGGCGCGATGCTGATCAACACGAGTCGCGGCGGCATCGTCGACACGAAAGTCGTGGTGGCCGGCATGAAGAGCGGTGCCATCGGTCACCTGGGTCTGGACGTCAACGAAGAGGAAGCCGCGCTGTTTTTCGACGACAAGTCGGACCAGATCATCCGCGACGACGTGTTCGAGCGCCTGCTCACCTTCCCCAACGTGCTGGTCACGGGGCACCAGGCCTTCTTCACCGCCGATGCATTGAAGGCCATCGCCGACACGACCATGGCCAACATCGATGCCTTTGCGAAGACCGGCAAGCCTGCCTACGCAGTCACCGAAGCCACTTGATCAGAAAGAGGGACGTCCATGCATGCGATGGTCTTGAATGCCTTGCACACGCCCCTGGTGTGGACCGAACTGCCGGACCGGCAACCCGGGCCGGGCCAGATCCGCGTCAAGGTGGCGGCCTGTGGCGTCTGCCGCACCGACCTGCACGTTGTCGATGGTGATTTGCCGCACCCGCAGGTGCCCATCATCCCGGGCCATGAGATCGTCGGCCACATCGACGCACTGGGTTCCGGCGTGGCCGACCTGAAGCTGGGTCAGCGCGTCGGCATTCCTTGGCTGGGACACACCTGCGGCGTGTGCCCCTACTGCAAGATGCAGCAGGAGAATCTTTGCGACCACCCGATCTTCACCGGCTACACCCGCGATGGCGGCTTCGCGACGGCCACGGTCGCCGATGCGCGCTTTGCCTTTCCGCTGGGCGACACGGGCAGCGACGCGTCGATGGCACCCCTGCTGTGCGCAGGCCTGATCGGCTGGCGCGCACTGACCATCGCCGGGGAGGGCAGGAAGCTGGGATTGTACGGCTTCGGCGCCGCTGCCCATATCCTGGCGCAGGTGGCGAAGTGGCAGGGCCGGCAGGTATACGCCTTCACCCGGCCGGGTGACCACAAGACGCAGGACTTTGCGCGCACACTGGGAGCGACCTGGGCTGGCAGTTCCGAAGCATTGCCGCCCGAGCCGCTCGATGCGGCCATCCTCTTCGCCACCGTCGGTGCCCTCGTGCCGCTGGCGCTGAAGGCCGTGCGCAAGGGCGGCCGCGTGGTGTGCGCCGGCATCCACATGAGCGACATTCCCAGCTTCCCGTACAGCATCCTGTGGGAAGAGCGCGAACTGCTCTCGGTGGCCAACCTCACGCGCAAGGACGGGCTCGACTTCCTGGGTCAGGTGCCGAAGATGGGCATCGTGACCAAGACCACGCCTTACCCTTTGCAGCAGGCGAATCAGGCCCTGTCCGATCTGCGCGCCGGCCGCTTCGAAGGTGCGGCCGTGCTGATGCCCTGAAGCTCAGGTCAAACCGAGTTTGGCGCGCCGTTCGTGCAGGGCCTGACAGCCGGCACAGCGCAAGACCTGCGGCTCGATCTGAAGGCGGTCGTCACCGGTGGCTGAATGGATAGACGCCATCAGTTTAAAGAGAGGGACTGTGCATGCCCAAGTTGTCCACGCAGGAGCGCAATGCCCTGCCTGCACGTCAGTTCGCATTCCCAACGCAACGCAAGCAACCCTTGGAAAACGCCAGCCACGTCCGCAATGCCATCGCGCGCTTCGATCAGGTGCAGGGCGTGAGCGACGACGAGCGCGACGCGGCTTGGCAGCGCATCGTGGCGGCTGCGGCGCTGTATGGCGTTGAACTGCATGAGGCGGGCTGGCGCGAGCTGCGCGCTCGACATCCACGGTAGCCGCCTCTTTGCGATCGCGAGCGGGGCGCGACGAATCTAACCTTGTTCGGTCCGCCAGCAACCCCGATCACCACCAGCCGCGCGGTACGCAAGCGCACCAACTCCAGGTTCGCAGCGGACCACACTCCATTGGGGCTACACGTACCGTGTGCATAGCTCCTATGGTCGAGCGCCGCAACAGGAGGTGCTTGACATTCTGAATCGACGCTATGCTCGTGGCGAAATCACCCATGCGGAATATGGTCAGATGAAGTCCGCGATGTCGGAAGAACCGAAGGCGGCTTGACGCGTGTGCGTTGATGGCGGCCGATCGGGCTTACTCAAGCCGCAACGCGATGCCGTCTACGGCCTGGGTACCCCCAAGGCCATGGTCGCGAATGATGTCCAGCAGCCACTCGTAAACCGTGCTGCCCTTGTGGGACAGGGCCCTCCTATGGGTTTCTTAGGCAACGCCGATGAGATGAATGAGCCCAAAGCTGATCAATCCGAGGACGATGAGCGATAGGGTGACGGCAGTCGTCACGCGCAGCCCCGCCTTCGCCACGACGCGGATGTCGACGCCGAGGCCGAGAGCTGCCATCGAGACGGTTGTCAGCAGGTTGGCGATCAGCGCGGTCGGTTGTAAAGCGGGGCTCGGGATCAATCCCGCTGTGCGTATGCCGGCGATGACAAGAAAGCCGATGATGAACCATGGCACGAGTTGGTGAAGAGCGGGTTTGCAGGGCTTCGGTCGATCGCCAGCCGTCACCTCCGGTGCAGGCTCGTCCGTTTCGTCGCGTAGCTTTGAAGCGAGTACGGACATCAGCAGCACGACGGGGCCGAGCATCAGGACACGAACCAGCTTGACGACCGTACCCACTTGGTTGCTGAGTGCGCCGATCGGCAATGTCGCGGCCAGAACCTGCGGCACGGCGTAAACGGTCAGTCCGGCCATGACGCCATATTGCGTCAATGACATCTGCAAGAGCGGCACAAGCAGCGGCAGGACAAGGACGACGATTACGCCGAGCACGGCGGTGAACGCGATTGATGAGGCGACATCCTCTCCGTCCGCCCCGATGATGGGGGCGACGGCCGCGATCGCGGAGTTGCCGCAGATCGAGTTGCCGCAAGCAACGAGGATCGCCATGCGTTGGGGCAGTCCGAGCGCCCGGCTGATGCCGTAGCTGGTTGCAATCGCCACGACGACAACGATCGCAATACCGCCGATCAACGCCGGCCCGATGGCCAATACCGCACGGACGCTGACCGATGCGCCCAAAAGTACGACGGCGATCTCCAGCAGGGTCTTGGCGCTGAACTCGATGCCCGCATGCCACTTGGATGCCGGTGTCCAGAGGCTGCGTATCGCCACGCCGAGCAGGATGGCAAAGACCAAAGCCTCAAGCCAGGGACGCCCAATGCGGTCGATCTCGATCTCCTGAAGCAGGTAAGCGACAGCCGTGACCAGAATGCAGAGGCCCATGCCAGGAAGCAGGCGAGCGAGCGGCGGGATAATAGGACGGGGGTGAACGGTGTTTTGATCGAGCATGGTCATTCCTCACTGAGAGCAACCTTGCGTGAGAACGACCGTTCAGTCTATCTTAACGTTATTGATATTTCATTCGATAAAACTGGACAATCATGACGCTGGACCAACTTCGCATTTTTATAGCTGTGGCTGAGTGCGAACACCTTACGCGCGCTGCGAAGGCCTTGAACCTGACCCCGTCTGCGGTGAGCGCCGCGATCCATACTCTGGAAAGCCGATATGGCGTGCATCTCTTCCATCGCATTGGGCGCCGGATCGAACTGAGCCAGACTGGGCATCTGTTTCTCGTCGAAGCCAAAGCAACACAACGCAGCGCGAAGTTTGCCGAGCAGGCGTTGATCGAACTAGGCGGCCTTCAGCGCGGAACTCTGACGATACAGGCCAGCCAGACTATTGCTAGCTATTGGCTTCCGCTGTTCCTGGTTGGCTTCAAGGCGGCGCATCCAGCGATCGGCGTGGTACTCCGCGAAGGCAACTCCGCCGATGTAGCGACCGCCGTCCTCGACGGCGCAGCCGATCTCGGATTTGCCGAAGGGGCAATCAATGACCCCGGACTGACTCTCGTTACCGTGGCGCGCGATCGTCTTGTGGTGGTTGGTTCGCCCGATCATCCCCTGGCCAAACGGCGAAGGGTGTCGCCGAGGAACCTGATGGAAGCGACATGGATCTTGCGGGAGCCCGGCTCCGGAACTCGATCCGCATTCGAGGCGGCGCTTCTTGCACGCGACATAGATGCCGCTTTGCTGACATCCGCCCTCGAGTTGCCAACCAACGAAGCCGTCTGCACGGCGGTACGCTCCAGTGACCATCTTACGGTGGTCTCCGACCTGGTCGCTCGCCCTCACGTCGATGCGGGGCGTCTCGCATTGATCGCAGTCGATCTCGGCACACGCGCCTTCAGTCTAGTGCGCCACAAAGAGCGTTATCGCACGCGAGCATCCGAGGCCTTCGAAGCACGCCTCCCAAGCGCGACGGAAATCGATCAGTCGAACGCGCCAGCGTCACTTGCCCTCTAAACGATTATTGTTCACGTACTGTGCTTGACGCCGAATCGTCCGCTGCGGTCAGATCGTCAGCGTTGCCGCGAACAGAAGAGAAAGTGCGGTCTGCTCCGGACTTCCTCACGCAGAACTTCCTCCATAGTGGAAAATCCTAGATCTGGCTCCACCGGATTGCAGGGGGATTACCGCTTCTCATGCCGTAGAGCAGCAGCAGTTCATTGCCGGTATCCACCAGCGAATGCACGCCCTCGGTGAGCATGGCCGAACTTCCGGTGACGGCTGCAACAAAGAACTTCGCCACGGCAATAGCCATGTCACCTGCGATGGCCACGTAGAGCACCCGCCGGGAGCCCGCGCCGGGCTTCAACCCAGGCTTCAATCCAGGCTCACCGGGCGCCTCAACGGCGACGGGGGCCACGGGCCAGCGCCGTTTCGGCCAGCGTCGACAACTGCGGCAGCATCATGCCCGCCCCATTCCCGTTCCCATTTCCGTTCCGTTCGTTGACCACGCGTTGGTTTGGTTACGCGTTTGATCCTTGTCGATCTGCATGGGGCTGTTCCTGGTTGGTGGGCGTGAGACTCCGACTCTGACCTCGATTTCGTTTTGCCTCGGTGCGGCAGCAGGACAACCGTCGGACCGCAGGCAGGACCGAACGGGATACGCCGTGCGTTGGCCGACAGACCCCTGGGCTCGCAAGTCACAGACTGCGCCAGGATTTCGCGAAATGCTGTAACGGGGGGCACGCATGCACGCCATGATCTTGAACGCGCTGCACACGCCGCTGGAATGGACCGAACTGCCCGACCGGCCACCCGGGCCAGGCCAGATCCGCATCAAGGTGGCGGCGTGCGGTGTCTGCCGCACCGACCTGCATGTCATCGACGGCGAGCTGCCGCATCCGCAGGTGCCCATCATCCCGGGCCACGAGATCGTCGGCCGCATCGAGGCGCTAGGTTCGGGTGTGACCGACCTGAAGCTCGGCCAGCGCGTGGGCATTCCCTGGCTGGGTCACACCTGCGGCGTCTGCCCCTATTGCAAGATGCAGCGCGAGAACCTGTGCGACCACCCGATCTTCACCGGCTATACGCGTGATGGCGGTTTCGCGACGTTGACGGTCGCTGACGCGCGCTTTGCCTTTCCTTTGGATGAACCGCTGGACGACTCGGGCAGCGATGAATCGATGGCGCCCTTGCTCTGCGCGGGGTTGATCGGCTGGCGCGCACTGACCATCGCCGGTGACGGCAGGAAGCTGGGTCTGTACGGCTTCGGCGCTGCCGCCCACATCCTCGCGCAGGTGGCGAGGTGGCAGGGCCGGGAGGTATTCGCTTTCACCCGGCCAGGTGACCACAAGACGCAGGACTTCGCCCGCCTGTTGGGTGCCACCTGGGCCGGTGGCTCGGACAAGCGGCCGCCCGAGCCGCTCGATGCGGCCATCCTCTTTGCCACCGATGGCGCACTGGTGCCGCTGGCGCTGAAGGCCGTGCGCAAGGGCGGCCGGGTGGTGTGCGCCGGCATCCACATGAGTGACATTCCCAGCTTCCCCTACAGCATCCTATGGGAAGAGCGTGCCCTGCTCTCGGTGGCCAACCTGACGCGCCAGGACGGGCTCGATTTCCTGGGCCTGGTGCCGAAGATGGGCATCGTCACCAGAACCACCCGCTACCCGCTGCAGCAGGCGAATCAGGCCCTTGCCGATTTGCGCGCCGGCCGCTTCGAAGGCGCGGCCGTGGTGATGCCCTGACGCTTCCGGAGCACCGCAATGACGCCAGACACGACAACGGCCGGCCGCGCTTTGCAACGACGAGGGCGATTCTCGAGGTCCTTGCGCCGTCACCCCGAACACCACCACAGCGACAGCATCGGTTGGCTGCGGGCGGCAGTGCTGGGTGCCAACGACGGCATCGTGTCGACCGCCAGTCTGGTACTGGGCGTGGCGGCGGCCGGTGCCGGGTATCGGGTGATCCTGCTGACCAGTGTCTCGGGCTTGATCGCCGGTGCCATGTCGATGGCCGCCGGTGAGTTCGTCTCCGTTCACTCTCAGGAGGACACCGAAAATGCAGACCTGGCGCAAGAGCAAGCCGAGCTGGCGCAGGACCCCGCAGGCGAGCAACGCGAGCTGAAGGCCATTTATGTCAGCCGCGGCCTGGACCAGCCGCTGGCCGACCTGGTTGCGGCCAAGTTGATGGCACATGACGCACTGGGTGCACATGCCCGCGACGAGTTGGGGCTCTCTGACACGACAGCAGCGCGCCCGATCCAGGCCGCACTGGCCTCGGCGGCCAGCTTCTCGGTCGGCGCGGTATTGCCGATTGTGGTCGTCGCCGCAGCGTTGCCCGCGCAGCTGATTGTCTGGGTCTCTGTGTCGTCGCTGGTTTTTCTGGCGGGTCTGGGGGCCATTTCGGCGCGGGTGGGTGGCGCACCGGTATGGAAGGGCGCCTGGCGTGTCTCGTTCTGGGGAGCAGTGGCGATGGCGGTCACCGCCGGCGCCGGAGCGCTGTTTGGAGCGGTCGCTGCAGAACAGGCCGGTTTCCCGCTCCCTGCGTCATTGTCAGCACCAAATCCCCGAGATCGAGACAAACCAGCCCTGTGCGCCACGGTAGAATGTTGCGTTAAAGGTGTCGGTGCGGAGGCTGTTTCGATTCAGCCCGCCGTCCGCTCGCGCGCCGAGCGGCACCCGCCTGTTGACAATCGCGTGGGAATGACGGGAATCCCCTATGGAAATTCAGGTCCGGTTTCTCGACAAGCTTCGTCTGGAAGCCAAGTTTGATGACTTCACGGTCATTTCCGACCAGCCGATCCGCTACAAGGGCGATGGCTCGGCGCCCGGACCGTTCGACTACTTTCTCGCATCGTCGGCGCTGTGTGCCGCCTACTTCGTCAAGCTGTACTGCGATACCCGCAAGCTGCCGACCGACCAGATCCGACTGGCGCAGAACAACATCGTCGATCCGGAAAACCGCCACCGTCAGCTCCTGAAAATCCAGGTGGAACTGCCGGCCGGCATGTCCGACAAGGACCGGCAGGGCATCCTGCGTTCGATCGACCGCTGCACGGTCAAGAAGGCTATCCAGGCCGGTCCAGCCTTCGTGATCGAGGCCGTGGACAATCTCGATGCCGACGCCCAGGCGCTGCTGATGCCGGGTGCAGGGGCGGTGGCCACCAGCGAGGCAGGCGGCGCTACCAGCACCGGGACCGTCGCAGGCACCCGCATTCCTGGCAAAGACCTGCCGCTGGAGCAGACCATTGCCAACATGGCGGCGGTACTGGCCGATCTCGGCATGAAGATCGAGATCGCCTCCTGGCGCAACCTGGTGCCGAATGTCTGGTCGTTGCACATCCGCGATGCCCATTCGCCGATGTGCTACACCAATGGCAAAGGCGCGACCAAAGAGAGCGCGCTGGCCTCGGCGCTCGGCGAATTCATCGAACGGTTAAGCTGCAATCACTTCTACAACGACCAGTTCTGGGGCGATGATCTCAGTGCGGCGCCCTTCGTGCATTACCCGGAGGAGCGCTGGTTTCAGCCGGGCCCGCATGACGCCGTGCCTGAGGGCTTGCTCGACGCGCACTGTCTCGAGATCTACAACGTCGATGGGGAGCTGCGTGCCTCGCACCTCTACGACACCAATTCCGGCAATCCCGAGCGCGGCATCTGCGCGCTGCCCTTCGTGCGCCAGTCCGATGGGGCAGAGGTGTATTTCCCGACCAATCTCATCGACAACCTCTTCCTCAGCAATGGCATGAGTGCCGGCAATACGCTGGCCGAGGCGCAGGTGCAATGCCTGTCGGAGATCCTGGAGCGGGCGGTCAAGCGCGACATCCTCGAGGGAGAGCGCTGTCTGCCCGACGTGCCGCCGGCCGTGCTGGCCCAATATCCCGGCATCTGTGCCGGTATCGCCGAGCTGGAAGCCCAGGGGTTTCCGGTGCTGGTGAAAGACGCCTCCCTGGGGGGCCAGTTTCCGGTGATGTGCGTCACCCTGATGAATCCGCGCACAGGGGGCGTATTCGCCTCCTTTGGTGCGCATCCCAGTTTCGAGGTGGCGCTGGAGCGCAGCCTGACCGAACTTCTGCAGGGGCGCAGCCTGGAGGGGCTGAATGACCTGCCTCGGCCGACCTTCTCCGCCCATGCCGTGACCGAGCCCAACAACTTCGTCGAGCACTTCATCGACTCGAGCGGGGTGGTGTCGTGGCGCTTCTTCAGCGCCCGTCCCGATTTTTCCTTCGTGGAATGGGACTTCACCGGTCAGGGCCAGACCAGCAACGTCGATCAGGCGGCTGCCTTGTTCGACCTGCTGGCGGGGCTGGGCCACGAATGCTACCAGGCCGTCTACGACACCCTGGGGGCGCCCGCCTGCCGTATTCTGGTGCCCGGCTACTCGGAAATCTATCCCGTGGAAGACCTGGTGTGGGACAACACCAACAAGGCCCTGCAGTTCCGCATCGACATCCTCAATTTGCACCGGCTGGAGGATGACGCGCTGGCCGCGCTGCTGGATCGCCTGAATGACAGCGAACTGGATGACTACACCGACATCATCACGCTGATCGGGGTGGAGTTCGACGAAAACACCGTTTGGGGACAGCTCACCATCCTGGAGCTGAAGCTGCTGATCTGCCTTGCCCTGCAGGACCTTGAGGCGGCGCACGAGCATGTTCAGGCCTTCCTGCAGTACAACGAGAACACCGTTGAGCGAGGGCTGTTTTACCAGGCGATGCACGCCGTGCTGGAGGTGACGCTAGACGATACCCTTGCCCTCGCCGATTACGAGCACAACTGGCGGCGCCTGTTTGGCGACGCGCGCATGGATGCCGTACTGGGCTCGGTGGACGGCAGCGTGCGGTTTTACGGGCTAAGCCCCACCAATACCCGGCTGGAGGGGCTGGACCGCCATCAACGCCTGCTCGACAGCTACCGCAAGCTGCACCAGGCCCGATCGGCCAAGGCGGGCCAGCCACCGGCTGCCAGGACGGCAGCGGTCTGAAACACCTGCACCGCCGAACGCCAGAGGTCTGAGGGACTAGAGGTCTGAGGGACTAGAGGTCTGAGGGACTAGGGGTCTGAGGGACTAGGGGTCTAAGGGATCAGAGGTCTAAAAGACCAGAAGACCAAAAGACTAGAAGACAGGAGGGCAAAGCCGATCTGTCAGGGTACAATGGGGTTACGGATCGCGCTTGCCGCGGTCCTGATGGCCATGTCATCCGGGCGCGTCCGCCCGAATCTGTCCCGTGCCGGGAGGCGACTGCGTTCGGCCGCCTGCCTGGCTGCTGTTGATTCCCGATGGGTGGATCGAAGCAGGTCGCGGGACAGGAATTCACCGACGATTTTCTTAGAGGAACGTGATGTTCGCGCAGTTACTGACTCCGATCGGAGGCAGCCTCGGGCTGTCTTTTGCTGTGGCCATGGTGCCCATCCTGGCGGTGCTGATCCTGCTGGGCCTGCTACGCCGTCCCGCCTGGCAGGCCGCCCTGGTGGGGCTTGTCCTCGCCCTGGGGATTGCCGTGACGGGCTGGGCCATGCCAGCAGGCCTCGCTGTCAACGCGATTGCCAACGGAGCCGTATTCGCGCTCTGGCCGGTGATGTGGATTGTGGTGAACGCCCTGCTGCTCTACAACGTGGCGGTTCGCTCAGGCCGTTTCGAGGCATTCCGCAACTGGGTGGCACGCCATCTGCCCAATGATCGTCGCGTGGTGCTGGTGGTGGTCGGTTTCTGCTTTGGAGCCCTGCTGGAAGGTGTTTCCGGTTTTGGCACCCCGGTGGCAATCACCAGTTCGCTGCTGATCCTGGTGGGCTATCCGCCGCTGGAGGCACTGGTGTACGTGCTGATCTTCAACACTGCTCCGGTGGCGTTCGGGGCGCTTGGCGCGCCCGTCACGGTGCTGGGGGCGGTGACCAACCTGCCGGCGCCGGTGCTGGCTGCCATGATCGGTCGGCAACTGCCGGTGCTGGCGGTGATCCTGCCCTTCTATGTGATGGGGATCTACGGTGGTTGGCGCTCGATCCGGGCGCTGTGGCCGGTACTGCTGGTAGCTGGCGGCAGTTTCGCCGTGTCGCAGTTCATCGCGTCGAACTATATCGACTATGCCCTTACGGACGTCCTGTCGGCCTTGGGTTCGCTGGTGATCACCCTGCTGTTCCTGCGGGTCTGGAGCCCGGTGCCGGATGCCGAATTCGCACTGGCGAAGGCGCCGGAAGGCAACAGTGCCGCCGCCACTGGCGTACCGGACTGGCAGGGCTGGTTGCCCTGGGTGGTCGTATCGGCTGTGGTGATCGCGTGGACCAGCTTCAAGATTCCCAGCATCGCGGCCCAGAAAATCCAGTGGCCGGGCCTGCACCACGCCATTTCGATCACCCTCTACAAGGGCAAGGCCTACGATGCAATCTGGCAGTTCCAGCCGCTCTCGACCGGCACGGCCATCCTGATGGCCACGATCCTGACCGCGCTGCTGGTACGCCTGTCGCCGGCCGGATTTTTCGCCTGCATCGGCCAGACCATCCGCCAGTGCTGGCTGGCTGTAGTCACAGTGATGCTGATCGTGGGTTTGGCCTACCTGATGAACTATTCGGGCATGGCCTACACCCTGGGACTGGGGGTTGCCTCGACTGGCAACTGGTTTGTGCTGCTGTCGCCGTTCCTCGGCTGGGTGGCGGTGATGCTGTCCGGCAGCGACACGTCCGGCAACGCCCTGTTTGGCAACCTGCAGGTGGTGGCAGCCCGCCAGTTGCAGCTCAACCCGGTACTGTTCGCCGCCACCAACTCGTCCGGGGGCGTGATGGGCAAGATGATTTCGCCACAGAACATTGCCACTGGGGTATCGGTGACGGGTATGGCCGGCCGCGAAGGTGAGGTGTTTGCCCGCACGTTCTGGCACAGCATCATCCTCACCATCATCCTGGGGGCGCTGGTGGCCTTGCAGCAGTTCGTGATTCCGGGCGTAATCCCGCTGCTGCCTGGTCAGTAAACCGGGTCTGGCTGCTGCGGGATGACACGCGCGGCCAGGGTGGTACCGCTGTCGGCCCGGGCACGCTTGGGCATAGTGGTATCACTGTCAGCCAAGGTAATGGCGGACATTGTGGTACCACTGTCAGCCAGGGCACTGCCGGTCATTGCGGTACCACTTTCAGCCAGGGCACGGTGCAGGTGGGAACCGTCGGGTAATAGGCGTTGCTGGTGCGACAGTAGTAGCGGTAGAGCACGTCAGATCCCGCTGGTGCCGTGCCCGCCACCGGCGGGGCCAGAAGTGTCACGGGCGGCTCTCCGGCAGGCACGACATACAGTGGGTCGAACGGCTGCCAGAACCACGGGTCGTAAAATCCAGCGTAGTAGAAGCCGACCCCGTAGAAGGGTGCGCCCCAACCATAGCGGTAGAAACCGTAGCCCGGCCGCAGCGGATGGCCGACCACGCGACCGATGCCACCAACCCCTGCAATGCCGCCGGCGGCCAGATGTCCGGCCGCGGGGGCACGTGCCACCGCACTCCGCGCAGCATGCGCGCTGCCGGCATGGCCGCCAGGACTGTGCGCCTGTGCCACCGGGGTGATCAGCGCCAGCGAGATGGCCAGCAACCGGGAAACACGATATCGGGTCTGGTGCAGGGACATGGTAAGGGTCTCGGGATCGGTCACCGCGGCGGCAGGCTTGGCGGCTTACTGGAAGGTCAGCGCAACACCGTTGATGTTGAGGGTGGCTACCAGCCCCAGTATGGCGCCGGCCGTATTGATACGGAAGCAGGAGGCGCTTGGAAATGGGTTCAGGCCATCGCTGACGCCGGTTGCCGTGAGTTGCACGGCATCATTCATGCACAGCAGCGCTGTGGACGCAGTATCGGCGTTCACTGCCAGGGTCTCTACCAAGGTACCATCGCTGACCGTGAGGGTACTGTCGTGGTAAATCGTTTCCGTGAACGACGGGAAGGTTTGCCCAACCACCGCCGTGGCCGGCGCCGGCGTGTTGGCAGTCACCACCGTGAAACTGCCTGGTGTGGCCCCCGTCGATCCCAGCAGGGCCGTGCCGGTGGGATCGTAAAAATTGGTGAATTGCTGGACGTTCACCAGCACCCCGTTCTGGTAAAGGCTCTGGTTGACGGTGGTACTGATCGCGCTGGCGCCGCTGAAGGTGGTTGCGGGTCCGGGAGTGATCGTCAGGTTCAGGGTGTAGGCATTGCCGAACCCGTCCACGCTGTGAACGGCATAGTTCTGTGCCGTAGTCGCCGACGCCGTCAGGGCGGGAGCGATGGCAAAGGTACTGGTGGAAGCCACTGGCGGAACAACCGCAGGAGCCACGTAGTTGGAGCAGTTTGGCCCGGGGCCGCAATAGCCATAACCGCCGTCGCCGCCACAACCGGACAGTGCAACCAGTCCGACAACCATGCCAATGCTGAGCAGGCCATGCTGCAGCAAACTCGATGGGCGAGTGTCACGCATCGTGAGCCAGTGCATCATACGATCCTCCGAGTGCGGTTTGAGAAGTCTGCTGATCAATGCCAGTTGGAGCGCACGGGGCGGCTCTGGTTCGGATGGCAAGTGATAAAACCTGTGATCGCGTAGGCTTTTTTGTAACAAACTATATGCAGCGTGCCTTCGTCATCTCTCCGCCCGTCAAGCGTCCAGGTCATCGCCCTTGAACATTGTCTGGAAGTTCGGTCACTGCCCGACCCCGGAACCGGCGCGACGCCGTGCCGCCAATCCATCGCCACCGCCACTGCCATCGCCAGGACCATCGCCAGGACCATCGCCCGGAATGGCTGGCCAGCCGGCCGGCGCAGCGAGCAAAGCCGCGCGACGCTTGCAGGCCCTGCTGGGCCGGATCGCCCTGCAACGGGACTTGCTGGCGCAGTGGGAGAGGTTTGCCGATGCCTATCAGGCCCGCTGTCTGCGCGATCTGGTGCCCTTGCAGGCGCGCCACCGCGATGCGCGGATTGCGGTCGTGCAGGCGCTGGACCGTGCTGCCCGCCACGCCGATCTCAGCACGGTGCAGCGCGGCATGGTGCGTGACATCCTGCTGGGCTATCTCGACAGTCTGCTGCGGGAATCGCGCAGCCCGGAACTGCTGGCGCTCTTTTTGCATCACGCGCAGCAGGACTACGAAACGGTTCTGGCAGACCGCATCGCGTATCTGCGGCGCATGGCCCAGCATCGTACCGGCGTTGACCTGAGGGATCTGCCACCGATGGAGTCGGTGGAAGCCTGCGCCGAGGCCATCGAGGCTCGCCTGCGCGCGGCTGGTCAGAAGCCGGCGAAGGCAACAGACGACGAGGCCGCCGCTGACGGGGACAACGTGGGTCCGGACTACACGGCGCCGGACAACGTGGATTCGCATGCGACACATCCCCACGACCGTCGGGCGCGCAAGCGGGCGGCGCGCGCCGCCCGCCGGCAGCAGGCTGCAGACAGCGCGACCAGCCCGCAGGCCGCTGGCGCCCCTGCGCAGGATGCCCCCGAAATCGATTCCGGCCACGCTGGCCGGCACGCCCGTGCCGGCGGGACCAGCCAGCTCACCCAGGCGCTGCTGCGCCGTCAGGCGGAAGAGGCTGCCGTATTGGCGCTGCGTGCCCTCTACCGCAAGCTCGCGTTCGCCCTGCATCCCGACCGCGAGCGCGACCCGCAGGAGCAGGCGCGCAAGACCCGCTGGCTGCAACAGGCGAATGCAGCGTACGCCCAACGGGACCTTCCGGCACTGCTGGCCATTCAGGCGGAGCTGTCCGCCGATCAGCGCGCCCGGCTGGGCGGCAACGTCAGCCTGCTGGATGGGCTGCCACCCGAGCGCATGACCGCACTGCTGGTGGTGCTGGAAGACCAGGCGGAGCGCCTGCGCGCAGCGGTCGCCTCCGCCATGGCGCCCTTCGAGGGCATGGCATCGGTGCGGCAACGCGGCAAGCTCACCCCGGAGGCCGTGCAGGCGTCACTGGATGAAAACCTGCAGCACCTGCGCGAGAGCATCCGCGTGCTGCAGGCCGAGGCCCGCCGCCTGGCCGACCTCGATGATCTGCAGCGGCGCCTGAAACAGCACCGCAAACAGTGGCGAGGCCGGTCCGAATGGTCGAGCCTGGACGATCTGGACGATCTGGTCGCGGGCTGGCAAACCTAGCTGACAACGCCAGCCTGCAAGCCTACAGGTCTGCCACCAGCGACAGGATCAGGCTGCGACGGGGCAGGGTGTTCAGCAGGTTGCCCTCGGCGGCGACGGCGGCTGGCCCGCCGTTGTCGGTCACCGAAGCCTGATCCTGCAGATTGCGCACCGCAAGGCTCAGCCGCACGTGCTGCAGTCCGATGGTGTCGCCCAGCTGCCGCGTGACGGTGAGGTCAGCGTAATGGTAGGGCTCCACCCGGCGCGCCGGACTGGCGCTGCCGCCCGCGCCCTGGTAGGCCACGCCGACAAACTTGGCAAGCAGACTGGCTTTCCAGGCACCCTCGGCAAAGACCAGGCCGGCAAGGCCCGTGTAGGAGGGCACCAGGGGCACGTCCTGCCCCACCTGCTGATTGGCCGCGGCAATGCCGGCGGTCTGGTACTCGGCACGGATCAGGCTGGCGTTGGCGAGGGTTCCAAACCCCGCCCCCAGATCCACCCGTCCCTCCAGTTCCAGGCCGCGGTAACGCACGTCCCCATGGTTGGCCGATACCGTCACACCGTTGGTGGTGGTGGTGTCGATGTAGTTGGAAAAATTGACCAGATAGGCGGTCAGGCCAAGATCGTAGGCCGTGGTCTCACGCACCAGGCCGACCTGCCAGGCAACGGCACTCTGCGCTTGTGCCTGGTTCGATTGGGCCGGCGTATTGGTGTTGTAGAACAGCGCCTGGCCGGGCACTTCGGTGCCGCGCGCCACCTGTAACAGCAGGCTGGTGTCGCCATCCAGCTTCAGGGTGGCATCCACGCCCGGCAGGGTGGAACTCACGGTACGGGTGAGTTCCTGCGACGTCCCCGGCCGAAAGTTCTGGTTGACCAGGGCATCGTAGCCGCGCCGGACCTGCTGGTGGCGCACGCCGGGTCGCACGCTGAGGGCATCGGTGACGATCCACTGGTACGAAACATAGGGCTGCAGCGTGTCGAGATGGCTCGTGAACGCGTAGTAGCTTGGGCTGTTGTTGTTCCGGTTGGCGTTGTAGAACTGGCCATTGCTCAGGTCGATGGCGTAACGGCTGGCCTGTTCCCGGCTGTGGTCCACCCAGATGCCGGCCTGGAAGAAACCGTTGCGATCTTCGTGGCTGGTTCGCACCACGGCGCCGGTGGTGCGGTAATCCTGGTTGCTCAGGCGCCCGGCGATGTCGGTGGTGGGCGGGCCGAAGCCGCCCGGCATTGGCGATGCCGTTTCGTCGCCGTTCAGACCCAGGCCCGTCGTGGCGTAAAGGTAGGTGTAGACCGTGGTTTCCAGCAGCCAGGCGCCATCCAGCGGCGCGTGCCAGCGCACGTAGCCGAAATCGGCCCGCCGGTCGGTGGTGGCATAACCGTAGAAGTCGGCCCGTTGCGGATCTGCGCTGAAACCATAGGCGGATCCGGCCGTCGCCAGCCGCAGGGTGGTGCTGTTGGGTGGATTGTTGAAGTGATAGCGGTCGAAGGTGTACAGCGCCGTGAGCTGCGCTCCGCCCGCCAGCCTCCATTCCGCTTTCACCAGCACGTCATCCTTGCGGCCATCGGCATTGCTCAGCACCCCGGCGCTTTGCAGGTGTTCGACATTCAGCAGGGCGCCGCCGTCGCCCGCAGCCTGCGGCCGGCCGGTACTCACCGTTGCGCCGACCAGCGAGGTGGCAAAGCTGCCAGCACTGGCCATCAGCCGGGTACTCGCCACACGGGGTAGTTCGAGGGTCGACAGATGGATCGTCCCGCCCAAATTGGCATAGCCTAGGTCGGCTGCCCCGCCTGGACTGCGGTCGACGATCACCCGGCTCAGGGTGGCCGCCGGAAAATACGAGGTGCTGTGGTGGGCGAAGGTGTCGGGATCCTGCACCGGAATGTCATCCACCAGCAGGTTGAACTGGGTATCGGTGAAACCCCGCAGCGACTGGTTCTTGGCGGCATCAAAACCTTCACCGTTGGGAGCGCTCTCGACGTAACTCGGCGTGAGCTTGGCGAGCGAGCCATAGTCGCCGAAGGGCGTTGCCACCTCGTGAATCGCCTCTTCGCCCAGCAGCGAGCGTGGGGTGCCTTGGTCGCGCAGGGCCTCGCTGACGGGCAGGGTACGCGGCTCGCTAGTGCCCACTGCCAGGATCGGCTCCAGGGATTCGAGGGGGGCGGCCCGCGCCATGGCGGGTAGCGCGATGGCTGCCAGCGCCTGGCAGATCGGCACCAGGCAGGCAGTGCGCCTCGCCGAGACGCTGCGCGAAATCCTGGCGACCGATGCGGACATGGCGTCTTCCCTGGTGAACGGAAGATCGACAGTAACAAGTGGTGGTGACAGTTTTACTCAATCTGGATGGCAACCCGGTTTCCTGTCATCCTGATGCTCCAGCCACCTTGATGAGGAAGCACCCATGCCGCGAGCCATCTGGAACGATGCCGTGATCGCTGAAAGCACCGCCTGCCATACGGTGGAGGGCAACACCTACTTTCCCCCGGAAGCGTTGAAAGCCGACTATTTCCGGCCGAGTGACCATCACAGCACCTGCGGCTGGAAAGGCGAGGCGAGCTACTACCATGTCGAGGTGAATGGCAAGACCAACGCCAATGCGGCGTGGTTCTATCCCACGCCAAAGGCTGCGGCGGCCGAAATCACTGGCTATGTCGCGTTCTGGAAGGGCGTGCAGATCGAGCCCTGAGGCCTCCCGGCGGCTGAGGTCGGGCCGCCAGCCGGGGTGAGGCTGTCCTCAGCGAGCGGCATCGCGCGCCAGACGTACGCCGGTGTACTGCCAGCGCGCCCCGGTCGGAAAGAAGTTGCGATACGTGTCACGGGCGTGATCCGGCGGTGTGGCGGCACTGCTGCCACGCAGCACATACTGGTTGACCATGAACTTGCCGTTGTACTCCCCAACGGCGCCGGCGGCCGCCTGAAATCCAGGGTAGGGTGCGTAGCTTGACGATGTCCACTGCCATGCCACGTCATGCAGCTGGTACAGGGAGCCTGCCGGTGCCTGACGAGCGCCATGTTCCCATTCCGCTTCCGTCGGCAGCCGCGCGCCGGCCCAGCGCGCGTAGGCATCGGCCTCGTAGTAGCTTAGATGCAGCACCGGGTCTTCCGCCTGCAGGGGTTGGCGGCCCTGCAGGGTGAACAGGCTCCAGCCGCCCGCGTCAGGTTGCCAATACAGGGGAGCGCTGTATCCGCCCGCCTGCAGCCAGTCCCAGCCTTCGGCCAGCCACAGGCCCGGGTCCTGATAGCCACCCGCTGCCAGAAAGGCGGCGTACTCGCCCTGGGTCACCAGCCGGCGGGCCAGGGCAAAGGGCGCAAGGTAGACGCGGTGCCGGGGCCGTTCGTTGTCGAAATGAAACCCCTCGCCGGTGTGGCCGATTTCCTGCAGGCCCCCGGCAAATCCGGCCCAATCCGGATCCTGCTGCTGCTGCTGCGGTTGCAGCTGCTGTTGCTGCTGTTGCTGCCGTTTCTGCAGTTGCTGCGCAGCGTCGCTGGAAGCATGCCGGCCGGTTGCGGCGGGGGCGCAGGCGGTTGTGCCAACCAGCGGCCCATACACTGGCATCAGCGGATTGCAGGACAACAGGAACTTGATGTCGGTGACAATCAGTTCCTGGTGCTGCTGCTCGTGGTGCAGGCCCAGTTCCAGCAGCGACCAGAGGGCCGCCTGTTCGGGCGCCGGCCAGTCACGCGCAGCGGCACACAGGCGCTCCAGGCGCGCGTTGACGCTGGCGCGATACTGGTAAACCTCCGCGAGCGGCGGCCGGGTCAGCAGGCCGCGTTGTGGCCGCGGATGGCGCTCGCCAACCTGCTGATAATACGAGTTGAAGAGCACGCGGAACGCAGGATGCACCGGCACGTAGTCGGATTCGAAGCGCTCGAGCACGAACGTTTCAAAGAACCAGGTGGTATGACCCAGATGCCATTTCACCGGGCTCGCGTCGGGCATCGCCTGTACACAGCAGTCTTCCGCGCTCAGCGGCGCCGCCAGCGCCTCGGTGCGGCTGCGGACGGCGCGCAGACGCGCCAGAAGGTCGACCACCAGGGTACCGGTCATGGCTGCGCCAGCACCACGGCAAACCAGTCCAGCGGATCCGTCCAGACCTGGCAGGCGTGAAATCCTGCGCGCGCCAGCAGTGCGGTGAATCCGGCCGGCGTGTGCTTGTAGCTGTTTTCGGTATGGATGCGCTCACCGGCCCGGAAATGACGGCCACCACCCGGCCACCGCACCCACTGGTCGCTGAGTGCCTGCAGGTGCATCTCGATGCGGGCCAAGGCTGGGTCGTAGAGCGCGACGTGGCCCCACTGCAGGGGATCGAAGTCGGTCTCGATCAACCGGTTGAGATGGACCAGGATGTTGCGGTTGAATTCGGCGGTGATGCCACTTGCGTCATCGTAGGCCTGCTGCAGCACCTCACTGTCTTTCACCAGATCGACGCCGATCAGCAGCGCCCCGTCGTCGCCAATCAGGCCGCGCACCCGTTGCAACAGGGCCAGCGCCTCCTCCGGATCAAAATTGCCAATCGACGAGCCCGGATAGAACACCAGGCGATGGTTACGCGGCAGGTCTTCCGGCAGCGTGACGGTGTCGTGCAGGTCTCCCGCCACCGCAATGGCCTCCATGCCGGGAAATTCTGCCCGCAGACCAGCCACTGCCAGTTCCAGGAAGTCGGTTGCAATGTCCACGCCAACAAACCGCGCTGGCTCGATCAGGCGGCACAGCAGGCGCGCTTTTTCACAGCTGCCGGCGCCCAGTTCGATCAGGGTCCGCCCCGTGCCGATGGCCGCCGCGATCTCGCCCCCGGCCCGCTGCATCACGCTGCGTTCGGTGCGTGTCGGGTAGTACTCCGGCAGGCGGGTGATTTCCTCGAACAGCGTAGACCCTCGTGTATCGTAAAAATACATCGGCGAGATCCGGGCTGGCTGGTCCAGCAAACCCTGAACCAGGGCAGGAAAGGCGGCGTGGTGCTGCTGGGGCATGCGCAAGATCCGAAATGCAGGTTCTGGAAGTCCGGTCGGGGTGCGAGGTAACTCCGGGAAGCAAGGCCACCCGGGGACAACCCTGCAACCCGGCCAGTGCGCCCTGACCGATCGCACCGCCGGAAGGCTACCACTCCCGACACTGCCACTGCCAGCACGCGTCTCCGGTCGACGCCTGTCCCGGGTCAGGGCACGTCCATGGCCAGGGACTGTCCCCGGTCAGGGCGCGTTTATGGCCATGGCCTGTTCCCGGTCAGGGCGCGTCCATGGCCAGTGCCTGTCTCGGGCCAGCGCGCGTTCGTGGCCGTGGCGTGTCTTGGTGGCGCTGGTGTCACGCGGTAAACTGTTAGACCGGGCTGGTCATTCTGTCCTGGCCGCCCCGTCACCGCAGGACCCGCCCCCGTTCCCATGAAGCAAGACCCGCCCGTCAGCCCCGTTTGCCCACCGGAGGCGCTGACCACCATGGATACGCAGTTCATGCGTCAGGCGCTCGCGCTCGCCGAGACCGCCGCGGCGGCCGGCGAGGTGCCGGTCGGTGCGGTACTGGTCCGTGATGGCGCGGTGGTGGCGACCGGGGCAAATGCGCCGCTGGGCGAACACGATCCCTGCGCGCACGCCGAAATAGTCGCCCTGCGCGCCGCTGGCGCCCACCTGCAGAACTATCGTCTGCCCGGTACCACCCTGTATGTCACGCTGGAACCTTGCGCGATGTGCGCCGGTGCCCTGCTCTGGGCCCGGGTCGCGCGCGTGGTCTGGGGCGCGCCAGACCCGAAATCGGGTGCGGCAGGCAGCGTGATCGACCTGTTCGCCGAGCCTCGCCTCAATCATCACACCCGTCATCAGGGCGGCGTGCTGGCCGCCGAATCGGCCGCCCTGTTGCGCACGTTCTTCCAGGCGCGACGGGGAGAGGCGTGAGCACTCCAGATTTTGTGCACCTGCGGGTGCACAGCGAGTATTCGGTCACGGATGGCATCGTCCAGATCGACCGTCTGGTGGCGCAGGTGCGCGACGACCAGCAGGTGGCCTGTGCCCTAACCGATCTGGGCAACCTGTTCGGGCTGGTCAAGTTCTACCAGGCCGCTCGTGGCAAGGGTATCAAACCGATTTGCGGCTGCGACGTGTGGGTGGCGCCGGTCGATGAACGGGAACCGTCATCGCGTCTGCTGCTGCTGGTGCGCAACCGGCAGGGTTACCTCAACCTGTGTGAACTGCTGTCACGTGCTTACCGCTTCGGCCAGCGTCGCGGCCGGGCCGAGATCAACCGGCGTTGGCTGGTCGAGCTGGGCAGCGGTCTGCTGGCCCTCTCCGGCGCGGCGCAGGGGGATGTCGGGCAGGCCCTGCTTTCGGGACAGCCGGAGGCAGCCGAAGCGGCCGCTGCCGCGTGGCAGGCGCTGTTTCCCGGGGCGTTTTATCTTGAGGTGCAGCGGGCGGGCCATACGCATGACGAGTCCCTGATCCGTGGCAGTGTGCGTCTCGCGGATCAGCTCGGCCTGCCCTTGGTGGCTACCCACCCGATCCAGTTCATGCAGGCCGACGACTTCAAGGCACACGAGGCCCGGGTGTGCATCGCAGGCGGCTTTCTGCTCTCTGACAAGCGGCGTCCGCGCGATTTCACGCCGCAGCAGCATTTTGCGACGCGCGCCGAGATGCAGGCGCGCTTTGCCGATCTGCCTGTGGCGCTGGCCAATGCCGTCGCCATCGCCCAGCGCTGCAATCTGGAACTCGAGCTGGGCAAGCCGCGCCTGCCCGATTTTCCGACGCCGGATGGCAGCGGGCTGGATGACTATCTGGTGGCCGAGGCGCAGCGACGCCTCGAGAGCCGTCTGGTCGCCCTGTTTCCGAATGTCGAAGAACGTGCGGCGCAGCGCGAGCGTTACGTCACCCGCCTGAAAATCGAGACCGACACCATCGTACAGATGGGATTTCCCGGCTACTTCCTGATCGTGGCGGACTTCATCAACTGGGCCAAGCAGAATGGCGTGCCGGTGGGGCCCGGGCGCGGATCGGGCGCAGGGTCGCTGGTGGCCTTCTGTCTTGGCATCACCGACATTGATCCGATCCGCTATGACCTGTTGTTCGAGCGCTTCCTGAACCCCGAGCGGGTTTCCATGCCCGACTTCGACATCGACTTCTGTCAGGACGGTCGCGAGCGGGTGATCGAATATGTACGCGAAAAGTACGGGGCTGAATGCGTGTCGCAGATCGCCACCTTCGGCACGATGGCGGCCAAGGCGGTGGTGCGCGATGTGGGCCGGGTACTCGACCTTTCCTATGGCTTTGTCGACACGCTGGCCAAGCTGGTACCCTTTGAACTGGGCATGACGCTCGCCAAGGCACGCGAGCTCGAGCCGCAGCTCAATGAGCGCGCCAGCAGGGAAGAGGAGGTGGCCGAACTGCTGGCCCTGGCCGAGAAGCTCGAGGGCATCACCCGCAACGTCGGCATGCACGCGGGCGGGGTGTTGATCGCACCGGGACGGCTGACCGATTTCACGCCGCTGTACTGCCAGGATGGCGCCTCCATCGTCAGCCAGTACGACAAGGATGATGTCGAGAAGGTCGGTCTGGTGAAGTTCGACTTTCTTGGCCTGCGTACCCTGACCATCCTCGATTGGGCCGTGCGCTATGTGCGCGAGCTGGGGCGTAAGGATGGCAAGACCGAACTGATCACGTTCGATCTCGACCAGATTCCGCTCGACGATCCTGCCACCTACGCCCTGTTCACCAGCGGCAATACGAGTGCGGTATTCCAGCAGGAATCGCGCTCGGCGCGCGACATGGAAAAGCGCCTGCGTCCCGACAATTTCGAGGACATCATTGCCCTGATGGCCCTGAACCGTCCGGGGCCGCTGCAATCCGGCATGGTCGATGACTTCATTGCGCGCAAACATGGCGAGCAGAAGGTCGATTATTTCCACGAGCGTCTCGAGCCGATCCTCAAGCCGACCTACGGCGTGATCGTGTATCAGGAACAGGTGATGCAGATCGCGCAGGTGCTGGCGGGCTACAGCCTGGGCAGTGCCGACCTGTTGCGCCGGGCCATGGGCAAGAAGCTGGCAGATGAAATGGCCAAACAGCGCATCAGCTTCTGCGACGGCGCCAAGGCTCAGGGCGTCAGCGACGAACTCGCCGGCCGCTTATTCGACCTGATGGAAAAGTTTGCCGAGTACGGCTTCAACAAGTCCCATTCGGCCGCCTACGCCCTGGTCTCGTACCAGACCGCATGGCTCAAGCGCCACCATACCGCCGCCTTCATGGCCGGCACCTTATCGGCCGACATGGACGACACGGACAAGGTGCAGGTCTTTGTCGAGGACGCGATCCTCAACCAGATCGACGTGCTCGGCCCGGACGTGAATGCCTCGGGTTACCGCTTCATTCCAACCGACCGGCGCACCATTCGCTACGGGCTTGGCGCCGTCAAAGGATCTGGTGAAAACGCCGCACTCGAAATCATCCGCGTGCGCGAGCAGGGCGGGCCCTTCAAGGACCTGTTCGATTTCTGCATCCGGGTCGACAAGCGGGTGGTCAACCGGCGGGTGATCGAGGCCCTGGTGCGGGCAGGTGCCTTTGATTTCACCGGCGCGGAGCGCGCAGTGCTGTTCGCCTCGGTGGGGCGCGCGCTGGAAGTGGCCGAGCTGCAGGCTGTCAGCCTGCTGCAGGTCGGCCTGTTTTCCGATGGGCAGGGCGATCTCGCCAGCACTGCCGAACTGGTGGCTGCCAAGCCCTGGACCCTGCGCGAAAAATTGCAGCATGAAAAATCCTGTCTCGGCTATTACTTCAGCGGGCATCCCTTCGAGGGGTACCGCGCCGAGGTCCAGGCCTTCGTCCGTCGCCGCCTTGCCGACGTCGCGCCCCAGTACGAGCCGGTGGTGGTGGCGGGGATCGTGTACGGCAGCCGCGTGGCGCAAACGCGCCGGGGACGCATGGGCATCGTCGAACTCGATGACGGCTCGGCCAAAATTGAGGTCACCGTGTTTGCCGAGGTGTTTGACCGGGTGCGCAACCTGATTCGCGAAGACAGCCTGCTGGTGGTGGAGGGGCGGCCCCAGATGGACCATTTCAGTGGCGGCGTGCGCATTTCGGCCGACCAGCTGTGGGATCTGGCCGGGGCCCGCGCCCATTTCGCCAAGGCAATCAGCATCGAGTTCCAGTCGGCACACAATCCGGCGCAACTGCACGCCCTGCTGGAGGCCAACCGGCCGGGCCAGACCCCCGTGCGGCTGCTCTACAGCAATGCTACCGCCACCTGCCAGCTCGAGCTGCCCGGGGTGCGTCTGGATGATGGCCTGATGCAGGCGCTCACCGATTGGCTTGGGGAGGGGGCGGTGAAGGCGCGGTACTGAGCCGGCGGCCCGCCGCCTGCTGCCCCTGCCTGCTGCCTCGCAGCGCCGGGCCACAGCAAGCGTGCCGGCACTGTCGCGTCGCTCGATCAGTCGTGATCGCGGGCAGACCGGCCTTTTTTGATGACGGCGTCACGCCGCTTCGACTCAAGCCGGCGCTCCTTCGAGCCACGGGTGGGTCGGGTGGCGTAGCGCTTGGGCGCGACATAATTCAGCAGTTTCAGCTTGCCGATCAGGCGCTCGAAGGCCAGCTCGCGATTGCGGTGCTGCGAGGGCGTGTCGTCGCATACCAGCACCACCCCACTCGGCAGATGGCGTAGACGTACGGCCGAGCTGGTCTTGTTGACATGCTGACCGCCCGGGCCGCTGGCGCGAAACGCCGACATTTCCACCTCGCGATCCAGCACGCTGCGGTCGAGACTGTAGGGAGGTGGAACGGCGGCAGCCATGGAGCGGTGGGCGGACGGCGGCTTACTTGATGCGCATACCAGGGGTGGCACCGCTGTCCGGCGACAGGATGAACAGGCCGTTGCCGTCGCCGGCCGCCAGTACCATGCCCTGCGATTCCCCAAAGCGCATCTTGCGCGGCGCGAGGTTGGCCACCATCACGGTCAGGCGACCCTCCAGCTGCTCGGGCGTATAGGCCGATTTGATCCCCGCAAATACCTGTCGGGTTTCGAAGCCCAGGTCGAGGGTCAGGCGCAGCAGCTTGTCGGCTTCCGGCATGGCTTCTGCCTTGACGATGCGTGCCACGCGCAGGTCGATACGGCTGAAGTCGTCAATGCCGATGGTCTCGGCAATCGGCGGCGGGGCTTTCGGGGTCTCGGCAACCGGCGGTGGGGCTTTCGGCGGCGTGGCGGCCGGCGTCGCGGCGGCTGGTGTTGGCGCTGCTGCCAACGCTGCGGCGGCGCCTGCCGCGACCGCAGTCAGGAGCGCCTGCACCTGTATCGGCTCGATACGTTGCATCAGGTGCTGGTAGTCGGCGATCGGCTGATCGAGCAGGGTGGCATCCAGCGCTTCCCAGGTCAGGGCTGGTACGCCGAGCAGCGCCTCGACCTTCGTCGCCACGGCAGGCAGCACCGGTTTGAGGTAGAGCGTCAGCAGGCGGAACAGCTCCAGACAGGCTGTGCAGACGGTGTGTAGTTCTTCCTGACGCGCGGCATCGCGGGCGATTTCCCAGGGCTTGTTGCCATCCACATACTGGTTGGCCAGATCGGCCAACGCCATGATCTCGCGCATGGCCCGGCTGTATTCCCCGTTCTCGTAGGCCTGCGCGATGGTGTCGGCCTGGCTGCGGAACTGGGCCACCAGCGCTTCGGCGGCAGGCGGCAGTGCCCGTGCGGTTCGTCCACCACAGCGCTTGCGGATGAAGCCGGCGGTGCGGCTAGCCAGGTTGACATACTTGCCGACCAGGTCGCTGTTGACCCGCGCCGTGAAGTCTTCCAGGTTCAGGTCGATATCGTCGAGACCTGCGTTGAGCTTGGCCGCATAGTAATACCGCAAGTGTTCCGGGCTCAGGTGCGCCAGGTAATCGGCCGCCGTGATGAACGACCCACGGCTTTTCGACATCTTCGCGCCGTTCACGGTCAGAAAACCGTGCACGTGCAGCTGGGTCGGCGTGCGGTAGCCGGCACGCGCCAGCATGGCAGGCCAGAACAGGCTATGGAAGTACAGGATGTCCTTGCCGATGAAGTGATGCAGTTCGGCCGTCGAATCGACGCCCCACCAGTCGTCAAAGGCAAGGCCTTCGCGCTGGGCGAGGTGCTGGAAGCTGCCCATGTAACCCACCGGGGCATCCAGCCAGACATAGAAATACTTGTCGGTGGTGCCGGGAATGGCGAAGCCGAAATACGGTTTGTCCCGGCTGATGTCCCAATCGCTGAGACCGGCCTCGAACCATTCCCCCATCTTGTTGGCGGCCGCCGGTGGAATGGTGCCGGAGCGGGTCCATGCCTGCAGGAAGCTGCTGCATTCGCCCAGCCGGAAAAAATGGTGGTCGGAACTCCGGCGCTCCGGGGTTGCCCCAGTCACTGCCGAGTACGGCGCGATCAGTTCGGTCGGGGCATAGGTGGCGCCGCAGACCTCACAGGAGTCGCCGTACTGGTCTTTGGCGTGACAGCGCGGACACTCACCCTTCACGAAGCGGTCGGCCAGGAACATTTCGCGCTTGGGGTCGTAGAACTGTTCGACCGGTCGCACGGAGATCAGGCCGGCGTCTTTCAGGCGCAGATAGATCTGTTCCGCGAACTGCCGGGTTTCTTCGGTGTGGGTGCTGTAATAGAGGTCGTAGCTGATGTCGAAGCCCTGGAAATCGCGCAGGTGCTCGTTGCGCGAGCGCTCGATCAGCGTTTCGGGGCTGATCGCCGCTTTTTCCGCGGCCAGCATCACCGGGGCACCATGGGTGTCGTCGGCACAGACGTAGTACACCTCGTGTCCGCGCATGCGCTGGAAGCGCACCCAGATGTCGGTTTGCACGTGCTCCAGCATGTGCCCCAGATGGATGCTGCCGTTGGCGTAGGGAAGGGCACTGGTGACAAGGATCTGGCGGGACATGGTGGAAAAGGCCGGGTTCTGTACAGTTGTCAATTGTAGCAAAGCCGCACGCCGAGCCTGTCTGGCGAAGGGGTATATAATCTGCGGCAACTCAAGGAGAACGCATGGAAATCACGCAAGCCACGGTGCAGGCCCTGTTGGGTGACCTGGTGGATGCCAACACCGGACGCACGTTTAACGCCGACAAGGCAATCAGCTCGATCCGCATCCAGGGCGCCGATGTCGTTGTCGATGTGTCGTTGCGCTACCCGGCACGCCGCACGGCTCCACAGGTCAGCGAGCGCCTGCAGAAAGTGCTGGCCGGTTTGCCGGACATCGGTTCGGCACAGGTCAACGTCGGCTGGAAAGTGGTATCGCACACGGTGCAGGGCGGCCTCAAACCGCTGACCGGCATCCGCAACATCATTGCGGTGGCGTCTGGCAAGGGCGGGGTGGGCAAGTCGACCACCTCGGTCAACTTGGCCCTCGCGCTGCTCGACGAAGGGGCGCGGGTGGGTCTGCTGGACGCCGACATCTACGGTCCTTCGCAGCCTGCCATGCTGGGCATCCAGGAACGGCCGAGCAGTCTGGACGGCAAGACCATGGAGCCGATCATGGCGCATGGCCTGCAGACCATGAGCGTGGGCTTTCTGGTGTCGGACGACACGCCGATGGTCTGGCGGGGGCCCATGGTCACGCAGGCCCTGCAGCAGCTGCTGACGGAAACCCGCTGGCAGGATCTGGATTACCTGATCGTCGACATGCCGCCCGGTACCGGCGACATTCAGCTCACCCTGGCGCAGAAGGTGCCGGTCACCGGTGCGGTGATCGTCACCACGCCGCAGGACATTGCCCTGCTCGACGCCCGCAAGGGCCTGAAGATGTTCGAGAAGGTTGGCGTACCGATCCTCGGCATCATCGAAAACATGAGCACCCACGTGTGCACGGCCTGCGGTCACGAAGAGCATATCTTTGGCAGCGGCGGAGGCGCGCGGATGTGTGCGGATTACGGTGTCGACCTTCTCGGCGAACTGCCGCTTGACCTGCGCATCCGTGAACACACGGATGCGGGTGCGCCCACCGTGGCCGTCGACCCCCAGGGCAAGATCGCCGATGCGTACCGCACCATTGCCCGCAAGGTGGCAGTCAAGGTGGCGGAACGCGGCGAGGATCACAGCGCCAAGTTTCCGAAGATCGTCATCAAGAACGGCTGATCCCCGCCATGGCAGGCGATGACGGCCGGCAGGGGGCGCCCGGCCAGGCGCGGCCGGTACCCGGCACCGGCACGGAGACGGATGGCGTGGTGATCCGCGCCGCCTCGCTCACCGAGGCGGGTGCTGTCGCGCGCATCTACATCGACTGCTGGCATTCCGGGTATCACGGCATCCTGCCGGCGGCCTTTGCCGAGCGGCTCGACCTGGCCGACCAGACCGAAATCTGGCACGCGGCCATCCGAACCCCGGGCAATGCCACGTTGGTGGCGGTCTCGGCGACTGGCGAGCTGGTCGGCTTTGTGTGTGGCGGCCCCGAGCGTTCGGGCAGCACCGCGTTTTTTGCCGAAATCTATGGTCTGTACGTGCTGCCGGAGCATCGTGAGCGGGCGGTTGGTCGCCGGCTGTTCCTGGGGTTTTGCCGCCAGCTCACGGCGATCGGTCTGCGCTCGCTGCTGGTGCGCGTCCTCGAGGCCAATCCGATCTGCGGGTTCTACGAACGGCTCGGAGCCAGCGAGCAGGAAAACCGGCTCGTCCGCGTGGCCGGCCGGTCGCTCAACGAAGTGGCGTATGGCTGGCGCGACATCTCGCCGGCCACCCGCAAAAGCGACCGCGCCTGAGGCCCGGTTGCACGGTTTCAGCCTTCATCCGTCCATTCCCCCTTAACGAGTATCCGGGACATGAGCATCAAATCCGACCGCTGGATCCGCCAGATGGCGCGGGAACACGGCATGATCGAGCCCTTCGAGGCCGATCAGGTCAAGCACGTGAACGGTCAGCGTGTGGTGTCCTTCGGCACGTCGAGCTACGGCTACGACATCCGCTGTTCCGACGAATTCAAGCTGTTCACCAACCTGAACTCGACGATTGTCGATCCAAAGAATTTCGACCCGAATTCCTTCGTCGACGTGAAGAGTGACGTCTGCATCATCCCGCCCAACTCCTTTGCCCTGGCGCGCACGGTGGAGTACTTCCGCATTCCGCGCAACGTACTGACCATCTGCCTCGGCAAAAGCACGTACGCCCGTTGCGGCATCATCGTCAACGTCACACCGTTCGAGCCGGAATGGGAGGGCTTCGTCACGCTCGAATTCAGCAACACCACGCCGCTGCCCGCCAAGATCTATGCGAACGAGGGGGTAGCCCAGGTGCTGTTTTTTGAATCGGATGAGCCTTGCGAGGTCAGCTACGCCGATCGTGGCGGCAAATATCAGGGCCAACGCGGCGTGACCCTGCCGCGCATGGGCTAAGGGCGCTGCGGCAGGAGGGCCACCGCGATGATCCTGCATCACCTGCACCTGAATGTGCGTGACCGCGCCCGTTCGGAGGCGTTTTACCAGCGATGGTTCGGGCTGCAGTTGGACCGCCGCACCGACGCCCTGAGTTTCCTGCTCGATACCCAGAATTTTCTGCTGGTGCTGAAACAGGACCCGGCGCCCGAGCCGCTGCCGGACTGGTTTCATTTTGGCTTTCCCCAGCCGGATGGGGAAACCGTCGCCGGCCGGTTCGCCGAGATGGTGGCGGCTGGGGTGCCGGTGGTGCAGCCTTATGTGGTGCAGGACAGCATCACTGCCTGCCGCCTGGCCGATCCCGATGGTCACGTGTTCGAGCTGTATTGGCTCCCGCTCGGACACCGCTCGGCGGTATAGTGAACGCTGGGTTGCCGGGCTGCTGCGCGGTGCGTCAGCGAGGTGATCCAGGCGACAGGAGAAGCCTGCGATGACTTCACACATAGAAGATTCGGAAGTGGCATTGCTGCGCCAGGAACTCGAGATGCTGATGCGGGAACGCGATGCCCTGCTGCGCGTGGCCGGTGCGGCCGCCGGGTTCGTTGCCAATCTCGAGGAAGCGCGCCTGCCGCAGTTTTCCTACGAGGCAGCCGATTTGCTGGGCCATGCCATCAACGGCCTGGCGGAAGAAACCCTGCAGGACGCGCTGCTGTCGGTGAACGCGGCCGTGGCTGTCGACGGCCCGGAACGACGTCAGCAGCCGCGCGCCTGAAGCACACCCTGCCGGCGCTGCTGGAGCTGTCGGTTCAGCGCAGCACCCGCTGGATCGCCACCACGCGGCCGGTCACGAGCAGGCTCTGGCCATCCGCCGGGCCGGCCAGCGCGGCGCCTGCCGCACCCTGTTCGGGCACTGACCAACGGTAGTCGCCGGGCGGGTAAGTCACCGCTGGCGTCCGCGACAGCAGCAGTGACGGCCTTGGCACCCCGCCTGGCGACCCTCCGGGCCCCGCCTGAACCGGGTTGGCGCACCACCAGCCTTCGTCCAGTTGGGCAAGCGGATTGTCGCAACGGACGACGATCCGTCCATCCACGCTGCGCACCAGGCGGCGCACCAGCGGTTCGTGCGCGATGGCCTGACTCCGCCAGGCAGGGGCGGTCGGCTCCTGGTTCACCGCCTGCAGGCAGAAGATGCCGTCCCGCCACGGCAGGGGCGGAGCCTGTTGCAGCGCCACCCAGTCGCCGGGTTGCAGGGTGGGAGACATGCTGTCCCCGTCAATGCGATGCCAGTGGACTTCGCCTGGCGGCCCTCCGGGGGGTTGCGGCCCCGCCTCGCCCAACCGGCCAGGGTCCAACCGGCCAGGATCCAGCCCGCCAACGTGGGCAGCGCCGCCAATTCCGGCATCCCCGCCAACGTGGGCAGCGCCGGCCGCGTTGCCGGGCGCAACCGTGTGCAACGCATCTCCTTCTGACCCGCCAGCGGCGGCCTCGCGACCCTCAGCCCAGCCCGGGTAGCGGTCAATCGGGATCGCTCCGGCAGCCGGACCGCCCGCCGTGGCGGTCCGACCGGTCGCCGGGACGGCAAGCCGGCCAAACAGCAGCCAGTCGGCGCCACAACGCACGGTATCCATGATCTGGAGCAGCTTGTCGACGCTGGGATAGCTGTTGCCTTCGCACCAGTCGCGTGCGGCCACGGGGGATACCGAAAAAAGCCGCGCGATCGCGGTGAACCTGCCGCGTTGCTTGGGCGGAATGTCGAGGGCATCAAATGCCTCATTCAGCCTGCGCGCAAAGCCAGCCTTGCCTTCCTGGACGTCCATGCGGACCTCTCTGGTCCCGGTGAAGAATTAAAAGTAAGTGAAACTTATATTTGTTCGCGATTTTTGGCAAGTTTTCTGCCGCCCGCCAGACGTTAAAGCAGAAATTTACGCTCTTACTTGGTTTTTGCCCGCCAGTCATCCCCCGTTAGTCTATGACCTATGGCCAATTGCCAAGCAATGCCTACGTAATAAAATAAGCAACGCCTATTTTTTTCTGGTCCAGGAGGGTTGTGTCATGCCAAGAATTGATCCATCGATTGCTGAACTGAACCTGAATTTCCTGCATCTTGTCCGCGAATCCTTGCTGCGTAACCGTCTGCTGGCCCTGAGCGAATTCCAGCTCGAGGCGCGGACGGCTGACCGGCTGCTGGCCCTGTCGCACGACCAGTTGCGACGCCTGGCAGAGGCCCATGTCCTGCTGGTCGGCCTGCGCTGGCGTCGCGCGGCGGTCTGGACCTGCCTGACCGAATTCGCGTCGGGGCGCGCAAGCGCGCTGCCTCAGGCCCTGGTTGTCGCCGAAACGGAGGTGCAGGATGGCTACCAGGCGTGAGCTGAGCCAGGAAATCCAGCGTTATCGTCAGGCCGAGGCCCTGTTACGTCTGGGGCTGCGCGTGCCGGTGGTCTGCGAAATGACGCGGCTTTCGCACTGGTTCCTGCGCAAGCTGGCACTGGAAATCTCTGGCGAGGCGCCGGCCAAGGGGCAGGTGCCCAATTCCGAACTGTGGTATCTGCGCGGCCGCAACAATCTGCATGCCTCGTTGTTCCTGTCGCTTTACCGGCCGCTGCAGCAGGTCGCGGATGATGCGGTTGAGCCCGCCGAGATGCTGATCGTGGCCTTTCAGCGATACCGCGAAATCATTGAGGCGGCGGGCCTGCCCGAGGTTCTCACACCCGACCGGGCCTGGTGGTTGCTCAAGTCGGTGCGCATCCCGAGTCTCAAGGCCATCGAGTGCCAGCAGTGCGGCGGGCGGTATCTGATGCATCAGGAAGATCTGCCCGGCCCCTATCGCTGCGTGTGCTGCCTGGCCCGGCCGTCGTTGCCGGATGCCGCGCTGGCCGATGCGAGCCGGCCGGATGCTGCCCGTTCCGTGTCCTTCCGGTGATCGGTCGTGCCATTCCGTCCCGCTCTGCTGCCATCGGTGCCATCGGTACCAACCGCCGGGTCTGCCAAGGCCGCAGCGACCGCGTCGCAACGGCTGTTGCTGGCACCCCTTCGGCCGACCGAGGTGGTGCTCGCAGGCCATCATGGCGCCCTACGGGCCTTGTTCCACGCCTTGGGAGAACCCATGCCCTGGTTCCGCCGCCACGCCATGCCGCTGGTGCAGCAATGGGAATCCTGGAGCGCGGAACTGGCACCTTCTGGCGTGCCCCGGGTGGCAGCCCGGCGCTCTCCATCACCCGCGCTACCGGGTCCGGCGGGAGCGCTGCCGCTGCAACTGGATCACTTCCTGCAGCTGGCCGTGGTGGCGGCGCGGCAGGTTCCGGCCACCTCCGGTGATGCGCCCTGGCCGCGCCTGCGCGCCGCGCATCTCGCCGTGCTGGAGGCGCAATGGCGCGGTGTCGAGGCCGCCACCATCCAAAGTGCCGGTGCCTGTTGGTCCCCGACGCGCGGTTCGCTGCGCGGCTGGCGCCGGTGTCATCCTGGTCCGGCCCATCTGGTGCTGGAAGACGCAGCCCTGCGGGCAGACCCCTGGCGTCGCGCCAGTCAGACGCTGGCAGCGCGTGGTATCTGGCGGCCCGGACATTGCGACCGCTGGTTGCGTGAGACCGAGGGCTGGGCCCTGTTGTGGCCCTTGGCAGGACGCGATCTGCTGACCACCCTGGCCGCCGCTGACCTGCATCTGCCCGATGTCGAGGCCGTCCGCCAGGGGCTTGCCCACTGGGGGCATCTGCGTCCTGGCCGGCATACCTGTCATGACTGGGTGCGGGCGGATGGCCGGGTGCTGCAGGGCCTGTCGGTTGCCAACAGCCTGCTGCCGGTGGAGCTGGACTGAGATGCCGGGCGGCGCATCGATTCCCTGGCCGGCGTTTGCCTGGGCCATCGGCCTGGTCTGGCTGGCCGGCCTGCCTGCCGTGCCGGTGGCCGCGCTGCTGGTCTGTCTGACCACAGAAATCCTGATCCACAGCCTGGGTGCCGCCGGCCGGTCGCACCGCTCCGACCGTCTGCCTTTCTCGGCCAGCGCCCTGGCCAGCCTGATGGCGCGCCGTCCGTCAGGGCAGGTACTGCTGGGACGGGGTGGACCCTGGCTGCCACACCACACGGCGGCCCTGCTGGCAGAAACCGCGCCTGTGGCGGGATTGCGGGAGGGCCCGGCACGTCAGCGCAGCGCCCCCTGGGTGGATTGCGCGGCAGGACTGATGGCCCGTCATGTGCTGGCGGTGGGTGCCCCGGGCAGCGGCAAGAGCAGCCTGCTGGTTCTGCTGGCCTGGCAGGCGCAACGGCGGGGCGAGGCGCTCCTGGTGCTCGATCCGAAGGGCTCGCGGATATTCTCTGCCCAGTTGGCGGCGGGTGCCCGCCAGGCGGGTGTGCCCTTCCTGGCCCTGCTGCCGGGTCAGCCCGGACAGTCGGTGACCTACGATCCCTTGCAGCATTGCGCCGATGCGGCTGCCGTGGCCAGCCGTCTGTGCGGCCTGCTCGGCGCAGGTCGTGAGGATCCGTTCCGTACGTTCTGCTGGGGCGCCCTCGCCACGCTCACCGAGGCCCTGCTGGTGCGCGGCTTGCCGGTCAGCATCGGGCTGCTGCACCACCATCTCGCCGATGCCGGCAGCGCGCTGCTGCAGCAGCCGGCAACCACGGAAGACGACGTTGACCCGGCGCGCTGGTCGGCCGCACAGGCCGCGCTCATACTGCTGGCAGGCCATGATCGCACCCACTATCGCAAGATGACGGCTGGCCTGCTGCCGCTGTTCACGCTGCTCGACAGCGGTCCAGTGGCCAGTGTGCTGCAGTCTGCCGCCGCACCTGCCCGGGCGGACATGGTCGCCGATCTGCAGGATGCGGTCCTGCGTCCGGCCCTGGATCTTGCCCATCTCGCCCGTCAGTCCATCACGGTCTACGTCGGCCTCGACGCGTTGGCCAATCCGGTACTGGCGCGTGCCCTGGCCCATCTGCTGCTGGAAGACCTGGCTGCCCTCGCTGCGGTCCGGATGACGCAGGCTGGCAGGGTGCCAAACCTGCACCTGGTGGTCGACGAGGCTGGCGAGATCGCGTGCGAACCCCTGCTGCAGCTGCTCGGCAAGGGCCGTGAGGCGAATCTCCAGATCCTGCTCGCCGTGCAGACCCTGGCCGATCTCGAGTGGCGCCTGGAAAGTCGTGCGGCCGCCCGCGTTGCGGAAGGCAATGCCGGGGCCTGGTTTCTGTTCCGGCAGCTGGATGCGGAAACCCGGCGCGCGTCGGAGGCCCGGCTCGGCTCCCTGCCGACGGCGCGGCCGACCGCCAGCAGCAGCTCCGCCAAAAGTGTCGGACCGCATGGTCTGCAGCGCGCGAACACCCAGGCGGCTTCGGTCACCCGCGAATATCTGCCGCGCGTGCCCGAGGCGGTTTTTGCATCCCTCGCCGATCTGGAGTGTCTGGCCCAGCTGCCGGATGGCCAGTTGCTGCATCTGCGGCTGCCCCGGCCGGAGGTGCGGTGAAGCGCGCCTGGGTCTGGCCGCGCCAGGTGGTGTGCTGGCTGGTGACAGGACTTGCGCCGGGGCTGTTCCTGCCGCACGCCAGCGCTTGGCATCGCGCCCTGGTCGCCGCCGGGCCAGAGCTGCAGGCAACACTCGGAGCGGCCCTGGCGGGGCTGGTCGGGCAAACCGCGAACGGGCTGCTGCGCGCCAGTGAATTGATCCTGCTCGATGGCGACGGCCGGTACTGGCTGGTCCGCCTGCGTCCCTGGTTCGCGGATGCGTGGATCCAGGGCTGGCAGCTGGCGCCCCTGTACAGTTTTCTGCATCTGACCGCGCTGGGTCTTTGGTTGGGCCTGTTGCTGCCGTTGGCGTGGCTGGTGGGTCGCCGGCACGGGTCATCTGGTCTGCTTCCGACGCCAGCGCAGGGCGGCTGGAGTGCCCTGTACGGCACGCCCTGGTGGCAGCGCGCCATGCCGCTGCTGCCCCTGTTTACGCTGCTCTGGAGCCTGCAGGGCGGTGCCTGGGAATGGACGCCCCTGGTGGCTGCAGCGTGGCTGTATGCGGCCCGCTGGCTGTGGCAGGTTCCGGGCAGAGGGATGGGCGGCCATGGCAGGGGATGAGACCGGTACCGCCGATGGCCATGCCGAACGGCTGCTCGCGTACTTGCTCAGACCCCTGTCCGCGCTGCTGGCCGATCCGGCCGTCACCGAAATCCTGGTGAATGGACCTCAGGCGGTCTGGCAGGAGCGGGCAGGGTGCCTGCAGGCCGTACCGATTGTTCTCGCACCATCCCTGGTGGCGACGCTGGCCCGGGCTCTGGCAACCCTCGCCAGACAACCGGGTTTTGCCGTCCATGGCATTCTCGAAACCGCGTGGCAGGAATGGCGGGTGACGGCAGTCCTGCCACCGGTTGCACGCGACCACGCGCTGTTGTGCCTGCGTAGGCACCGCGCCGCAGCTCTGCCATTGCAGGCCTGGGGGGTATCGCCCGGCGCGCGCGCCGGCGATCGCGCAGCGCGAGCCGTCGACGATGCCCGCACCGCTCTGTATCGCCGGCCCCCGAGCGACCTGCCATCGCTGCTGACGGCGGTGGTTGCCAGCCGCTGCAATGTCCTTATCTCCGGGGGGACCGGCACGGGCAAGACCAGTCTGCTCGCCAGCCTGATGGCGCAAATCGGCGCCGGCGAACGCCTGCTGACGCTGGAGGACACCCCGGAGTTGCCGGTCGCCTGCGCCCATCAGGTCCGTCTGCTCGCGTCGGCGGGACAGGACCTGCGCGCCCTGCTGCGCCTGGCCTTGCGCCTGCGCCCCGACCGCCTGGTGGTGGGAGAAGTGCGCGGCAGTGAGGCGTTTGACCTGTTGCAGGCGATGGCCACCGGACATGCCGGCAGCATGGGCACCCTGCATGCCGATCATGCCATGGGAGCGCTGGCCCGTCTGGAGCAGCTGGTCCTGACCACCGGCCTGGCCTGGCCGGTGTCGGCCGTACGTCAGCAGATCGCCTCTTGTATCGAGGTGCTGGTGCAGGTGCAGCGCACCGGCGGGGGGCGCCAGGTCACCGCCGTGCATCAGCTGACCGGTCTGTCTGGCGATGGCGAATATCGGCTGGTACCGCTCTGGCCCCGGGTCGGTGCCCGACCGGGACAACGGCCGCCGCCAGGAAAGCACAAATCGGCGGGGTTTCTCGAGGCAGGGTGAAGCCGGGCGCGGACCGATACTGGCCTTTCCAACCCTTGGGAGACCCACGATGGCCTGCATCGGAACACTGCAGCACCCCCGGCCCACCAGAACACCGGCCCTGCCTGCCGCCAGCGCCCTGGCGGTGGCCCCGGCGCGCGGGCAACCACGCGGCGGCACCAAACCGTTGGCAATCGTCCTGCGGGTGGCGGGTTGCCTGATCGGCTGCCTGCCATGGGCGGCGCTTGCCGCCATGCCCTGGGAAGCGCCGATGTGTGCCGTCGCCAGCAGCCTGAAAGGGCAGGTGGCGGTCATGCTCGCCGTGGTATCCACCATCATGATCGGCATCATGTTCATGTACTCCGAGACCGGCAGCGCGGTCTCGCGTATTGCCGGCTGGCTGCTCGGCATGTGCTGCGCCCTGTCGGTCGCGAGCGTGATCACTGCCCTGTTTCCCGGGGTGACCCTGCCAGGGTGCCTGTGATGGTGGCCGCAGCTCGCCCGGCCGGGCGCGAAACCCCCGTCGCGCGGGTACTCACCGAGCCCTGCCTGATCCTCGGCGTGGAAAAGCCCTTCGCCATCGTCAATGCCACGCTCGCCATGATCTTCGCTGGCGAACTGCATCTGTTCGCCTTTGTGCCGGTGGCGGTCGCGATTCATGTCGTGCTGGCCCGGATCACCGCCGGAGACGCCTTCACCCGTCCGGTCTATGTGCGCTACAACCTGCAGGCCGACTGCTACGATCCCTGGATCCAGCCCCATCTGCGTGGCGGGCAGCGGCCGTTCGCTGGCCGGCACTCCCCGCTGGCATGACGGCCATGCCGAACCCGCCCGCCGCCAGCTCGCACGATGCCAGCTCGCCCGCCGTCAGCCCGTCCTCTGCCAGCTCGCCTGCCGCCAACCCACCCTCCGCCAAAGCCCGGCGGGTGCTGCAATCTGCCTTCGATACCCGCGTGCACGCCCTTGCCGAGCTGCTGCCCTGGCTCAGCCTGATGGGTGACCGGCTGGTGATCTGCAAGGATGGCAGCCTGCTTGCCTGTTTCGAGTTGCGCGGTCTGGATGCCGATACCCTCGACCTCGAGGATGCCAGCCGCGCGGCGGCCCGGGTGGAACAGGCGCTGCGCACGCTGGACGGACGGCATACGCTGTGGTCGATCTTCCAGCGGCGACGGCTGGCCGAATATGTGCCAGGCGAATTCGCCAACCCGCTCAGCGCCCGGATTGATGCGCTGCATGGCGAGCGCTTCCGGCGCGGCGCGTTCTTCGTCAACCGGCACGTGCTGGCGGTGTTGTTTACCCCAACCAGTACCGACCATCTCTGGCGCGCGTGTGCGACCTTGCTGCGCGAAGGGCGACCGCAGGCCATTCCGGCCCTGCTCTGGCAGCAGGCCCAGCGCGCCAGCCGCTTCGCCCGGGTGCACCAGGGGCTGCTGCGTCAGGCACGTGAGTTCGAGACCCAGCTCGATGCGGTCATCACCACCCTGGCAGGATTTACACTGCAGCGTCTGACTGGAGAGGCCTTGCTGGGCTTTCTCGACCATTGCGCTGCTCCCGCCTCGGGCGGGCAAGCCGTCCGTGTGCCGGGGCCGGCCCTGCTGCTGGATGCAGCGCTTGGACAGGACCAGCTGGTGGTGGGTGCCGACCGGCTGCAGTTCACGGGCACCCAGGGCACCCGCTGGATGGCGGCACTCGGCATCAAGGCCTGGCCACACAGCACCCTGCCCGGGATGGTCGGTGATCTGCTGCACCTGCCAGCCGAGCTGTGCATCGCGCAGGTCTTCCGCGTCGTGGCCGCCGATGAAGCCAAGGCACACATCCAGTCCGTGCAGCGTTTCCATCTCAACCTGCAGCGGTCGGCCTTCAGTTTCCTGCGCGAGGCGCTGTTCGGCGAGCCGGGTACCGTGCATGACAGTACTCGCGCGGTTGCCGCCGAGGAGGCACGCCTGGCCTTGGCCGAACTGGGACAGCATCGACAGGTTTACGGTTACTACAATCTGTCCGTGCTGGTGATGGCGCAGCAGGCGGCCGATCTCGAAGGTCTGGTGCGGGAAGCCGCCTCCTGTGTCCGTGCGGCGGGCTTCCTGGTGCTGCGCGAGCAGATGCACCTGCTGTCTGCCTGGACGGGGGCTCTGCCGGGACAATGGGGACAGCTGGTGCGCTGGCACTTCATCCACACCGGCAATCTGGCCGACCTGCTGCCGCTCGCCAGTGCGAGTGACGGCGAGGCGCACAACGCCCATCTGAGCGAACAGCTTGGACGGCCCTGCGCTGCGCTCGCGATCCTGCCCGGCGTCGACCGCACCCGGTATCACTTCAACCTGCACCATGGTGACCTTGGCCATGCCTTTGTGGTCGGCCCTTCCCGGTCTGGCAAGTCGGTACTGGTCAATTTCCTGCTCGCCCAGTTCCTGCGCTATCCCCGGCCACGCATCCTGATTTTTGACAAGGACCGGTCCTGCCGCATCGCCACCCTGTTGCAGGGGGGCAGCCATCTCGATCCGGCGCGGCCGGCGGATCTGCGCTGCAACCCTTTGCGTGGCATCACCGACACCGACACCCGTCGCTGGGTGCTGGGATGGTTGCAGCAACTTCTCTGCCTGCATGGACTGGCCTGGCGCGCTGAGCACGATCGCGCGCTGGTGGCAGCCTGCGATGGCCTCTTGCTGCTGCCTCCTGACCAGCACCGGCTGGCCGTCCTGCAGGTGCTGCTGCCGCCCGAGCTGGCGACGCAGCTCGATCCCTGGGTGGGGGATGGCCGCCATGCGCACCTTTTTGACCATGCCGACGACACCTTCGCCTGGGAAGGGCTGACCTGCATCGAGCTGGGCGAGCTGCTGCGCGACGCCGCTGTGTCTCGGCTGTTCATGTTGTATGCCTTCCGCCGGGTGGAAGAACAGCTGTCGCAAGCCACACCGTCGCCCACCCTGATCTACATCGAAGAGGCGTGGTTCATGCTGGAACACCCGGTGTTCCGCGAGCAGATCCGCGACTGGCTGAAGACCCTGCCCAAACGCCTGGCAAGTGTGGTGCTGGCCACCCAGTCGCTGGACGATCTGGCGGCCAGTCCGGTGTTCAGTGCGATTGCGGACAACATTCCGACACGGATTTTCCTTGCCAACCGCAACGCCGGGGCGCAGCTGGCGCTGTATCGCGACCAGTTTGGCCTGAATGCGGCGCAGGTCACGCGCGTGGCACGTGCCGAACCGAAACGCCAGTTTCTGCTGACCACCCCGCAGACCAGCCGCTTCATCGATCTGACCCTGCCCCCCACGCTGCTGGCCATGCTGCGCTCCGATCGGCTGGCACAGGATTGTCTGGACCGCTGCCGGGCCAGCGGAGCAGCGGACTGGCGGGAAGCTTATCTGGACCAGATGGCGGCACTCACCGCCGGCGAGCCAGGCCTCGGAAATGCCGCTCAGGAGGAGCACTGACATGCGTTGCCATTCCGTTGGTGGGGCCTTCGTGCGCTCCGCCCTGTTTCTTCTGGTGTTCTTCGCCGTGCAGATTGGTCCGGCGCGCGCCTTCGGGCTAAGTGACCTGTTTGGTGGCGGCGGGATCGGCAATGTGGTCTATGACCCGACCAATCACCTCGAAACGGCGGTGACCGCGGCCCAGGCGGTGCGGCAGACCGCGTTGCAGGTACAGGCCGAGATCCAGCGCCTGCAGCAGCTTGCCGTCGAGGTGCAGCAGTGGCGCAACCTGCCGGATTCCGTGATCCAGGCGGGCCTGCGCGACTGGACTGGCCAGCTTGCCGTGCTCGGGCAGGGGGCAGCCACTCTGGCCACATTGGGCAACCAGCTGCAGGCGGACCAGCAGCGCTACGCCGATCGGCTGCGCACGATGGCGGCCCTGGGCCTGTCGCCCGATGGGTGGCTCGCCCGCGAAGCGCAAAGTGCGGCAGCCCGGCAACAGGCAGCAGCCAGCCTGTTCCGGGCCGAGCAGGCCAGTGTGCAGTCCCTGCAGGGTGCGGCCAGCCAGCTGGCCGGGCTGCAGGCGCAGATTCCTGCCAGCAGCGGTGTGCACCAAAGTCTGCAGACCACCAACCAGTATCTCGATCTGCTGGTCGGACAGACCAGCGCCCTGCTGCAACTGACGGCCAACCAGGCTGCCATGTCACACCAGCAGCAGCTCGCGCAGAATGCCGACCAGTCGCAGGCAGACCAACGGGAAGCCCAGCGCGTGGCTGGGGATCTCGGTCGGATCAAGACGCTGCGCGCCAGTCTGCGCGACAGCGAGGCTCGGGACGGCCTCGGCCTGATGCGACCGCTGCCATGAGCACACTGCTGTCGCCCGCGCTGATCGACAGCATGGCACAAGCCTTTCTGGATGGTGGCCGCACCCTGCAGTCCAACTTGCAGACGGTGGCCCAGAGTCTGCTCGGCAGTCTGCTGCTGTTGCAGATGAGCTGGTTCGGTGTCCAGGCCTTGCTGGAGTCGATGGTGGGCGACAACCTCGGCGAGGTGCTGGCGCGTCTGCTGCGGCTGATCCTGCTGTACGGTCTGGTGGCCTGGTTCCTTGCCGCTTACGATCTGGTGTTCTACCAGGCGATCTACGGTGGCTGCACGGCCCTGGTACAGGCGGTCGCCGGCGCGAATGGGGAACAGCAGAGCTTTGCCACCGCCTGGAACGTGGTGTTCGACCTGATGCTGTCGGTCTGGAACACGATGGAAGCAACGCCGGCAAACGTGCTGGCAGGCAGTTCCCCCCTGTCCTGGTCGTTCTACGCCACGCTTGCCCAGATGGCCGTCACCCTGGTGATCCTGTTCGGCACGCTCTGCGGCTTTCTGCGCTGCCTGTTCATCGTGGCGCTGGTGCATGTGCTGGGTGCCGCCCTGGTCGGGCTGGCGCTTGCGCTCGGCCCCTTCTTCATTCCCTGGCTGCTGTGGGGCGCGACACGCTCCCTGTTCGAAGGCTGGTTGCGTTTCCTGTTCACCGCCAGCTTTTACCGGGTGGTGGCAGTTACCCTGCTGCAGTTGGCCAAGCCGGTATTCATCCAGTTGCAGCAGGTGGTGAGCAGTGGCGGGGATCCGACCCAGGCCACCAGTCCGCTGGATCTGGTTCTCAGCGCCATGATGCTCCTGCTGCTGACCACCGTGCTAGGTGACCTGATCGGCCGCATCCCGCAGCTGAGTGCCGCCCTGCTTGGGCATGGCCGGATTGATGTCGGGACGGTCGGCAATTTCACGCGTGCGGCCGACAATGGCCTGCGCCGGTTGACCGGCACCGATCATCGTTACCGTCCCTGGAGCCGTCATGAGGATTAGGCTGTCGGCAGGGCGCGCCCCAGAAGCCGCTACTGTTCTGAAACAGATCAGGAGGTGTGCGGCCAGACGGCGCCGGCGTTGGGCTTGGAGCCAGCCCCAGCCCCAGCCCCCCACCCAGAACCAGACCTGGGGCTTGGCCAGTCCCTGGCCGAACCGGTGCGAACGTCTGCGCCTCTGGCGGCATTGGCGGCGCTGGCAGCGGCGCCCGCGGCGCCCCGGGGAACGGCCGGCCAGGGTGCCACTGGTCTGGGCGCGACAGGCGCGGCTGGTTTTCTGGTGGACTCTGCTGGGTTATGCGCTCGAACAGCCCTGGATCAGTCTGGCAGCCGTCCTGGCGGCGCCCGGTTGGTTATTCCTGGCCCTGCGCTGGCTCTGGGAGCGGGCATGAGGGCGTGGTCGGCGGCCAGCAGCATTGCCGACCGCGCTGCCGCTACCAAGGCACCAGCGCTGCTGTACCGGCATCATCTCAGCGACCAAGGCACCAGCGCTGCCGCCCCGGCATCAATGCAGCAGTGCATTTGGGTCGCGCGCCTCGACGTCCGCGACAGCGCCCTGCGGCGCGGCCGAGGCGTGGTGCAGCACCATGCGCCAGCCATGATCGGTGAGCAGATAGGCATTGGTGGCAAACACCGGGGTGGCGGCCTGCGGGTTGCCGGCCTCGGAAACCCATTCGCACAGGGTATGCACCGCATACAGCATGCCTTCGAAGGCTTTCACATCCGAGAGCCGAAACTGCAGCCGGCCCTGGCTCAGGATCACCCGCCAGCCCTCGCGGATGACGTCATATCCATCCAGCCGCGAGCCACCCGGATGAATGCACACCACCTCTTCGTGGGTGCACCACACCGCCATCAAGGCATCCAGATCACCTCGCTCGATCGCCTCATAAAATGCGGTTTCGGCCTCGGCAGGGGTGGCAAACGGCGGCTGATTCATCGTGAACTCCATCGTGACGCGCCGCGAGTGATTTCCGGCGGACTCCGCGCGGGCAGGAAACACCCTGCCGCGCCCTGACCGGATTCTAAGCGACACCCGCGAAAGTTCACCATCGCGTCGGCGGCACTTTTATACTGTGGCGCAACATGATTCCCCTAAATGGAGCGTTCCGTGAACAAGGTTTTTTCCGATGCAAAGACGGCCCTGCAGGATCTGCTGGCCGATGATCTGACAGTGGCGGCTGGTGGCTTTGGCCTTTGCGGCATTCCGGAAAACCTGATCGCAGCCCTCGCCGCGTCTGGTGTGAAGGGTCTGACCATCCTGGGCAACAACGCCGGTGTCGATGGCTTCGGCATGGGTGTGCTGCTCAACAACCGGCAGGTGCGCAAGGTGATTGCGAGCTATGTCGGCGAGAACAAGGAATTCGAGCGCCAGGTGCTGGCGGGGGAACTGGAGCTGGAGCTGGCGCCGCAGGGCACCCTGGCGGAACGGCTGCGCGCGGGCGGTGCTGGCATCCCCGGTTTCTACACGCCAACGGCCGCTGGCACCCAAATTGCGGCCGGCAAGGAAACCAAGGTGTTCGATGGCAAGGAATACGTGCTCGAAACCGCCCTGAAAGCCGACATTTCCATCGTCAAGGCCTGGAAGGGGGATACCGCCGGCAACCTCGTCTATCGCAAGACCGCCCGCAACTTCAACCCGATGATCGCCACTTGCGGCAAGGTGTGCATTGCGGAAGTGGAGGAACTGGTGCCCGAGGGTTCGCTCGATCCGGATCAGATCCACACGCCCGGCATTTTCGTCGACCGCATCCTGCAGGGGGCTGCCTACGAAAAGCGCATCGAGTTCCGCACGGTCTCCGGCATGGAGGCTGCCCCTGGCAAGAAGGATGGCAGCGTGCGCGACCTGCTGGCTGCACGCGCCGCGAAGGAACTGCGCGATGGCTACTACGTCAACCTGGGCATCGGTATTCCGACTCTGGTCGCCAACCACATCCCGCCGGGCATGAATGTGATCCTGCAGTCCGAGAACGGCCTGCTTGGCATCGGACCATTTCCGCCAGAGGCGGAGGTCGACGCCGACCTGATCAACGCCGGCAAGCAGACGGTCACCACCATGACCGGCTCAAGCTTTTTCAGTAGCGCCGATTCATTTGGCATGATCCGCGGTGGCCATATCGATCTCGCCATCCTGGGCGGCCTGGAAGTGTCCGAACACGGCGACCTCGCCAATTTCATGGTGCCGGGCAAGATGGTGAAGGGCCCTGGCGGCGCGATGGACCTCGTGTCGGGTGTGCGTCGCGTGATCGTGCTGATGGAGCACAACGCCAAGGACGGTAGCCCGAAGATCCTGCCGGAATGCAAGTTGCCCCTGACCGGGCGACGGGTAGTGGAGATGATCATCACCGAACTCGGCGTGTTCAAGGTGAAACCGACCGGTGGCCTCGCCCTGATCGAACTGCACGCCGGGGTTGATCTGGAAATGGTGCGCGCCCGCACGGGATGCGACTTCGACGTGCTGGTCTGAGCGCCGATGGAAAGCGTCGATCTCGGGGTGCTGCGCACTGCCGTGGGCTGGCGTGCTGCCGGTGTCCCGGTGATCCTGGCCACGCTGGTCGAGACCTGGGGTTCGGCACCCCGCCCGGTCGGGGCCCTGCTGGCATTGGCGGGTGACGGCCGGCTGGCGGGGTCGCTCTCCGGCGGCTGCATCGAGGATGATCTGCTAGACCGCGTGCGCGCCTGGGCCAGCCAGACCGGCCATTGGCCGACGGCTGCCGAGGCGCTGAGTTACGGCATCACCACCGAAGAAGCGCGACGCTTTGGCCTGCCCTGTGGCGGTACCCTGCGGGTGGTGCTGGAGCCGATCACGGCCGCCAGCCGACTGGAGGAATTGCTGGCCGCAGTCGAGGCGCGCCGCTTGCTACGGCGCACCCTGATGCTGGCCACCGGAGAGGCCACCCTGGAAGACTGTTCTGCCGATGCCGTCCTGCAGTTTGACGGCGTCACCCTGCGCAGCGTGCATGGTCCGCGTATGCGCCTGCTGGTGATCGGTGCCGGGCAGGTATCGGCCTATCTCGACGAGATGGCCGCTGCCCTCGACATCCAGGTGCTGGTCTGCGACCCGCGCGAAGAATACCGCGCATCCTGGACGCGCCCGGGCACACCGATCGATCCGCGCATGCCGGATGACTTTGTGCTGGCGCTGCAACCGGACGCGCGCACGGCGGTGGTTGCGCTCACCCATGATCCCAAGCAGGACGATCTGGCCCTGATCGAGGCCCTGCGCTCGAATGCGCTCTACGTCGGTGCACTCGGCTCGCGCACCAACCAGGAAAAGCGGCGGGTGCGACTGCTGGAGTTCGACCTGACCGCCGAGCAGATTGCGCGCCTGCACGGACCGGTCGGTCTGCCGATTGGCAGCCGCAGCCCGCCTGAACTGGCGATCGCCATCCTGGCCGACCTGATCGCGGCGCGCCAGGGTGTGCGGCTGGTTCCGGCCTGAGTGCGGTCTGGCCATGAACGGCCCGGCATGACCGATCCGGCATGACCGATCCGGCACAATCGATTCTGCATGACCAGCGCGGCATGAGCGGCCCACAGGTGGTCGGCATCCTGCTGGCGGCAGGACGAAGCCGCCGGTTTGGGGCCGACAAGCGCGTTGCGGTGCTGTCGGATGGCACAACCCTGCTGGGCGCCGCCCTGCGGGCCCTGCAGACGGCGACCGATCGCGTGCTGGTGGTGCTGCGCCTCGACGACCGCGACCTGGCTGCGCAACTGACCGACGGCGGCGTGCCCTGGCTGGCCTGCCCCGACGCCGACCTCGGCATGGGACATTCGCTCGCCGCCGCAGCACGCCATCTGCATCCGCCCGTCCCGCACGCCCCGGGCGTCGTGGTGCCGGCCGTGCTGGTGGCCCTGGGTGACATGCCCTGTATCCAGCCGGCCACCTATGCCCTGCTGGTGCAGGCGCTGCGCACAGGGGCAACACTGGTCCGGCCAACGTGGCAAGGTCAGGCCGGTCATCCGGTCGGATTCGGGCCTGCCCTGCTGTCCGGCCTGGGCGCGCTGCAGGGCGAACATGGCGCCCGGGCGCTGGTGCAGGCCGCTGGCGACACCTGCACATGGATTGCCGTCGAAGACCCCGGTATCGTTCGCGATGTTGACACGCCGGAAGCGCTTGCCACGTTCGTTACCCACTCGTGCTGATGCCTGAACCATGACCCAACTGACCACTGCCACCCAGCAGGCCGCACAGGCCCACGCCCTTGACCTGTTGTCCTTCATCGACGCCAGTCCGAGTCCCTGGCACGCCACGGCCGAACTGGCGCGGCGGCTGCAGGCGGCCGGTTTTGTCGAATTGCCGGAAACCGACGTCTGGCGGGTGCAGCCTGGCGGCCGGTATTTCGTCGTGCGCGGCGGGTCCTCCCTGGTGGCTTTCGTCGCCGGCCGCGCGGCGCTCGCCGATACCGGTTTCCGGCTGGTCGGAGCGCATACCGATTCCCCGGGGCTGCGGCTGAAGCCGCGCAGTGCCCATCTGGCGGATGGTTTCCTGCGCCTTGGCGTGGAAGTGTACGGTGGGCCAATCCTTGCCACCTTCACCGACCGCGATCTGGGCCTGGCGGGCCGGGTGCACGTCCGCGACAGCAGTGCGCCGCATGGGGTGCGCACCCGGCTGCTGCATGTCGGTGCCCCGGTGGTGCGCCTGCCCAACCTCGCGATTCACATGAACCGCGAGGTCAACGAACAGGGTCTCAAGCTGCACCGCCAGAATGAGTTGCATCTGCTGTTCGCCATCGCCGACGGTCAGGGGGCCGAGGCCTTCGGCCAGTGGCTGGCCGGTCCACTCGGCTGCACGCCGTCCGATCTGCTTCACCTTGAGCTGTTGGCTTGCGACACCCAGCCTGGCACCTTGTGGGGTCCGCACCAGCAGTTCCTGGCCGACAGCCAGCTGGACAACCTGGCCAGCACCCATGCCGGCCTGCAGGCGCTGCTCGCCGTCGAGCAGCCGGACCACACCGCGGTGGCGGCCTTTTTCGATCATGAGGAAGTGGGTAGCGAGAGTGCCGCCGGCGCGGCAGGCAGCTTTCTGCAGGACACGTTGACGCGCCTGGCGGAAGCGCTGGGCGCCGGCGCCAGCGACCTGGCCCGGGCCCGGGCGCGCAGCCTGTTCATCAGTGCCGACATGGCGCACGCCTGGCATCCGAATTTTCCGGCGGCCTATGAGCCGCAGCACCGTCTGCTGGTGAATGGCGGGGTGGCAATCAAGTACAACGCCAGCCAGCGCTATGCCACCGAAGGCGAGGGCAGCGCCCGCTTCATCCGGGCCTGCGAGCAGGCTGGCGTGCCTTGGCAGTCTTACGTCCATCGCAGCGAACTGGGCTGTGGCAGCACCATCGGCCCGTTGGTGGCCGCGCGACTTGGCATCACCACCGTCGATATCGGTGCGCCCATGTGGGCGATGCACAGCCTGCGCGAAAGCGCCGGCGTACTCGACAGTTACTGGATGTACCTTGCCCTGGGCCAGATGCTGCAGGTAGGGTGACGGCCTGTTGGCCAACGCGCCGTGCCCGTCTCGACGGACGCCGGCCAGCATCCCCGCATTCCTTGACCCTGCCGTGAATAGACCTGATGCGTATTGACCTGATGAAGGCCGGCCGGCTGGCAGTGGCCATGATCGTGCTGGGCAGTGCCGGCTCGCCACCGGTTGCCAATCTTGGCGAAGTGCTGCTGTTGCTGTGCGTGCTCGCATCCTCTGCGCTGCGGCTGCGCCTGTGGCAGGTCGGGTCGCAGCCCGCCGTGCGATGGGCGCTGGCGTTTTTTGCGATGGTCTCGCTGGCCGTTCTGTGGAGTGTCGGCACGCCGGAACACGCCCACAGCATCTGGGGCGGCTGGCGCAAGGTCCTGGTCCTGCCGCTCGCGATGGCGGTATTCGAGACGGCGGCACAAAAGCGCCGACTGGCCGTCACGCTGGTGCTGTTCATGACACTGGCGTCGCTGCTCAGTGCGGTCAGCTTTTTCACCGACTGGCAGCCAATGCACGAGCGTGGTGTGGTGCTGCAGTTCCACATGATCCAGGGCATGTCGGGTGGCGTGGCGATGATGGCGGCACTGGCGCTTGCCCTGTTTCCAGCCACGACGGGAACGTCTGGTCGGGGGCCGGCCGGCTTCTGGCTCGCGGCCCTGGCGATTTTCCTGATGGTGGGTGCCATGACGCCGGGTCGCAGCGGCTACCTGGTCGTGGTGATCTGCAGTCTGGTGCTTTCCTGGCAGTGGCTGCGGTCTTCCTACGCCCGGCTGGGCGGGTCGGCCCGGCTGGCGGGCGTGCTGTTACCGCTGCTGGTGGTGGCAGGCCTGGCAGCCACGCCCCAGGTGCAGCATCTGGTGGTGAAGGCCACCGATGAGTTTTCGCACTGGCGGGAGAACGACACCAACACGTCGATGGGACTGCGCGTCTATCTGTGGACAAACACTGTCGAGCTGATCCGGGAACGTCCGTGGACGGGCTATGGCACTGGGTCTTTCATCGACATCTATCGCACCAAAGTGGCGGGGCGGACCGGCATGGCTGGCGACGTGCGAGGTGACCCCCATAACCAGTTCATGAAGGTCTGGGCGGAACAAGGCATTGCCGGCCTGCTCATCTTTGTCGGTTTTCTGATCGCCATGCTGCGTCAGCCGGCCAGTCAGCCCTGGCGGGCACTCGCCATGGGACCGGTGCTGGCCTGGTGCGTCACCAGTCTGGCCAGTTCCCATTTCGCGATGTTCTCGGAAGGCACGTTCCTGTACGGCTGGGTGGGCGCCATGCTGGGCTGGGAGGGACTGCAGCGGCTGTCCAGCATCGACCACGACACGGGCCAGCCGACCGGCTGACTAGCGTTCTACGGCAACGCCCAGTTGCCCGGCCACCCATTCCACCGTGGCGCCGTCACTCAGATTGGTATAGCCCAGTTGCGCGAGATACTGGCAGGCATGCGCCGAGCGCACGCCCGAGCGGCAGAACAGCACCAGCGGCTGGTGCAGGTCGGGCGCCACCCGGCCAATTTCCTGGGCCAGTTGGTCGAGCGGAAGGTTGAGCGAACCCGGCACCCGGTGGACGGCGAATTCAGCGGGGGTGCGCACGTCGATCAGCAGGTAGTCGTTCCGCACGGTGCTGTCCGTAGTTGTCATGAAATCCCTTTGGTCTGGTTGAGGTCAGGGGCCGCTGCGGCCGCTGCGTCGTCGGTAGGCGCCTCGTGTCGGTCGGAGGCAAGCGCTTCGTCTGGATCGAAGGTAGGCGCCTCGTGTTGGTCGGGGGTAGGTGCTTCGTCCGTGACAGGGGCAGGCGCTCCGTCGGATGTCGGGTCGTCGGCGCGTTCCAGTCGCAGGCCCTGATCGCGCGCGGCCGAAACCGCCCCCCGGCGGCTCTGCACGGCCAGCTTGCGGTATATCGCCTTGACCTGCAGATCGATCATGTTGACCGGCACCTTCTGCAGGATCGCAATTTCGCGGTTGCTGAAGCCGCGCGCGATCAGCCGCAGCAGGTTGCTCTCTTCCGAAGTCAGCGGAATCGCAGAGCGCCGGTCTTCCGGAAGGGGCACGCCATGCCCGGCCATCCCGCCACGGCGGCCGCCGGTAGAGGCCATGCCTCGCTGGCCGACCAGGTCGCGGCGGTTGGTGGGATCCCGCTGGGTGAGCACCTGCACCAGCTTGCGTGCCGCGCCAGGCGACAAGGGAGAACCGCCATCATGCGCCGCCTGGATGGCTTCGATCACGGTCGCCGTACTGGCATATTTGTGCAGGTAACCCAGCGCGCCGGCCATCAGGCAGCGCAGGATGCTCGACTCGTCTTCAACCGTGCTGCGCATGATGACGACGATGTCGGGGTGGTACTGGCGAATGTGTTCCAGCAGCGCGTAGGCACTGCCGTCTTCCAGTTCGGCGTCCAGCAGGGCGACATGCGGCCTGACGCCAGGTGTGGCCAGGACGTGCAGGGTCTCTGCGGGATCGCCTGCTTCCGCGCCGATCGTGATGCCCGGCCAGGCTCGCAGCGCCCGCGACAGGCGTCTGCGGCTGCCCAGGTCTCGATCCACCAGCAGTACCGAGATGGTGTCCGGTTGCTCCGCCATGAAAACACTCTCCCGCAATCCCGCAAGCCACGTGGATGGAACGCCTTGCTTCAATACGAAAATGTAGGCCGGATTGCAAGGCCTGCAAAGTCTGCCAGAGGCAGGGGTCGGCGTTACCGACCAAGCGCAGCCTTAGCCTACCGGGAAATCGCTTCTTTCGACAGGGTGTCGAGCACCTGTTCAGGCAGCAGGTGTTCCAGGCAGTGCAGGTGACCCAGCGGGCAGGTCCGGCGGAAACAGGGGCTACACGCCAGGTCAAGGCTCAATGCCGTGGCCATGGGCGACAGCGGCGGTGTGAAACGGGCGCTCGATGAACCGAACAAGGCCACCGTTCGCACCCCCAGCGCAGCCCCGACGTGCATCAGCCCGGAATCGTTGGTGATCACCGCCCGGGCTGCGGCCATCAGGTCGACAGCCTCTCCGAGTGATGTCCGGCCACAGAGGTTGTGCGCCTGCGCGGCGCCAGCCGAGCGGATCGCCTCGGCCACTGCGGCGTCCTTGCCGCTGCCCAGAATCCAGACGGGCACCTGCCGGTCCAGATAATGCGCGGCCACCTGGGCGAAGTGGCGCACCGGCCAGCGTTTGGCCGGGCCATATTCGGCACCAGGACAAAGCACCACCGGCGCCATCGTGGCCTGGCCAGTCAGTCCCAGCCGCTCCAGCAAGGTGAGGCGCTGGGCAAGATCGGCCAACAGCACTGGATCGGGAGCGCGTGGCTGCAGGGTTTGCGCCGGAAAGGCGAGGTGGTAGTACCGGTCCACCATGCGCGGCACCGCCTGCCGGTCGAGATGGTGGCGGTCGTTCAACAGCCCATATCGCTGCTCGCCAACATAACCCACCCGGTGTGGGATGCCGGCAAACCAGGGCACCAGGGCCGACTTGAGGGAATTCGGCAACACATACGCGTGCTGGTATCCCACCACTGCCAGCTGCCGACCAAGGCGCCAGCGCGCAGCGATTGCCAGGGTGCCATGCCCGAAGGGCGCGACGTGCGCCTGCGCCACGCCCGGCATCCGTCGGCACAGATCCAGCACAAACCCGGGCGCCAGGATGTCCACCTGCCCGGCTGGGTCCTGGCGCGCCAGCTGCGCAATCAGCGGCTGCGCCATCACCAGGTCGCCCACCCAGGCGGGGGCGACCACCAGGGTGGACGGGCTGGCGCTCAATGCCCGGTCGGAGCCGGACCGATCAGGCGGTAGCGCGTGCCGCAGTACGGACAGCTCGCCGTGCCGGTCCGTGCCACATCCAGGAACACCTTGGGATGCGCGTTCCACAATTTGACGGCCGGGGTGGGGCAGTGCAAAGGCAGGTCGGCAGCGTGGACCTCCACGTCACGCCGGGTCAGGCCGCCACTCTCCGGGATGCTGGTTTCCGGCGTGCGGGGCTCGGCGCTGTTCTGGTCCGGGCGGGTGGTCGGGCTCATGGCGTCTCGTGTGTCGGTCAGAAAAGGAAAACGCTTGGTCAGGCCGGCGGACTGCACCGCCTGCCGGCCGCAGTGCAGTCGTGTCAGAGCACCGGCACCGGGGCATTCCAGGCCGTGTGCCGGGCATCCTCGCCATGCACGCAGGCAAAGTAGGCGGTCTGCAGGCGCGTGGTGACCGGGCCCCGATGGCCGGCCCCGATGATGCGGTTGTCGGCTTCGCGGATCGGCGTGACTTCGGCGGCGGTGCCCGTGAAGAATGCCTCGTCGGCGGTGTACAGCTCGTCGCGCGAGATCCGCCGTTCGGTCACCGCAATGCCCATCTCGCCAGCCAGCGTGATGATCGCATCGCGGGTGATGCCTTCCAGCGCCGACGACAGGTCGGGCGTGATCAGTTCACCCTTGCGCACGATGAACAGGTTTTCGCCGGAACCCTCTGCCAGAAAACCGTCCACGTCCAGCAGCAGGGCCTCATCGTATCCATCCGCCAGCGCTTCGTTGTTGGCCAGGATCGAGTTCATGTAATTGCCGCTGGCCTTCGCCTTGGTCATCGTGATGTTGGGATGATGACGCGTATACGACGAGGTCTTTACCCGGATGCCGGCTTCCAGCGCCTCTTCGCCCAGGTAGGCACCCCAGGGCCACACGGCAACCGCGATATGCACCTTGGCGCCGCGCGGCGACACGCCCATCTTTTCCGAACCATAGAACGCCAGCGGGCGGATGTAGCACGCCTCCAGATGATTGCGGGCAACACATTCCAGGATTGCCTGGGATACGGCGGCGCGGTCGAACGGCATGGCCATCTGCATGATGTGCGCCGACCGGAACAGGCGGTCAACGTGCTCCTGCAAACGGAACACCGCCGGACCCTGCGGCGTCTTATAGGCGCGCACACCCTCGAACACGGCCAGACCGTAGTGCAGGCTGTGCGTCAGCACATGGGTTTGCGCATTGCGCCAGTCCACCCAGTTTCCATCCAGCCAGATCAGGCCGTCGCGATCAGACATCGACATCGTTAAAAATCCGCAGCAAAACTCCTATTCTACCGCATCCCCAGGCGGCGGCGCATGAGCGTGGCTGGCGGCATCCTCGTCGCCAAACAGGTGGCGCCACAGCGCCAGCACCTGCTCCGGTCCCGGTGCCGCTTCCGCTTCGCACAGGTCCCCCCCCGGCTCGCCGGCCAGTTGCAGCCGATGCTGCAGGGCACGCATGCGCCGGTATGCTTCGGCCACCTCGCTGCAGCGTTGCCGGGGAGCCAGGCCCACCCGTCCGCAATACTGCAGCAGGGCGATGTTGCCACTGTTGGTCAGCAGTTCCGGGCGCTGATGGGCATGTGCCAGCACCAGGTACTGCACCATGAACTCAACATCCACTAGGCCACCGCGACCGGTCTTGACGTTCCAGGCAGCCGGCCCGTTCCGGCCCGCCGTGTGCTCGCGGCGCATCCGGGCGCGCATTTCGGTCACTTCCCGGGCAAGCACCTGCGGGTCGCGCGGCAGCGCGAGAATTTCGCGCCGCAGATCCTCAAAGGCGGCGCCCACGTCGCGGTCGCCGGCACAGGCGCGGGCGCGGCTCAAGGCCTGATGTTCCCAGGTCCAGGCCCGCTGGTGCTCATATTCGCGCAGGGCGGCCACCGAGGTCACCAGCAGGCCACTGGCACCATCCGGCCGCAGCCGTACGTCGGTGTCGTAGAGCACGCCAGCGCCGGTGGGGGTGGCAAGCCAGGTGATCAGCTTCTGCGCGAGGCGGGCGGCGCGTTCACTGCGCATGCGTTGCGGATCGTAGACAAACACGAGGTCAAGGTCCGAGCCGTAGCCCAGTTCCTTGCCGCCCAGCTTGCCAAAGCCGACAACAGCAAATCCTTCAAAACCCTCCGGGCCGGCGGCCTGCGTCAGGGCCGTGTCGAGGCAGGCGTCCGCCAGATCCGCCAGCCGGTCGCCCAGTTCCTGCACCGTGATCAGGCCCTCCAGATCGAGCAGGGCCAGCCGGAACTGAAACCGCTGGCGCAGGCGGCGCAGGGCATCCATCTGCGCTTCCATGTCGCCGGCCCGGGCACCGACCGTCCGCTCGATGTCTTCGGCGATGCCGCTCGGGCCGACCTGGCTGCGCACGTCGTGCAGGTGCACCAGTTCATCCAGCAGCGCGGGAAACCGCGCCAGGAATTCGGCGGCCCAGGGGCTGGCGGCGCTGATGTCGGCCAGCCGCTGCAGGGCCACCGGAAATTCGTCGAGCAGGGCGAAGTACGGCTCCCGTCCGCCGATGGCATTCAGCACGCCCAGCACGCCGCGCACCGTGCGCGCCATCGGCAGTCGCGCGCTGGCCAGACTCAGGGTTTCCTGCACCAGGCGGCCGATGCGCGTCCGGCCATCCTCGCTCGCGCTGCGCCACGCCCGTCCGCGCACCATGTCTTCCAGAAAGGGCAGGCAGGCCACGCCATCCGGCGAGCCCAGCTGCGCCAGGGCGGCGCCGGCCCGCTCCGGATCATTGGCGAGCACGGCCTGCCAGGCTTCGGCGGCCGGCGGGGCGTGGCCGATCCCCGGTGAGGGCAGGTTGGGTCGGGCATTCGGCGCCCGTCCCAGCGACCGGGCAAACAGGTCTGACACTTCGGCCCGCCGCTCTGCCAGCGTCGCCATCAGGGCTCCGGCGCTGGCGAAGTCCAGGCTGTCGGCCAGCTGGTCGAGATCGGCGCCTGGGGCAGGCAGGCGGTGGGTCTGGGCATCGTCGAAGTACTGCAGGCGATGCTCCAGCCGCCGCAGCAGTACGTAGGTGCTGTCCAGACGCTGCACGCTGGCGGCATCGAGGATGCCGCGTTCGGCCAGGGCAGCCAGGGCGGCGCGCGTTGGCCGCACCCGCAGGCCGGGGTCGTGTCCGCCCCGGATCAGTTGAAACAGCTGGGCGGTGAATTCGATTTCGCGGATGCCGCCGGGACCAATCTTGATGTCGCGTTCGCGCTCCCGTCGGCTGTGGTCGTTCAACATGCGCTGGTGCAGTTCGCGCAGGGCGGCAATCGCGCCATAGTCCAGATAGCGCCGATACACGAAGGGCTCGACCACCCGTGCCAGGGCGCCACCATGCAGCGGGGTGAGCGGCCGCGCTTTCAGCCAGGCATGACGTTCCCAGGGGCGCCCCTGGCTTTGCAGGTAGGTTTCCAAGGCCGCCAGCGAGATGGCCGGCGGACCGCTCGGTCCATCCGGACGCAGACGGGTGTCGACGCGAAAGACGAAACCATGCTCGGTGCGGTCATCCAGCAGTCGCACGATGCGTCGGGTGACCAGGGCGAAGAATTCCTGGTTCTCGATTCCCAGCGGACCGTCGGTGTGCCCGGCTTCCGGAAAGCAGAACACCAGATCGATATCGGAAGACACGTTCAGTTCGCGGCCACCGAGCTTGCCCATGGCAACCGGGATCAAACTCTGGATCACGTCATCCTGGGCATCGCGCGGCACGCCATGGCGCACATGCAGGGTGTGCTGTGCAGCCTGGGTGGCTGCGGCAACGGCTGCCTCGGCAAAGTCCGACCAGGCCCCCATGATTTCCGGCAGGTCGGCCAAGCCGTTCAGGTCGCGCAGGGCGGTGTGCAGGAACAGGCGTGCCCGGTCATGGCGCAGGGTTTCGCCAAGTTGCGCCTCCTGGTCCGGCCCCGGCCAGTGCTGCACCAGGTCGGCCACCAGACGGGTGGAAGGCAGGGAGGCCCCTGCCAGCAGCGGACCCGCCAGGGCGGGCCGCCCCTCCAGCAGCAACCGGGCGGCACGACTGCCGGCCTGCAGGGTGGCGAGCCGGTCAGCGTCGGTCTGGGCGTGCAAAGGATTGGGCATGAAGGGGTTTGGCGCGGTGATCCACGAACCGATATGATGGCAGGCTGAAGTGGTGGCTGGCGGACTCGCCTGCTGCGTTGGTGGGCATGCCGGGGGGCGCGCCCTGCGATACTCCGTCTCCCACTAGGCCTTATGTTACGGCAATCCTCGATCTGGTTGATGCGCTTGGGCGCTGCGCTCGCCGCGCTGGTACTGGTGCTAGCGCTCGGCGTGCTCCTGGCCGGACGCTTCTGGTTTGGCGACCGGCTGGACGAGTGGCGTCCGCAGATCGCCGCCAGACTGTCGCAGCAATCCGGGGCCGATGTGGCGATGGATCATCTGTCGCTGCGCTGGCATGGGCTGTTGCCACGGGTGATCCTGACTGGCCTGCGCATTCGCGATGCGCGCGGACGGGTGGATCTGAGCCTGGAACAGGTCAGCGCCCGGCCCGGGCTGCTCGGTCTGCTGCGAGGGCGGCTGGAATTTGCCGAACTGCTGATCGACCAGCCCTCCCTGCAAGTGGTCCGGCGTGCCGACGGGCGCTTTCTGGTGGCCGGCATCCTGCTGCCGGGACCGACCGACGAGCCGGGTTCGCCCTTCGTGGACTGGCTGCTGGCGCAGCGCGACATCCACATCCTGAATGGCCACCTGCACTGGCAGGACCTGCAGGCAGGCACCCTGCCGCTGGACCTGCCGAACGTGCAGCTGCGGCTGCAGGGAACTGGCCAGCATCACCTGATTGACCTGAGTGCCGATGCCCCCGCCAATCTGATGCGCGGCCTTGTGGTGCATGTCGACCTGCAGGCCGGCGATTCCCAGCATGCCGCGTCCTGGAAAGGTCGGGCGCGGGCACGGGCCGACTTCGTCGACATCGCCGCCCTGCGTACCTATCTCGATACCCCGGCCGCGCTGCGCAGCGGGCGGGGCAGTTTCAGCACCGAGGTGCAGTTCACGGGGCTGCAGCTGGACGCGCTGGAGAGCGACACCCGGCTGGAAGGCGTGGCGCTGACCCTGGCCGCAGACCTGCCGGAGCTGCGTTTCGACCGCCTGTCCGGACATGTCGGCTATGTCGGCCGACCTGGGGGATTCGCCCTGCGTGCCCGCCAGCTGCTGGCGCTGTCCCCGGGAACGCCGGAACAGGCGGTACCCCGGCCGGCGGATGTCGACGTGGACGTGTCGCCGGCGGGTGGCCATGCCTCGGCCAGTGTCGTCAATCTGGGGGCACTGGCGGGGCTGACCGAGTCGCTGCCGCTGCCGCGCAGCTTCCGCGATGCCGTGCGCAGCCGGGCACCCGAAGGCATGGTGCAGGACTTGTCGGCCAGCTGGACCGGCAGCCTGCCCGACCTCACCGACTACCGGGTGCAGGCGCGGGTTGACGATCTGTCCTTGCGTGCAGCGCAGGCGCAGCCCGGCGTGCAGCATCTGAGCGGTCAGCTGCAGGCCGACCGGCGCGGCGGCAGCCTTTCGGTCGACTCGCGCGCCCTGACCCTCGACCTGCCGGGGGTATTCGGCCAGTCGTTGAGCCTCGCCGGTGTCACGGCGGCGGCGCACTGGCAGCAGAACGGAACCGGCACCCTGGTCACCATCGACCGACTGCATCTGGACGATCCCGAGCTGGCCGGACATTTTGCCGGTTCGATTGAACTCCAGCACGGCCTGGCCCGCGCCACGCACCTGACCGGTCAGCTCGACCGTGCCGTACTGACGGCCGTGCCCCGCTTCCTGCCCCTGCTGGTCGGCAGCGAAGCGCGGCAGTGGCTGCAGACCGCACTGCGGGCCGGCACGGCCCGCCAGGTCACCCTCGAGCTGGCGGGGGACCTGCAGGCGTTTCCGTTCGCCCGGCCCGGCTCCGGGGTCTTTCGGGTGCATGTGCCGGTCGAGGATGTGCGCATGGATTACGCGCCCGGCTGGCCCGCCCTGACCGCCCTGCGTGGCACGCTGGACTTCGATGGCGCCGCGCTGCGCTTCCGGGCCGAAGAGGCGCGGCAGGACCGCCTGCAGGTACGCGACACGGAAGGCAGCATTCCCGACCTGTTTGCCGACAAGCCGGTACTGACGGTGCATGGCGCGGCATCCGGCCCGCTCCAGGCTGGTTTGCAGTTCATCCTCGACAGCCCGCTGCACACCACCCTGGGCGATTTCGCGGGATCGGTTCGTGCCGAAGGCGAAGGCACCCTGACGCTGGCGCTGCGGGTGCCGCTGGCGCACGCCGAGGACACCACGGTGAACGGCACGGTCACCATCGAGCGCGGCGAGCTGCAGGATCCGGCAGGCGTGGTACCGCTGGTCACCCACATTGCCACCCGTCTGCAGTTCACCGAACGCGACGTCCATGCCGACCTGATCACGGCCAGGGTGCTGGGGGGAGCAGCACAGGCTGCCTTGCGGACGGCCACCACCGGGGATGTGCTGCTGGATGTTCAGGGCGCTGTCGACATGGCAGACGCTGCAGCGTTTTACGGTGATGGCAAGCTCGCCTTTCTGCGGGGCCAGGGCGACTGGTCGGGCAATTTCCGGTTTGCCGGGGCCGGGGTCGACATCGATGTCCGGGGACATCTGCCCGTGCTCGGGTATCCGGCCGACCTGCTGGTGCATCAAAAGGGTCACGGCGCGATGACCGTGCAGGTCAGCAGCCGCATGCCGCTGGCTGGGGTGCTGCGTCAGGTGGCGCCGGATGTCGCGGGCCTGGGCTCTGGCGACCTCGACTGGAAGTTCGTGCTGCATCGCGAACACGGCGTGGACGACATCAGTGGCGGCGGCCAGTTCACGCTGGCAGGGCACCCTGGCACCGTCACCCTGAGTGGCCGGCCCGGTGCCCTGCAAGCCGATCTGTCCGGGCAGGCCGACGTCCGGGCGCTGGCAGCGTTGTTGCCGGCACCCTGGAGCGGCGTTTTCGATGGCATCGCACCCTGGAGCGCGCGCTACGACGAACGCCCGGGCCAGCCACTGGTGCGGCTGCAGGGCGATCTGCGCCTGGTGCGGGTGGCCCTGCCGGCCCCGGTCGGCAAGAGCGTCGGTCAGGCCTCGGCCCTGCGCCTGCAAGTGCGTCGCATGCGCAGCGGCAACATCGTGATGAGCGGTGGCGTCGACAGTTTTCTTGGCGTGGCGCTGCAGCTGCCCAGCAACAGCGGCGAGCCACTGCGCCGTCTGGCCCTGCGCGTCGGTGGGGCAGCGAATGTGCCGACGATGGATGGGCTGGAACTGTCCGGCGACCTGGCCGTCTGCGATGTCGATGCCTGGCAGGAGGCACTGCGCGCGCCCGTCAGTCACCCCGGTGCTCAGGCCGGCCTTCATGCCGCCCCTCACGCCGCCGCAGCGCCGTCAGCGGGCAGCACGGCACCGGCGGACGAGGTGCCGGGACTGCCGCTGCGCGCGGACCTGCACGTGCATCAGTTGCTGGCAGCCGGATACCGCTTTGAGGATGTGCAGGCGCAGGCGCGCTCCGATCTGGATGGCTGGCATCTCCAACTGCATGGCAGTCCGTTGGAAGGCACGCTCGACTGGCGACCCGCCAGCGGCGGCAGCGTCCGCGCACAGCTGGCTCGCGCCTGGCTGGCCGCCGTGGAAAACGGCACGCCCGGCAAGGTCACCCCCCTGGCCGCCCATGACCGCCTGCCGGCGCTGGACCTGGATGTGCAGGACCTGCGCGTGGATGGTCATGCTCTGGGTCACCTTGAGCTGAAGGGTGAGGTGGAATCTGCCGGCTGGCACCTCTCCCGGGTGGCGCTCACCCATTCCCAGGGCAGCGTGGTTGGCGAAGGGCACTGGTTCAGTGCTGCTGCGCACAACCGCACCCACATCAATCTGGATGTCGCCGCCGAGGACACCGGTGCCTGGCTGAAAGCGCTGGGGTATCCGCAGGCGCTGGCGCGCGCCCGCTCGCGCGTGCACGTCGGCCTTGACTGGCCGGGCGATCCCCAGGATTTCCAGGTCGGCCGGCTGAGCGGCACGCTCGACCTCGATGCCCGCAACGGACAGTTTCTCACCCTCGAACCAGGCGTTGGCCGGCTGCTGGGGCTGCTCAGCCTGCAAGCGCTGCCACGTCGGGTCACCCTCGATTTCCGGGACATTTTCAGCCAGGGATTTGCCTTCGATGCCGTCACCGGCCATTTCGACATCGAGCAGGGCATCCTGCGCACCCAGAACCTGCAGATGGCAGGGCCGGCGGCCCGGGTTTTCCTGCGCGGACAGACTTCGCTGGTGCAGGAAACGCAGGACCTGTCCGTCCGCGTCAGTCCCGCCGTCGGCAACGGCGTGGCCGTGGCCAGCACGGTGATCGGTGGACCGGTGGCCGGGGCGGCGGCCTATGCCTTGCAAAAGCTGCTGCAAGACCCCATCGACAAGATTCTCACCTTCGAATACCACGTCACCGGTACCTGGGATGATCCGCAGGTCACCCCGCTGCGCCGCGAACCGGCGCCGGTCGACAAGTCGGGGGTGACGCCCGCCGGCGCCCTTGGCCGATCGCGTCTGCCCCCTCTCGCGCAAGCCGGAGTGCCCTGACCATGTTTGAGCAATCACAACCCTTCAAGGTGGCGGCCCTGCAATTCGTCAGCAGTCCGCACGTGGCCGACAACCTGGCCCAGGCGCGCGAGCTGCTCGCCGAAGCGGCCGCCGCTGGTGTGCAGGTGGCGGCCCTGCCCGAGTACTTTGCGATCATGGGACTGGCGGATACCGACAAGGTGGCCGTGCGTGAGCAGCCTGGCGCGGGACCGATCCAGGACTTTCTGGCAGCGTCGGCGCAATCGCTGGGTCTGTGGATCGTGGGCGGCACGCTGCCGCTCGCCAGCAGCGATGCGCAGCGGGTGCGCAATACCTGCCTGGTATTCGATCCGACGGGGGTGCAGCGCGCGCGTTACGACAAGATCCATCTGTTCGGTTTCCGGCGTGGCGCCGACCAGTTCGACGAGTCCCGAACCATCGAGGCGGGCCAGTCGGTGGTCGCCTTCGATACCCCGTTTGGTCGCTGGGGCTTGTCAGTGTGCTATGACCTGCGCTTTCCGGAGCTGTACCGGGCGATGGCCGAGCCGGACCTGATCTTTGCCCCCGCCGCCTTTACCCAGACCACCGGGCTGGCCCATTGGGAACTGCTGCTGCGCAGCCGGGCCGTGGAAAACCTTGCCTATGTGATCGCGCCCGGGCAGGGTGGTCGTCACGCTTCCGGGCGCGAAACCTTCGGATCGACGATGATTGTCGATCCCTGGGGTGAGGTGCTGGCCTGTCTGCCGAAGGGGCCGGGCTGCGTGGTCGCTGACATCGACCCTGCCCGGGTGACCTCGTGGCGTGCCAGCCTGCCCGCCCTGCAGCACCGCATCCTGCAGGTCGCTCCGGCGCCTGTTCCTACCAAACTGCCTGAGAGTGCTTCCTGATGAATCATCCTGCTGCCCCGTCCACTGCCGCCAGTGTGGCTGCCCCCGCTGCCGCCGGCTTGGCCCTGCCTGGCGAAGCCTTCGAGATGGCCCAGGCGCAGCTGCTGACGCCGTATGGGCTCGATCTGGCCCGGCTCGATGGCGTACTGGGCCACATCCTGGGCCGGGATGTCGATTTTGCCGACCTGTATTTCCAGTACAGCCGGTCGGAGGGATGGAGTCTTGAGGAAGGCGCGGTCAAGTCGGGCAGCTTTCACATCGAACAGGGCGTTGGCGTTCGCGCGGTCAGTGGGGAGCGCACCGCCTTTGCCTATTCCGACGACATCAGCCTGATGGCGCTGCAGAAGGCGGCCGAGGCCACCCGTGCCATCGGGCGGCAGGGGGGGCAGGGCAGTGCGGCGCTCGCACGCCTGCAAACGGGTGGCGCGCTCTACAGCCGCCAGGATCCCCTGGCCAGCCTGCCCGACAGCGCCAAGATCGCGTTGCTGGAGCAGGTCGAAGCGATGGCACGTGCGCTAGATCCGCGCATCACCCAGGTGCTGGCCAGTCTCGCCGGCGAGTTTGAGCTGGTGCTGGTGGCGCGTAGTGATGGCGCGCTGGCGGCCGATGTGCGTCCCCTGGTGCGCCTGTCCCTGCAGGTGATCGTGGAGCAGGGCGGCCGGCGCGAGTCGGGTAGTGCTGGCGGCGGCGGCCGTAGCGATTACCGCTATTTCACTCCGGCCGTGCTGGAGGAATACGCCCGCCAGGCCGTGGGGCAGGCCCTGACCAATCTGGATGCCGGTCCGGCACCGGCGGGTAACATGACGGTGGTGCTCGGGCCGGGCTGGCCCGGCATCCTGCTGCATGAGGCGATCGGGCATGGTCTGGAGGGTGACTTCAACCGCAAGGGCAGTTCGGCCTTCGCCGGGCGCATCGGCGAGCGCGTGGCGGCGCCGGGCGTGACTGTGATGGACGATGGCACCCTGCAGGGCCGACGCGGCTCGCTCAACATCGACGATGAAGGCAATCCCACCCACTGCACCACCTTGATCGAGGACGGCATCCTGCGCGGTTACATCCAGGACAGCCTGAATGCCCGCCTGATGCAGATGCCGCTGACCGGCAATGGCCGGCGCGAATCCTTCGCGCACCTGCCGATGCCGCGCATGACCAACACCTACATGCTGGGCGGCAGCCATGCCCCGGAAGAGATCATCGCATCGGTCAAGAACGGCCTGTACGCCAGCAATTTCGGCGGTGGCCAGGTGGACATCACCAGTGGCAAGTTCGTGTTTTCGACCGCCGAGGCCTGGCTGATCGAGGACGGACGGCTCACCCGTCCCGTCAAGGGCGCCACCCTGATCGGCAATGGTCCCGATGTCCTCACCCGGGTCAGCATGATCGGCAATGACATGCGGCTGGATGCCGGGGTCGGGGTGTGTGGCAAGGAAGGGCAAAGCGTGCCCGTTGGCGTGGGTCAGCCTACGCTGCGGATCGACGGCCTGACGGTGGGCGGCACCGCCTGATCGGGAAGCCGCCGTAGCCGGGTTTGCTATACTGGCGGATTGATGGATTGTTGAGTGGCGCTTGGGCGCCCGGGAATGTGCCGCATGGAGTCCGTTTTGCATCAGACCGACGATGTCCGTATCCGCGAGATCAAGGAACTCGCGCCCCCCAGCCACCTGTTCCGGGAGTTTCCGGCGAGCGACCGGGCGAATGAGCTTACCTACGACACGCGCCGCGACATTCACCGCATCCTGCACGGCGAAGACGACCGCCTGCTGGTGGTGGTCGGGCCCTGTTCGATTCACGACGTCAACGCCGCCATGGAATATGCCAGCCGGCTGAAGCGTCTGCGTGAGCGGCTCACCGATGACCTGGTGGTGGTGATGCGCGTGTACTTCGAAAAACCACGCACCACCGTGGGCTGGAAGGGCCTGATCAACGATCCACAGCTGGATGGCAGCTTCCGCATCAATGACGGCCTGCGCATCGCGCGCCGCCTGCTGCTCGATCTGAACGAGATGGGCATTCCGGCGGGCACCGAGTTTCTCGACCTGATCACCCCACAGTATCTCGCCGACATGATCAGCTGGGGGGCGATCGGGGCGCGCACCACCGAAAGCCAGGTGCACCGCGAACTGGCATCCGGCCTGTCGTGTCCAGTCGGATTTAAGAACGGTACCGACGGCAACCTGCGCATTGCGGTGGATGCCATCCGCGCCAGCCGGCAGCCCCACCATTTCCTGTCGGTGACCAAGGGCGGTCATTCCGCCATCGTGGCCACCGAAGGCAACGAGGACTGCCATGTCATCCTGCGTGGCGGCAAGACCACCAACTTCGACGCGGCCAGCGTGGAAGCGGCGGCCAAGGAACTGACCACCGCCGGCCTGGCGCCGCGCATCATGATCGACTTCAGCCATGCCAACAGCCAGAAAGACCCGCAGAAGCAGCTCGCGGTGACCACTGACGTGTGCGGGCAGATTGCCGGTGGCGATCAGCGCATCTCTGGCGTGATGATCGAGAGTCATCTCGTGGCCGGCCGGCAGGACCTGGTGCCGGGTTGCACGTTGACCTATGGCCAGAGCATCACCGACGGGTGCATCAGCTGGGAACAGACCGAAGGTGCCCTGGAAGCGCTGGCCCTTGCCGTGCGCGCCCGTCGTCGCGCCCAGGCGGAAGGCTGAGTCATGTCGGAAGAAGGCTTGCACGTACATGGCGCGCACGATCATGCGCTGGAACACCAGGCCGAACACGGCGACAACCTTTCCCTGCAGATTGCCGTGTTCACCGCCGTGCTGGCGGCCGGGGGCGCAGTGGTCGGCTACCTGGGTGGTCATACCCAGAACGAGGCCCTGCTGTTCAAGAATGAGGCGGTGCTGCTGAAGGCCCACGCCTCCGATCAGTGGGCGTTCTATCAGTCCAAAAGCACCAAGGCCCACCTGATGGAAATGGCCGCCTCTCTCGCGCCGGTGGAAAAGCGGGCCGAGTATCAGAAAGAGGCAGACCGCTACAACGCGGAAAAGAAAGAGATCAAGGCCAAGGCCGAAGAGCTCGACCGCAAGTCGGCCGAGGCCGATGGCGAGAGCGACCATATGCTGGTGCCGCATGTCCGTCTGGCGCAGGCCATGAGCGCCATCCAGATCGCCATTGCCTTGGCGTCCGTCACCGCGCTGACCCGCCAGCGCTGGTTGCTGGTGCCGGCGATCAGTTCGGCTGCGATCGCGGTCGGACTCGTGTCCTGGGCCTACCTGGGCGGCTGAGCGCGCGACCACCAGCGGTGACGGCGAAAAAAAATGCCCGGCTTCTGCCGGGCATTTTTGTCTGGCGGTCGAACCGACCGCCGATGGCCGCGATTACTCGACCATCTTCTTGACGTTGGCCAGGCCACCGTCGTACACACCCTCGATCAGCTTGGTCACGCCGGCATCGCTCTCGGCTTCCGGCGGGTTGGCGCTGGTGTTCTTGCGCTGGAACTTGCCGGTCCAGGTCACGGTGGTCATACCGTTCTTGCCCGGCTTCACCGAGAACATCGACTTGTAGCCGGTGATCGGCAGCGGCGACTCAACGATGCGGTAGGTGTAGGTGTGGGCGACTTCGTTGAACGACAGCAGTTCTTCGGTGAAGCTCGGGCCGTCCTTGATGGTCAGTTCACGCACGGCGTGCGGCTTGTTGTTGCTGCCCTTGACGATCACGTCCTTCGAGAACCCCGGATGCCACTTGTTCAGGCTGTCGAAATCTTTGGTGGCTTCCCAGACCTTCTTGACATCGGCCTTGACGTCGATGGTCTTGGTCACGGTCAGCGTCTTGGGGGCCTCGGCCAGAGCCAGCGTGGGCAGAATGAGGGCGGTGGCGATGGCGATTTGGCGCATCATGGGGAGGGTTCTCCTTAGGATTGGTGTGAAAGCCGAATTCTGTGATCGGCAGACAGATGACGCGCGATTTCCGGAAAAGTTCAGGCAATCGGCGAAGATATCGCCGTCCGGCGTATAATCGCCGATCACCGCACCATTTCCAATGGCAGGATCCCGCGCATGAAGACCCAATTCCTCGATTTCGAGCAGCCGATCGGCGAGCTGGAAGCCAAGATTGAAGAACTGCGTTTTGTGCAGGAAGACTCGGCCGTCGACATCTCGCAGGAGATCGCCCGGCTGCACAAAAAGAGCCAGGCCCTGGCCAAGGACATCTACGCCAAGCTCACGGCATGGCAGATCGCCCAGGTTGCCCGGCACCCCCAGCGTCCCTACGCCCTCGACTACTTCGAGGGCATGCTGACCGATTTCAACGAACTGCACGGCGACCGCTCCTTCGCGGACGATGCGGCCATCGTCGGTGGCTTGGCCCGCTTTGATGGCCGGCCGGTGATGGTGATCGGCCACCAGAAAGGACGCGACACCAAAGACCGCATCTACCGCAATTTCGGACAGGCCCGCCCGGAGGGGTATCGCAAGGCCCTGCGCCTGATGCGCCTGGCGGAGCGGTTCCGGCTGCCTATCCTGACCTTCATCGACACCCCGGGTGCCTACCCCGGCATTGGCGCGGAAGAGCGCGGCCAGTCAGAGGCAATCGGTCGCAACCTGTTCGAAATGGCTGGCCTGAAGGTGCCCATCATCTGCACCGTGATTGGCGAAGGCGGCTCGGGCGGTGCCCTGGCGGTGGCGGTCGGCGATGCCACCATGATGCTGCAGTACTCGATCTACTCGGTCATTTCGCCGGAAGGCTGCGCCGCGATTCTCTGGAAAACCCCGGCGCGCACTGCCGACGCCGCGGAAGCACTGGGCATCACCGCCACCCGGCTGAAATCCCTGGGCCTGGTCGATACGGTCATCCCCGAGCCGCTCGGTGGGGCGCACCGGGATCCGGCGGCCGTGATGCAATCGGTACGCAAGGCCATCCAGGACCAGTTCAAGGTGCTCGACGGCCTGTCGCCGGAAGACCTGATCAAACGCCGCCACGATCGCCTGATGAGCTACGGTCGCTACAAGGAAACGGCCATCGCCTGACCGGTCCTGGCCGTGGCAGCCGACGCGCCCCTGCAGGTGCTGCGCGCGGCCCTGCACGCCAGCGGGGTAGTGCCGGGTCAGCATCTGGTGCTGGCCTGGAGTGGTGGTCTGGATTCCACGGCCCTGCTGCATGCCCTGCTGCAGGCGCAGCGCGATTTGCCGTTTAGCCTGTCGCTGGTCCATGTGCATCATGGCCTGCAGCCGGCCGCCGACGGCTGGCTGACCCACTGTCAGCAACACGCCAGCCATCTGGGGCTGGATCTGGTCTGTGCACGGGTGACGGTGCCGCGTGATCCGCCAGAGGGCTTGGAGGCGGCAGCCCGGCAGGCGCGCCTGGCCGTGCTTGCCGCGCAGCCCGGTGACCGCATCGTGCTCGCCCAGCATGCGGACGATCAGGCCGAGACCGTGCTGCTGGCCCTGCTGCGCGGCGCTGGTCCGGCTGGCCTGGCCGCCATGGGTGAAGGGGCTGTGCCCCCTTCGCATCCCTTGCACGGCCGGCTCTGGCGGCCCTGGCTGACCCTGCCACGCAGTGTGCTGCTGGCCTGGGCGCGGGCGCAGGGACTGACCTGGATCGAGGATCCGAGCAACGCCGACCAGCGCCATGATCGCAACTACCTGCGGGCGGTGATTGGCCCCGGCCTGCAGGGCCGGTTTCCAGGATGGCGGCAATCGCTGGCACGCAGTGCCGCCTGGGCGGCCGAGGCACAGCATCTGCTGACCGCCCTGGCCGAAGCCGATCTGGCGCACTTCGGGCAGGGCGTGGCTGAGCCCGCCGCCCCCGCTCCCGCCCCCGCCGCGCCCGCCGCCTGCCCGGGTACCGGCGCATCCGGGCAGGACCCGGCCCGGCTGCCCGGCTCGGTGTGCGAGTGGCAGGCCTTGGCGCGTCCCCGGCAACGCAATCTGTTGCGTTGGCTGCTGCAGCAGCGTGGCCTGCCGATGATGCCAGGCACGCGCATGGATGCCTGGCTGGATCAGCTCGAAGCAGCCGGTGACCGCCTGCCGGCGGCAACCTGGGCCGATCTGGTCCTGCGGCGCTGGGCAGGGTCGCTCTGGCTGGAACGCGCGTGGAGCGGACCGCAGCCCGGCACCATCGTGCCGACCGCACTGTTCGGACAGGCCGCCACAATGCCCGAGATCAGAATCGGGCTGCAGCTGGCGGGCGGCACACTGCGCTGGCGCCTGATCGCCGCCGACTCGCCGCCGCTTGCAGCGGGCCTGCCGCGGGCTGCCGTCGACATGCCGCCGGTGGCAGTGGGCCTATCGCGGGTTGCCGCCGACTCGCCGCGGGTCGCCGCATCCGGGGTGCCTGCTTCCTGGCAGCTCCTGACGCCAGGCGGTCCGGCATTGCCACTGCTGGCGCACCCATTGCAGCAGGGGATCGGCGAGGTGGCGCTGCACTGGGACATCGGGCAGGCCCAGGTCCAGATCCATCCGGATGGTCCCCATCGCCAGTTGCGCAAGCTGTTTCAGGAACAGGGCATTCCGCCCTGGCGACGTGCGTGGCTGCCGCGCGTGTACTGCGGCCGTGATCTGGTGGCGGTGGCGGGCGTGGCCACGGCACCCGACTGGCGCGCGCCCCCCGGTTCGGCCGGCTGGCAGCTGGAGTGGGTGCCTGCCGCGTCCTGAAAGCAGCGCGGTGTTGGGCAGATGCCCATGGTACAATTTAGGGCTTTGTCAATCATCACCTTAGCGGAGTCCCCATGGCGCTGGAACGTACCCTCTCGATCATCAAGCCCGATGCTGTTGCCAAAAATGTCATCGGCCAGATTTACACGCGTTTCGAACAGGCCGGCCTGAAGGTGATTGCCGCCCGCATGATCCATCTGTCGCGTCAGGAAGCCGAAGGTTTTTATGCGGTTCACCGTGAGCGTCCCTTCTTCAAGGACCTGGTCGAGTTCATGATCTCCGGCCCCGTCATGGTGCAGGCCCTCGAAGGCGAGGGTGCCATCCTGAAGAACCGCGACCTGATGGGTGCCACTGATCCGAAGAAGGCCGCGCCGGGCACCATCCGCGCCGACTTCGCCGACAGCATCGATGCCAATGCCGTGCATGGCTCCGACGCTGCCGAAACGGCCGCCCAGGAAATCGCCTATTTCTTCCCGGCACTGAACGTCTACAGCCGCTAAGCTGGAAACTGCCGTCCTGTCCGAGGCCGCCGTCATGGAACCTGCCATCGAAGCCGTCAATCTGCTCGACCTGAATCTGGCCCAACTGGAGGCGTTTGTCGAAAGCCTGGGCGAGAAGCGGTTCCGGGCACGACAGCTGATGCGCTGGATTCATCTGTACGGCCAGGACGACTTTGCGGCCATGAGCGATCTCGCGCGCAGCCTGCGCGAGAAGCTCGCCGGCCGGGCGGTGATCGCGCCGCCCCGGCTGCTGGATACGCAAGCATCCGAAGACGGCACCCGCAAATGGGTGCTGGAAGTCGGGGCCGGCAATGCCATCGAAACCGTCTTCATTCCCGAAGGTGACCGTGGCACCCTCTGCGTCTCGTCGCAGGTGGGCTGTGCCCTGGCGTGCACCTTCTGTTCCACCGGCCACCAGGGTTTCAACCGCAACCTGACCACGGCTGAGATCATCGGACAGCTGTGGTGGGCCAACCGTGCGCTGGGGCGCGATCCGAAAGGCGAACGCATCATCAGCAATGTGGTGATGATGGGCATGGGCGAGCCACTGGCCAATTTCGAGTGCGTGGATGCGGCACTCGACATCATGCTCGACGATTTCGGTTACGGCCTGTCGCGCCGCCGGGTCACGCTGTCCACCTCGGGCATCGTGCCGGCGCTCGACCGCCTGCGCGACCGTCACCCGGTGGCGCTTGCGGTTTCCCTGCATGCGCCAAACGACGCGCTGCGCGATGTCATCGTGCCGATCAACCGCAAATATCCGCTGGCCGAATTGCTGGCCGCCTGTCGCCGCTATCTCGAAGCCGCTCCGCGTGACTTTGTCACCTTCGAATATGTGATGCTCGACGGGGTCAATGACAGCACGGCGCAGGCGCACGAACTGCTGGAACTGGTGGCCGGTACGCCATGCAAGTTCAACCTGATTCCGTTCAATCCCTTTCCCGGCAGCCAGTACCGGCGCTCGCGGCCGGATGCCATCGCGCGGTTCCGCGATGTGCTGATGCAGGCCGGCTATGTGGTCACGGTCAGGCGTACCCGTGGCGATGACATCGATGCCGCCTGCGGCCAGCTGGCAGGTCAGGTGCAGGACCGGTCCCGGCGAGCCGAGCGGCTGCAGCGCGAGGGGCTGCAATGAGTCGCGTGGCGATGCCCCTACTGGCAGCGCTGGCGGCCTTGCTGGTGTGTGCATGCACCGGCACCACCACCCTGCGCAACGGCGTGGAAACCGCCAACCGGCAGCAGCCCACTGCGGCCGCCCAGGAGGCGGCCAAGCGGGCCGAGGTGCACGAACGCGCCATGGCGCATGTTGCGCTGGCAGCGGCCTATTACGACCGTACGCTCTATGCCATCGTGCTGGAAGAAATCAACGAGGCGCTGCAGGTCGAGCCCGGCAATGTGCCGGCCTGGAGCCTGCGCGGCCTGACCTACATGGCGTTGCGCGAAGACCGCGATGCCGAGGACAGTTTCCGCCAGGGCTTGCGCCTGGCGCCAAACGACCCCGAGATCGGCAACAACTACGCCTATTTCCTGTGTGACCGGGGCCGCCCGGAAGAGGGGCTGAGCCGCCTCGGGCCGGTGCTGCAGGACCCGCTCTATCGCACGCCCGAGAAAGCCTTGTACAACGCTGCCCAGTGCGCGCGACGACGCAACGACATGCCGGCGGCCCTGGCTTATCTGCGGCGGGCAGTGAAACTGGCCCCGACCGATGGGCCCAGTGCCACGGCACTGGCCGAACTCCTGGAGCAGGACAAGCACCCGGGCGAGGCACGCGAAGTGCTGCGCCCCCTGCTGCGCGCCCTGCCGCCACCGAAGGCCACGCTCGAGACCATGATCCGACTGGATCAGGCGCTGGCCGATCCCGTACAGGCCGCCGAACACCGGGCCATGCTGCAGAAATTCCACACCGAGCAAAAGGACGGAACGGTGCCGCCGGCAGATCCGAAATCCCATGAGTGATCCCGCTTCCTCGGCAAATCCGGACGGCGCATCCCCTGACGCCGGCGTCGTCCCTGAACACTTGCCGCCCTCGGCTGAAGCAAGCCTGGTGCCGGTGCGCGGCACGCGCATGCGGGCGGCGCGCGAGGCGGCCGGCCTTGACGTGGCCGGCATGGCCGGACGCCTGCGTCTGTCGCAGGCCCAGGTGACGGCGCTGGAGGCCGATGATCTGGCGGCCTTGCCGCCGGCAACCTTCGTGCGCGGCTTCGTCCGCAACTATGCGCGTGCCCTGGGCTTGCCCGGTGATGCCTTCGACGATGTTCCGCCAGCGGCCGCCATGGCGGCGGTTGCCCAGGCAACCCCGGAATTGTCGGTCCGTCCGGCCATGCTGCTGCCGCTGCCACAGACCGGCAAGACGATTGAGAGCACGCGCAGTCAATCCAACCGCCGCTGGCTGGTGGCTGCTGTGCTGGTGTTGGTGATCGGCCTGGTGGGCGGGATGCTGCGTCTGGAACACCTGCGCGAGGCACGCGAACTGGTGGTACGCAACACCGAGGGTCCCCTGTTGCGCCTGGGCAGCCTGATCGGTTTCCCGGTCAAGGCCACGTCGGTCACGGCGGCGCCCGTCGGCGAGGGGCCGCCTGCCGATCCGGCGCGTCCGGCCGAGGCTGGCAGTTCGTCGGCACCGGCATCCGGCGGGACCGGCGTCGTCGGTCCGGCGGCCACCATCACCGCCGACACCGCCGCCGGTGGCTCGGCGCCCGCTGCCGATACGGCGGCCAGCAGCACCGCTACGGCGACGTTGGCCGGGGCTGGCGCCCCGGCATCTGCGCTGCCGACGATTCCGCTGCCGCCCCTGGCCAAGGCCCTTCCGCCGGCGGTCGCGGCACGCGACACCACGCCGGCAGCGGTGTCGCCTGCGGCCGCCTCGCCTGCGGCTGGTTCCTCTGCCACTGCCAGCGCGACCGCGGCGGTGCCGCTCAGCCTCCGTTTCGACGGCGACTGTTGGGTCGAAGTTCGCGACCGCGCCGGCAAGGTGCTGTTCTCGGGCATGGCGCATGCCGGTGAGGAAAAGGACCTGCCGGTGTCGTCGCCCGTCAAGGTGCTGCTCGGCAATGCCGCCATGGCCCGGGTGATGTTCGACGGCGATCCGGTCGATCTGGCCGGGCATATCCAGGACACGGTGGCGAAGCTGTCGCTGGATCCCGGCAGCCGTCATCCCTGAGCCGCCCGGTTGCTGCCTCGACCGATCCCTGTCCTGACCGTCGCCCGCCCTGCCTGACGCCTGCATCCACGGCCACCCCATCCGGACTGAATTTTCAATGCCACGATCCCCGAATCGAAGAGCGGAGTGCCGACCATGCCGATAGCCCTTCCTGTCCGTCATTCCACCCTGCGCGTCCACGTCGGCAAGATTCCTGTCGGTGGTGGGGCGCCAGTGGTGGTCCAGTCGATGACCAATACCGACACGGCCGACATTCCGGCCACCATCCAGCAGGTTGCCCAGCTGGCCCGGGCAGGTTCGGAGATGGTCCGCATCACGGTCAACACCAGTGAAGCGGCTGCCGCCGTGCCGCATATCCGGGATGGTCTCGCCCGGGTGGGTCTGGACGTCCCCTTGGTGGGCGATTTCCATTTCAACGGGCACCGCCTGCTGCAGGAACATCCGGCCTGTGCCGAAGCCCTGGCGAAGTTCCGCATCAATCCTGGCAACGTCGGCGCGGGCAAGCGTCGCGACGACCAGTTCGGTTTCCTGATTGAGACGGCCTGCCGTCTCGACAAGCCGGTACGCATCGGCGTGAACTGGGGCAGCCTCGACCAGGAGCTGCTGGCGCGTCTGATGGATGCCAATGCCGCCAGCCATGCGCCACAGGCCGCCGACGCGGTGATGCGCGAGGCGCTGATCACCTCGGCCTTGGAAAGCGCCGCCAAGGCGGTCGAGATCGGTCTGCCGGAGGACCGCATCATCCTGTCCTGCAAGGTCAGTGGCGTGCAGGACCTGATCGCCGTCTATCGCAACCTGGCCGCCCGCACGCGCCATCCCCTCCATCTGGGGCTGACCGAGGCCGGCATGGGCACCAAAGGCGTGGTGGCATCCAGCGTTGGCATCGGGGTGCTGTTGCAGGAAGGCATCGGCGACACCATCCGCATTTCGCTCACCCCCGAGCCGGGCGGCGACCGCACGCGCGAAGTGGTGGTGGCGCAGGAACTGCTGCAAACCATGGGCCTGCGCTCCTTCACGCCGCTGGTCACGGCCTGCCCTGGCTGCGGCCGTACCACCAGCACCTATTTCCAGGAGCTGGCCGATCGCATCCAGTCCTTCCTGCGCAACAGCATGCCGGAATGGCGGGAACGCTACCCGGGGGTGGAGAATCTCAATGTGGCGGTGATGGGGTGCGTGGTGAACGGTCCCGGCGAGAGCAAGCTGGCGGACATCGGCATCAGCCTGCCGGGCTCGGGCGAGCGTCCGGTGGCGCCGGTCTATATCGACGGCGAGCGGGCGCAGACTCTGAAGGGCGACCAGATTGCCGAGGAATTCCAGGCACTGGTCATCGATTACGTGGAAAAGCGGTACGGAAAGTCAGGATGAGCCAGCTGTTTCAGGCAGTACGCGGGATGAATGACATCCTGCCGGATGTATCGCACGAGTGGGAGTTTCTTGAGGACACGCTGCGCGCCTGGCTGGCAAGCTATGGCTATCGCCAGCTGCGCACGCCGCTGCTCGAACCGACGGCGCTGTTCACCCGTTCGATCGGCGAGGTGACCGACATTGTCGAGAAGGAGATGTACAGCTTCGAAGACAGCCTGAACGGGGAAAAGCTAACCCTGCGGCCGGAGGCCACTGCCTCGTCGGTGCGCGCGGTGCTGCAGCACAACCTGTTGTATCCGGGACCGCAGCGCCTCTGGTACATGGGGCCGATGTTCCGCCATGAGCGTCCGCAAAAGGGACGATATCGCCAGTTCCATCAATGTGGTGCCGAAGCCCTGGGGTTCGCCGGGCCGGACATCGATGCCGAACTGATCCTGATGACCGCCAGGCTCTGGAAACAGCTTGCCCTGCCGCCGGTCGAGCTGCAGATCAACAGCCTTGGGGCGCCGGAGGCGCGCCAGCGGCACCGCGAACGCCTGATCGCGTACCTGGAAGGCCATCATGAGCTGCTCGACGAGGAAGCGCGCCGCCGGCTGCACACCAACCCGCTGCGCATCCTCGACAGCAAGAACCCGGCGATGCAGGCGATGATTGAGGCGGCACCGCAGCTGCTCGACGATCTCGACGATGCGTCGCGCCAGCATTTCGAGGCCCTGCAGGGCATGCTGCACGCCGCCGGCATTGCTTTCCGCGTCAATCCTCGGCTGGTGCGTGGCCTGGACTACTACAATGCGACGGTGTTCGAGTGGGTAACCACGGCGCTGGGCGCGCAGGGCACCATCTGTGCAGGCGGGCGCTATGACGGGCTGATTCCGCAACTGGGTGGCAAACCGACCGCCGCCGCTGGATTCGGGATGGGCATGGAACGGCTGCTGCTGTTGCGCCAGGAAGCGCACGGGGCGCTGCCCGCGCCGGCACCGGACGTCTATCTGGCCTGCAGCGGCGGCGAACTGGCAGCGTACGCGCTGCGCGTGGCCGAATCCCTGCGCGACGCTGGATGGCGTACCCTGTTTCACGCCGGTGGCGGCAGTTTCAAGTCGCAGCTCAAGCGCGCCGATGCCAGCGGCGCCGCAATCTGTGTCATCGTCGGGGAGGAAGAGGCAGGCCGGCAGGCCGTCACCGTCAAGCCCCTGCGCGGTCAGGGTGAGCAGACCGAGGTCGCCTGGGGCGACCTCGCGGCCACCGCGGCGCGCTGGTGCGTGACTGCCCCGGCAGATACCGGCCGTTCCGGCTGATCCAACCGTTTTTTGCCTGGAAGGTGCACGGCGCGCGCCGGAGCCTTCCCTTTTTGCCAGGAAGCTGCAATGTACGATCTCGAAGAGCAGGAAAAAATTGACGCCCTCAAGGGCTGGTGGAAGGAAAACCGCAATCAGGTGGTGATGGCGGCCTTGGCCGGGCTGGTGCTGTACGCCGGCATCACCGGCTGGAAGTCGTGGAAGGCGAGCCAGGCCGATCAGGCCGCCAACCAGTTCCTGACCTTCCAGCAGGCCAGCACGGCAGCCCAGGGCGACCCGCTGAAGATCCAGGCTGCGGCGCGCACCCTCGAGACGGCCAGCCCGCACTCGCCCTTTGCGTCGCGCGCGGCCCTGATGGCTGCTGTGGCGCTGGCCAATGCCGACAAGAAGGCCGAAGCGCAGGTCGAATTGCAGTGGGTGGTGGATCACGCCAGTGAGGCGGAACTGGTGTCGCTCGCGCGCATCCGGCTGGCCGGCCTGCTCGCCGATCAGCAGAAATACGATCCGGCGCTCGCCCTGTTGGCCACCGGCGTGGACGCCGGCTTTGCCACCCTGGCCGGGGACCGTCGTGGCGACATCCTGCTGGCGCAGGGCAAGGTGGTTGAGGCACGGGCTGCCTACCGCAGCGCGCTGGAAACGGCCGAGGGCAGCAGTCCGCTGAAGGCAGGCCTGCAGACCAAGGTCGATGCGCTGGGAGGCGATACCCCGGCACCCAAGGCCGCCGCGGCGGAAGGCAGCAAGTGATGGCCGCTTTCCGGAAAGCCACGCTGGCCGGGCGTGCCGCCCTGCTGCTTCTGACTGCCGGGGTGGCGGGCTGCAGCCTGTTCGGGTCGACCGAACACGTCATCCCGCCCCTGAAGAGCGATGCGTCGCTGCGCCAGTTGTCGCCGCGCTGGCATGTCGATTTTTCTGACAGCGGCATCCCGCTGGCTCCTGGGGTGAGCGATGGCCGCGTCTATGTGGCGCGCACGTCGGGCGACCTCGAAGCGCTGGATGCCACCAGTGGCAGCGTGCTGTGGAAGGGCAGCGTCAACACCCGGCTCTCGGGCGGGGTTGGCGCCGGGGCGCACCATGTTGCACTGGGCACCCAGACCGGTCAGGTGATCCTGTTTGACGAAGACGGCCATGAGCAGTGGCGCATGGCTACCGGGGGCAGCGCCATCAGCGCACCGCCGCTGATCAGCGACGACGTGGTGGTGGCGCGTACAGGCGACGGAAAGCTGCTGGGACTTGACCTCGCCACCGGCAAGCGGCGCTGGATGCTTGAGCGCAGCCTGCCACCGCTCACGCTGTACCGGGCGAGCAGTGCCACGGCCGGGCGCGGTGCCCTGTTCCTGGCCATGCCCGGCGGCAAGTTGCTGGCGTTGACCACGGACAAGGGCAAGGTCGGCTGGGAGGCCGTGGTGGCCATCCCACGGGGCGCAACCGAGCTGGAGCGCGTCGCCGATGTGACCGGCACCCCGGTGACGGGAGAACGCGACGTGTGTGCCGCCAGCTATCAGGGACGGGTGGCCTGTTTCGATGCCAGCACGGGCAATCCGCTGTGGTCCCGCGAGACCTCCAGCGTCAGCGGCCTGGCCGCCGACAGCGGCCGGGTCTACGTCGGCGATGAAAAAGGCGTGGTCTCGGCTTGGGACCGCACCACCGGCAGTCCAGCCTGGAAAAATGACACCCTGAGCGGTCGACGCCTGATCGGTGCCGTGGCCGCAGCCGGCACGGTGGTGACCGGCGACCTGCAAGGCTATGTGCACTGGCTGGAGCGCAGCGACGGCAAGCTGGTGGCGCGTGGCGCCACCGATGGGTCCAGCCTGAACCAGCAGCCGGTTTTTCTTGGCGATGGTGTGCTGGTGCAAACTCGCGACGGCGGGCTGTACGCCTTCCCGATGCCCTGAGGAATCCTGCCGCATGCTGCCAACCATCGCCCTGGTGGGACGCCCCAATGTGGGCAAATCCACCCTGTTCAACCGCCTGACCCGCACCCGCGACGCGCTGGTGGCCGACCTGCCTGGCCTCACCCGCGACCGCCATTACGGCAAGGCAAAGCTGGGCGATCTCAAGTACTTCGTTGTCGATACCGGTGGATTCGAGCCAAAGACCGACGATGGCATTCTCAAGCAGATGGCCCGGCAGACGCTGCAGGCGATCGACGAAGCCGACCGCATCGTGTTCCTGACCGATGCGCGCCAGGGATTGACCCATGGCGACAAGCAGATTGCCGAGGTGCTGCGCAAGCGTGGCAAGCCGGTGGTGCTCGCGGTCAACAAGGCCGAGGGCATGCGTCATGGGGTGGTCACGGCCGAGTTCCACGAACTGGGACTCGGCGAACCGTGCGCCATTTCCGGCGCACACGGCGACAGCATCGAGGAACTGATGGAACTGGTGCTGGCCGGGTACGAACCCGAGCCGGAAGCCGACGACGACCGGCCGCGCAATCCGCGCATTGCGATTGTGGGGCGGCCCAACGTCGGCAAGTCCACCCTCGTCAATGCCCTGCTCGGCGAGGATCGCGTGATCGCCTTCGACCAGCCCGGCACCACCCGCGACAGCATCTACATCGATTTCCAGCGCGGCGAACGCACCTACACGCTGATTGACACCGCCGGCGTGCGCCGCCGCGGCAAGGTATTCGAGGCGATTGAAAAGTTTTCGGTGATCAAGACCCTGCAGGCGATTGAAGATGCCAATGTGGTGGTGATGGTGGTCGATGCCCAGCAGGACATCTCCGATCAGGATGCGCACATCGCCGGCCACGTGCTGGAACAGGGCAGGGCGGTGGTGCTGGCCGTCAACAAATGGGACGGCATGGACACCTATCACCGCGAGGTGACCAAGAACATGCTCTCGCGCAAGCTGGGATTCCTCGATTTTGCCCAGCACCTGTTCATCAGCGCCCTGCATGGGCAGGGCATGAACGGGCTGTTTCCGTCGATTGATGCGGCCTATGCGGCGGCCTTCACCAAGCTGTCTACCCCAAAGCTGACGCGCGCCATGATGGCGGCGGTGGCGCAGCACCAGCCGCCAAAGAACGGCCCGTTCCGGCCCAAGCTGCGCTATGCTCACCAAGGAGGCATGAATCCGCCGCTGGTGATTGTGCACGGCAGCGCCACCAATCACGTTCCGGATTCCTACAAACGCTACCTCGAGAACACCTTCCGCACCCACTTCGAATTGCGTGGCACGCCATTGCGTGTCGAGTTCCGTCAAGGGTTCAACCCCTTCGAGGGGCGCAAGGCCGCCCCGTTGACGGAGCGTGAAGAGAACAAGGCACGTCGCAACCGGCGTCGCGGTCGCAAACTGTTCGGTGGCACCTGAGGCACACCCCTGACCGCTGTTCGCGTCAATCCATTGCGGAACGACTGGCTAGGAACAGCGTCAGACTTTGTATACAGTACTTAAACCAAATTCTGGATTCGCGGAGAACCACCGATGAGCGCCAAGGGGCAACTCTTACAAGACCCATTTCTGAACACGCTGCGCAAGGAACACGTTCCCGTGTCGATTTACCTGGTGAATGGCATCAAGCTGCAGGGGCAGGTGGAGTCATTCGACCAGTATGTGGTCCTGCTGAAGAATACGGTCACGCAGATGGTGTACAAGCACGCCATCAGCACGGTGGTGCCGGCACGGCCGGTCAATGTCACATCGGATTCCGGCAGCGAGGCCTGAACACCCTGAACAACCCGAACAAGCATGGCGGTGGCGATCTCGAAGGCGAACTGACGCGCACCGCCGGTGACCTGGCCGTGCTGGTCGGTCTCGATCTGGGCGATCCGGATTACGAGGGCAGCCTGGCCGAACTGGCGGAACTTGCCCGCAGTGCCGGCCTGCGGGTGGCCGACACGGTGGGGGGCAAGCGTCAGCGGCCCGATCCGAAAACCTATGCCGGCAGCGGCAAGGTGGAAGAGATCGCCAACGTGGCACGCGCCCTGAACGCCGGCCTGATCATCTTCAACCACGAACTTTCGCCGGCGCAGGAGCGCAACCTGGAACGGGCCTGCGGGGTGCGCGTGGTCGATCGGGTCAGTCTGATCCTCGACATC